>DATBSU010000160.1:0-13241 GCA_036559585.1 Methyloceanibacter sp.
CGACGAGGCAAGCGCTGTCGCCAAGATCGACGACGTGCTGGCCAAGAGCGCCCGCCACGCTAAGATCACCGCCGATACAGAGGCTCGCGGCCGCGCCGCCTAGTCTATCCTACTGATTGAACCGGCCCGTGTTTGGGGAGCTTTCCCCAGTCGGGCCGGTTTCGCTTTTATCTTCCGGCAAAAGTTCGATTTGTCTCGCTGGCAACGACCGTTAATTGCATCGCTACAAGTCGATTCGATTTTAGCCGGAGATTGGTTACTGGCCGGGGAGCGCGAATTGGAGGAGAAGAGTGCGCTGCAAGGCACTGAAATTATCGTCTGAAATCAAGGTGATGATGGTTTCACCGGAAGCCCCGCGGTGGGCGGCGATGCCTTCCATGTTGTCGATATTGTAGCGGTCGGTGGCCTCAAGCAGGGTCTCGCCGAGAATGGCGGCGCCAGGTTTCAGTTCCTCGGCGCGAATCCGGCGAATGCGCATCTGTACGCCCTCGCTGTAGCGGAAGCGGCGCTCCAGCAAAATGAGGCCGCCGTCGGGAAGGCCGGCCACATCTGTAATATCGAAGCCGCCGATATTCTTGATGGTAAATGCGCCGGGCGACGGACCGCCGAGCAACCAGGCGCGCAAATTGCCGGACTTGTCGGTGAGCCGCTCGGGAAGGGCGGCGATGGCGCCCTTGAGATTGCCGGCGCGAATGAGCGCGAGGGATTCCACGCCGCGATTGGCGTCGAGGCGCTTGGCTTCTGCGGGCAGAGCGAGCTGGCCATTGGGCGGTCCGAAATTTGCAAAAGCGAAGGGATAGCGAAGGATGCGGTGGTTGCGCTCGAAGGAGACGTAAGCGACGCCGGCTGCCGGGTTGCCCTCGATCAAAGTCATGCCTTCGGAGTCGCGGAGCCTGTCGTCGCGGATCGGCTTGCCGTCGGGTCCGAGGATCGGGCCAATGGTGGCGTCACTCAGGCCTTTTACAACGCGACCGTCATAGTCGAGCTTGGCGCGAAGCCAAGTCCCCGCATCGGAGATCGCCAACAAGGTCTTGCCGGAGGCGTCGAGTGCGAGTGCCGAGTAGCCACCGAAATGGTCGCTGCTGGCGAACAGGCTGACGCCGCCACGGAAGATCAGCTTGTCGAAAGTCTTGCGCTCGGGATTCTCACGATCGAAATCCACCGGCAACGACGAGACGGTGATCTGTTCGGCCTTGGGCAGCACGCTCGCCGGCTTGTCGGCAAGCGCCGGCAATACCAGAGACGCGAACGTGGCAGCGACCAACCCGACGGCGATGAGGCGCGAGGAACGGTGCAAGATTTGGGGTCCGCTAATGAAGCTTGCGGCGCCGCGTGCGCGTGGAGCCAGGTCCGTTGCGATTCCGCTCACGCCAAGCGACGTCCTCGTCAAACAGTTCGGCGAGCTTGTCGGTCATGACGCCGGCAAGCTCCTCTGCGTCGGTGACAGTAACGGCGCGGCGGTAATAGCGGGTGACATCGTGGCCGATACCGATGGCGACGAGCTCGACCGGAGACCGCGTCTCGATCTCGGCGATGACGTGGCGTAAATGCCGTTCGAGATAGGCCCCGGAATTGACCGAGAGCGTGGAATCGTCGACCGGCGCGCCGTCTGAGATCATCATCAGGATGCGGCGCTGTTCGGGCCGCGCGAGCAGGCGGTTATGCGCCCAGGCGAGCGCCTCGCCGTCGATATTTTCCTTCAACAGCCCTTCGCGCATCATCAGGCCGAGATTGCGGCGGGAGCGCCGCCACGGCGCGTCCGCCGCCTTATAGATGATGTGCCGGAGATCGTTGAGACGTCCGGGAATGGCGGGCTTACCGGAGTTCAGCCATTGCTCGCGGGCATGACCGCCTTTCCAGGCGCGAGTGGTGAAGCCCAAAATCTCGACCTTGACGCCACAGCGTTCCAGGGTGCGCGCCAGCAGGTCGGCGCAGCAGGCAGCAACCATGATCGGGCGCCCGCGCATCGAGCCGGAATTGTCGAGCAGCAGCGTCACCACGGTGTCGCGGAACTTGGTGTCGGTTTCCTGCTTGAAGGTGAGAGCATGCATCGGATCGACGACGATGCGGGCTAATCTTGCTGCATCGATCATGCCTTCCTCGAGATCGAAGTCCCAGCCGCGATTTTGCTGCGCGAGCAGGCGGCGTTGTAGCCGATTGGCGAGGCGGGCCACGGCGCCGTGCAAGCTCTGCAATTGCTTGTCGAGAAAAGCTCGCAATCGGTCGAGCTCATCGACCGCACAGAGCTGCTCGGCGTTGACGATCTCGTCGAAGGCTCTGGTGTAAACCGTGTAGCCGAAGGCCTCGGGATCATCGAGAACGGACACGTTGGGCCGCCAAGCCTCGGGGCGCTGCGGCGCCTCGTAATTGTCGCCGTCGCGGTCGAGCTGATCAGACCCGGTATTTTCATCGTCGTCTGCGGTGGTGTCGTTTTCCGACTCTTCGCTCTCTTGATCGGCGGCGGCTTGCGACTGCTGCCGCCCATCGGCGTCCTCATCTTCAGCCGACATGTTCTCGTCGGGCTCGCCTTCCTTGCCCTCGGAGTTTTCGTCCGACGAATTATCGAGCTGATCGGCAAGATTGAGTGCCGCCAAGAGATCGCGGGCGAGCCTGCCGAAGCTCGCCTGATCGGCCATCAGCTCGGGCATGCGGTCGAGCAGAGGCCGCGCGCGTTCCTCGATCCAGGGACGCCACACATTGACGATGGCGCGCGCCTTTGCCGGCGCCTGCGCTCCGGTCAGGCGCTCGCGTACGAGAAGTGCCAGCGCGTCGGGAAGCGGCGCCTCGGTGCGCTCGGTTGATTGGCTGAAACGGCTCCGCTCGTAGCGGTTCTCGATACGGGCGTTGAGATTGGCGGCGACGCCCTTCATACGGCGCGCGCCGATGGCCTCGACTCGAGCCTGCTCCATGGCCTCGAACACAGCGCGGGCCTCGCCAGTTCCGGGGGCGAGCCGGGCATGAAGCTTTGGATCGTGACACGCGACGGAAAGCGCCGCGGCATCGGCATGGCCCCGGATCACGGCGAGTTCGGTTCTCGTGGGAATCCGTGACGGCTCAGGCAGCCGCGCAATCTTGCCGGAAAGCCCAGCGGGCTCGTTGGAGAACACGACTTCGACTTCATTGTTGGCGGCGATGGCCCTTGTCGCGAGCGTGACGGCGCGCTTGAACGGATCGAGGAGTGCGTCTTTCCGTTTGCTCAGCGCCATCTAGCTCAACGCCACATTGGCGGTCGATTGCGGCAGATCCTCGCCGAAGCAACGCTGATAGAACTCGGCGATCAGGCCGCGCTCCAGCTCGTCGCATTTATTGAGGAAGGAGAGCGCAAACGCCGTGCCGATATCGCCGAAGATCTCGGCGTTCTCGGCCCAGGTGATCACGGTGCGCGGGCTCATCACCGTGGAGAGATCGCCATTCATAAAGGCGTTCCGGGTCAGCTCGGCGACGCGCACCATGTTGCCCACGACTTTCCGGCCGGACTCGGTGTTCCAGCTCTTGGCCTTGGCGAGCACGATGTTCACCTCGTCGTCATGCGGCAGATAATTCAGCGTGGCGACGATCGACCAGCGGTCCATCTGACCCTGATTGATCTGCTGGGTGCCATGATAGAGACCGGATGTGTCACCGAGACCAATGGTGTTGGTGGTGGAGAACAGGCGAAATGCCGGATGCGGCCGGATCACCTTCGACTGATCGAGCAGCGTCAGCTTGCCGGAAACTTCGAGCACGCGCTGGATCACGAACATCACATCGGGGCGGCCGGCATCGTATTCGTCGAAGCAGAGCGCGGTGTTGGTTTGGAGCGCGTAAGGGAGAATGCCCTCGCGGAACTCGGTCACCTGCATGCCATCCTTGATGACGATGGCGTCCTTGCCGACCAGATCGATGCGGCTCACATGGCTGTCGAGGTTGATGCGCATGCATGGCCAGTTGAGGCGCGCGGCGACCTGCTCGATATGGGTCGACTTGCCGGTGCCGTGATAGCCCTGGATCATCACGCGGCGGTTGTGCTTGAAGCCGGCGAGGATGGCGAGCGTCACGTCCTTGTTGAAGAGGTAATCGGGATCGACATCCGGCACGTGCAGGTCGGGTTGCGAATAAGCGGGCACTTCGAGATCGGTGTCGATGCCGAAAACTTGGCGCACGGACACCGCCATATCCGGCATTCCGGCGGCATTTGAAGCAGCATGAAGCGTCATGGATAAGCCTGTTGTCTTGGTGTGTTGTCTGTCGCGGTTGTTGGGGCTCGATCTTAAGCCAAAGCCCTTAAGCTAGGGTCAAGCGAGGCTCGCTAGGCAAGTCCAGCCTGCCTTAGATAATTATAGGCTTGGATCACCTCGCGCAACTTGTCCTCGGAGCGTCGATCCCCGCCATTATGATCCGGGTGGTGGAGCTTAACCAGCTCCTTGAAGCGGGCTTTGATCTCGGCCTTGGTGGCGTGGTCCTCGAGGCTGAGCATGCGCAAGCATTTCCGCTCGGCGCGATGGATGGTGCGCTCGGGCTTGGCTGCGGCCTTCGCAGCCGCCTCCTCGGCAAAGAGGTTGAACGGGTCCCTGGTCTCGAAACTATGGCCGTAGCCGCGTACCGGCGGGCGTTGTTTTGAGCCACGGTTTCGCGCCCAGGGGTTCACCCCGATGAACCAAGTCGGCCGATGGCCGATGGTGTCGTCCTTCTGATGCTTGACCACGGCCTCGTCGGGGAGCCCTGAAAAGTAGTTGTAGGTCTTGTTGTATTGGCGGACGTGATCGAGGCAGAAGCGGTGATACTGACCCTCGCGGTTGCGACCCTTTGGCGCGGGGTAGAGTCCGGGCTCGCGGCAGCCCTGCCACTCGCATGAAGGGCAGGTGTCGCGGAGCATCCGGTTCTCGTCCGGCTTGACGCGGAGGCGGTCGAAGAATTTCGAGTCGAGCTTCATGGCTTTAGCATTATGGGAAGCGATGCGATGCGGAACAAGAATGGCGGGACATCGCGAATAAGAGTATCCTGGGGAGGCAGCCGGACCGTGAAGCTTCCCCGCCCCAAAGCCAATCCATGCAAATCGAGCAAACCATCAAGGAAAGACTGACCTCTGCGTTTCAGCCGGTCTCGCTGGAGGTCGTGAACGATTCACATCGTCATGCGGGACACGCCTCGTCGCCGGGGAGCGGCGAGAGTCATTTTAGCGTGAAGGTCGTTGCTCCTGCCTTTGTCGGCAAATCGCGGGTCGAGCGCCACCGCATGGTCAATGCCGCGCTCGCCGATCTCTTGCAAGGCAAGGTGCATGCGCTCGCGATTCAAGCGCTTGCGCCGGGGGAGTAGGGCTAGGATGCGGCGGCTTGCTCGATCGCGTCGCGGTCTGATTCCAGTTTCGTCACCTTCAGTGCGGTGATGCGGTTCTTCTGCCGGCGCAAGACCTCGAAGCGGAAGCCATGAAAGGTGAAGGCCTGCCCCGGATTGGGAATGGTCTGGGCTTCGTGAATGACGAGGCCGGCGATGGTGGTCGCTTCCTCGTCGGGAATGTTCCATTCCATCAGCCGGTTCACGTCACGGATCGGCGCCGCGCCGTCGACCAGCAGCGAGCCGTCTGCCTGAGGTCTGGCGAGCACGCCTCCGATATCGGTTTCGTCGGTGATCTCGCCGACGATCTCCTCGATGATGTCCTCGAGCGTGACCAGGCCCATCACCTCTCCATATTCGTCGACGACGACGGCGAAATGCGCCTTCTCTCTTTTGAAGGCGCTGAGTTGGTCCTTTAGCGTCGTGGTATCGGGCACGAACCATGGCGGGGTGGCGAGCGACATCACGTCGATCTTGCTTAAGTCTCCCTTGGCTTCGCGGAGCGCCCGCAGCAGAGTCTTGGCGTGGAGCACGCCGATGATCTCCTCACGCTCGCCGCGCCATAACGGCAGGCGCGTATGCGAGCTTTTTAGCGCGGCATCGACGATCTGCTCCGGCGGCAGATCGGCGTCGATCGCGTCCATATTGGTCCGGTGCACCATGATGTCGGAGACGGTGAGGTCGCGGAGATCGAGCACGCCGCCAAGCATGTCGCGGTCGAGCTTCCGCACGCCGCCCTCCTTGTGGTGGAGGTCGATGGCACCGCGGATCTCTTCGTGCGCGGACAGCACCTCAATGTCGTCGCCGACATTGGCGCCGAACAGCCGGAGCGTGTGGCGGACGATCCACTGCATCGTCGCGGTGATCGGCGCGAGCAGGGCGACAATGAAGCGTACCGCCGGGGCAACAAAAAGCGCCATGCGGTCCGCATTGATGATGGCGTACGTCTTCGGCAGCACCTCGGCGAACAGCACGACGAGAACCGTCATGACGATGGTCGCGTAGGCCACGCCCCGCTCGCCGAACAGCGTCAGGAACAGGCTGGTCGCCAGCGCCGACGCCGCAATATTGGCAAGGCTGTTGCCGAGCAGGATGGCGCCGATAAAGCGCTCGCGGATTTGCAGCAAATAGTTCACGGTGCGGGCGCGCTTGTTGCCGTCCTGCTCGAGCGCATGCATTTTGGCGCGGGAGGCGGCCGTCAGCGCCGTCTCGGAGCCGGAGAAAAACGCCGACGCGATGAGCAGACCCAGGATCGCGCCGAGGGTCAGGCCGAGACCGAGCGTCATTTTTTAGCGCACTCCCGGTCCAAGAATTTGGTGAGCGCGTCCATCTTCACGTTGCGCTCCAGGAACGCCTCGCCGATGCGACGGACCAGCACCAGCGCGAGCTTGCCGCCCTTCACCTTCTTGTCCTGCGCCATCAGCGCCAGCATCTCCTCCGGCGAGGGCTTGGCGCCATGGATCTGCGCGATCTTGGTGGGCAGCCCGACAGCGGTCAGGTGTTGCGCGACGCGAGCGGCATCTTCTTTCGGGCAAAGTCCCTGCTCGACGGAGAAATCGAAGGCGAGCCGCATGCCGATGGCGATGGACTCGCCATGCAGCAACCGCTCCGAATAACCGGCGAAAGTTTCGAGCGCGTGGCCGAAAGTGTGGCCGAGATTGAGCAGGGCCCGGGTCCCGGTGACCTCGAACTCATCCTCCTCGACGATCTTGGCCTTGGCGCGAATGCTGGTGGCGATAGCCTTCAGCCTGTCGTCGCTGTCGCCTGCGAAGACGGCCTGCCAATGGCTTTCGAGCCAAGTGAAGAAGGCCGCGTCGCCAAGCAGCCCGTATTTCGCGATCTCGGCGTAGCCCGAGCGGAACTCGCGCGCCGGCAGCGTGCTCAACACAGAGGTGTCGGCGAGCACCAGGCTCGGCTGATGGAAGGCGCCAATCAGGTTCTTGCCTTGCTTGGTGTCGATGCCGGTCTTGCCGCCGACCGAGGAATCCACTTGCGCAAGCAGCGAGGTGGGGATCTGCACGAAGCGAACGCCACGGCGTAGCACGCTCGCGGCGAACCCTGCGAGATCGCCGACCACGCCCCCGCCAAGAGCGATAACGCAATCGCCGCGCTCGACGCCAATTTCGAGCAAGCGTTCGGAAAGGCCTGCCAGCACGGCAAAGCTCTTGCTTGTCTCGCCGGGCGCAACGATAGCCTGGCCGATATAGATCTTTTCTCGTTCAAGGCTTTCGGCGAGTGGCTCAAGATAGAGCGCGGCAATATTGGCATCGCTCACCACAACGCAGCGGGCGCCGGGTACGGCGGCCGCGATGCTTCGCCCGGCCGAGCCGATCAGATGTTTGCCAACGACGATCTGGTAGCTTCGCTCTTTCAGCGAGACATCGATGACGGTGTCGCTCAGCCTCTCGGTTTTGGCGCTTGCGCGGTCGCGGATCATGTAACTGTATCGCTCCTCGGCGCCTTCGTTCTTGCCGTGCGGCAGCCGAGCCTGACGGCCACCGCTTCGATGACTTCCTTGACGATCACCTCGTGGGGCACGTCGCGGCTCTCCACGGTGATGTCGGCTTCGGCATAGATTGGGTAACGCTCCGCCATCAAGTTCCGCATCACTTGTTCATTGTCACGGCCAATGAGCAAGGGACGATGGTTCCGCTTCCGTACCCGGTGCAGGAGCACCGGCAGCTCGGCGCGAAGCCAGATGGAGATGCCGCGCTGCCGGATCGTGGCCCTGGTTTCCTCGATCATGTAGGCGCCGCCGCCGGTTGCCAGCACTTGCGGACCAGCTTCCAGCAGCCGCGCGATCACTTTCCGCTCGCCCTGGCGGAAATAGGCCTCGCCGTGCTCGGCGAAGATTTCCGTGATCGATTGACCCGCCGCCTCCTCGATCTCCTTATCGGCGTCGACGAAAGGCAGGTCCAGCTTGGCGGCCAACCGCTTGCCCACTGCCGTCTTGCCGGCCCCCATAAGTCCAATCAGCACAATGCTTTTGGGCCCGAGGGCCGCAATGATCGCAGGGACCTGCTGATCACGGTCTTCTTTCTTGTGCTCGGCCAGTGCTAAACTCATTCATGTCACGGGATGGGGAGGCGCGCCGGCTTAAGCGCGTCAATAGGCTACGGTTCCATAAACTTCCGATGCTGACAACGGGCTTTCGAATCGTTCATCATGTGGAAAAGGGACAAGCAACGGGTCTATCTCAGCCAAGGTCTGAGCCACAATAAGGCCCTGTTCGCGACGAATAGACGATCGAGGAAAAAGAGCGCTCCGATGCCGACTCTGTTTCGGTTCCTTATGGTTATAGCGCTGATTGGCGGTACCGTCGCTGGGAGCCTCTATGTGCTTGCCGAATATTTTCAGCCCGAGCCCAAGGAGATCTCCAAGTCCTTGCGAGGCGTCAAGGCGCGCGAGGGCGATTTGCCTCCACCTACGGCCGCCGTCCCTGCGGCGCCGCCCACGGAAGCGGTTCCAGTTGCTCCAAGTGTTGCGGTTCCCGCCGCTCCCGGCACGCCCGCTCCAATCGCTTCGGACCCTGCCGCTCCTGCTGCTCCTAGCGCTCCAACCCAGCCTCAATAGTTCCAACGCTTCGGCGCAGGTCGAGCGGAAAGAGCTTCCCGCCATTCCGGGCACGGAGAGCGAGGCTCCGTCGGCGCCGGATCGCCCGCAAATCTTGTCGCCTAGTGCGGGAACAGGCACGTCCGCGCAAGCAAGTCCGCTGCCTTCGGATCTGTGGAACGGCACCGATGCGCCCGCGCTGGAGAAGCTGTTGAGTGGCGTGTCATTGCCATCGCCGTCGCCCGCGCTCGCAACTCTCATTGCGCGGGCGCTGGCGCTGGGTGCCAGCAACGGCACCGAGCTTGGCGTCAGGCTCAACGCGCTCGCGAAGGCTGGCCGTATCGACCAGGAGATCGCGTTGCTCGCCGGCGCGATGCAAGCGGGTGAACCGGGCGCTGCTGCGCTCTATGCCACGGCGCTGCTCGAAGCGGGGCGTGATGAAGAGGCTTGCGCTGTCGTCATCGATCCACCGCCGCAGAGCGTGGCCGCCAATGCCAAGCCGACGCGAGCCGCTTTTCTCATCCCGGCCTATTGCGCGGCAGTGAAGGGCGATCAGCCCGGGGCTAACCTCGCGCTACAGCTTGCCAGAGATCGCGGCGTGCAGGCGCCGGTTCCCTTCGCGGCGATCGAACGGCTCGGTAAAACGGCATCGAAGCCGATTCCTCTGCCGAACCTCGTCGAAACGTTCGATTATCTGTTTCTCAAGCTCGATCCGAAATCGCTTCCGGCAAGTCTCGCGGTGAAGGCATCGCCGGCGCTACTGTTCCTCATCGCGCATGATGAAGCAGCGCCTGCGGCTCTGCGGCTTGCGGCGGCCGAGCGCGCCGCGTCGCTCAATGTGATTGATGGTGCTGCGCTGGCGAAGGCTTATCGCGATGCCGCCGCGAAGATCACCAAGGCCGGTACGCCGCCCGAGCTACGCGCCAAACTTTTTGCCGCGCTCGAAGCAGCGCCATCGGCGAAGATCAAGGCCGAATCGATCGACGCGCTGTTGGCGAGCGGGCGCGACGCCGGGATCGAGACTGCTCTCGGCGAGGCGCTGCAGCCGGCGCGAGCCAATTTGGCGGCGGACCCGCAAGCATCAGGATATGCCGAGACGGCCTTGCGCGCGGCGATTCTCGCCGGGGATACGCAAGCCGCTTGGGCCTGGGTGGAGGCTGGCGGCGACAAGCTCAAAATTTGGCAGCTTGTGCTGGCTGCGGCCGATCCATCCGACCCTCGCACCGAGACCGCGCTCTCCGAGGGCGTCGAAATCGCCGCAATTGGTGGATTGCCGGCTCCGTTCCTGCATCGCCTCCTCGCGGTGCTCGATGCGCTCGACTACGAGGTGCCGATTCCGCTATGGGACGAGGCAAGCAAGATGCCACAGCCGAATGACGGCTATCTGCCGGAGACCGGGGTCCTCAGCCAGTTGAAAGACACTTCCGATCATGGCGACGTGGGTCGCACCGTGCTGCTTGTAGCTGCGGCGCTCGGGCCGAAGGGACCGGCGGATGCTAATCTCCTTGCGCTTGGCGATGCGGTTCGCGCGCTGAAGCGCGTCGGTCTCGATGCAGAGGCGCGTCGCGTCGGCTTCGAGGCGCTCTACGCGCACATGCCGCAGAAGAAGAAGGCCTAAGGCGATGGCGAAGAAGAGCGCGACGGATTCCGAGCTCGCGCTATTTCTCGACATGCTGATTGCCGAGCGGGGTGCTGCCGCGCACACCATCGAAGCCTACACGCGCGACCTCGCCGCGTTCCTCGCCTTTCTCGCCGCGCGGGGCGCGACTGCCAAGACCGCAACCAGCGATCAAATCCGCGCCTTCCTTGCCGTCTTGAGCAAGAAAGGATTGGCACCGACATCGCGGGCGCGGAAGCTCTCGGCCATTCGCCAGTTCTTCCGCTTCCTGCTTGCCGAAGGTATTAGGGACGACGATCCGTGCTCTGCGATCGACAGCCCGAAATTGGGGCGGCCGCTGCCGATGATACTGTCGCTGGCTGACGTCGAGAAGCTGCTCGAGACGGCATCCGACCAAGTCGCCGCCGCAAAAGAGGGGGGCGCCAAGCTCCGGGCGCTCAGGCTTTATGCGTTGCTCGAAACGCTCTACGCCACGGGCTTGCGCGTCTCCGAGCTGATCACTTTGCCGCGCGATGCGCTGGTCGGCGACGACCAGGTCATCACCATCAAGGGCAAAGGTGGTCGCGAGCGGCTGGTGCCGCTGACCGATGCGGCGCGGGAGGCCATAGCGGCGCAGCTTGCGGCGATTGAGAGCGATGCGGGCAGGGCGCACTCGCCTTGGTTGTTTCCTTCGCCCGGCGGGGTCGAGCCACTCACCCGGCAGCGCTTCGGCCAGGAGTTGAAGGCGCTTGCCATCGCCGCTGGGGTGGACCCGGACCGGGTGTCGCCGCATGTGCTCCGCCACGCCTTTGCCAGCCATTTATTGGAGCGGGGCGCCGATTTGCGGACCGTGCAGCAACTGCTTGGCCACGCCGATATCTCCACCACCCAGATCTATACCCATGTCGTCGAGGAGCGGCTCCGGCGCCTGGTCGAGGAGCACCACCCGCTTGCACAGGCACATTTAACCAAACGGCGCTAGGGTTTTTGGCTTGGGCCAGGGCGGTATGCCGGTTGACAGGTTTTTCACCTAAGGCCACTTAACACTGAACCTCAGCCGCGCTTTCCGCGGAAAATGGCCGATAACGGTCCTCCGGGCCCCTTAAGGACGAGATGCGCACCTATCTCGATTTCGAGAAACCGATTGCCGAGCTTGAGAGCAAGGTTGCCGAGCTCAAGGCGCTTTCGACCGAGCAACGCTCGGTGCACATCGAGGATGAGCTGAGCCGGCTCGAGGCCAAGGCCAAGGAGGCGTTGGAAGAGACCTATGCCGAGCTGACGCCGTGGCAGAAGACGCAAGTCGCCCGGCATCCCGAGCGGCCGCATTTCCGGCATTACATCGACGGCATGGTCGAGGATTTCACGCCGCTCGCCGGCGACCGAGCCTTCGGCGAGGACCAGGCCATTGTCGGCGGCATCGGCAATTTCCGGGGCCGGCCGGTGCTGGTGATCGGCCACGAAAAGGGCTCGGACACGGAAGGTCGCATCAAGCACAATTTCGGCATGGCGAGGCCGGAGGGCTATCGCAAGGCGGTGCGGCTGATGGAGCTCGCCGACCGCTTCGGGCTGCCGGTGGTGAGCCTGATCGATACGGCCGGCGCCTATCCCGGCATTGGCGCCGAGGAGCGAGGGCAGGCCGAGGCCATCGCGCGGTCGACTGATTGCTGCATGGGCCTCGGCGTTCCCATCGTCGCGGTCATCATCGGGGAGGGAGGCTCGGGCGGCGCCGTTGCCATCGCCACCGCGAACCGGATCTATATGCTGCAACACGCCATCTATACCGTCGCCTCGCCGGAAGCCGCCGCCTCGATTCTGTGGCGCGATTCGGCGCGGGCGGTCGATGCGGCCACCAATATGAAAATCACGGCCCAGGATTTGCTCAAATTGGGCATAATCGACGGAATCATCCCAGAGCCTGTCGGGGGGGCACATAGGGACGGTGCCGAGGTGGTGAAGGCGGCAGGAGAGGTCATCGCCAGGGCTTTGGCCGAGTTCGAAGCACTTTCTCCACAAGAGATTCGCAAGGCGCGGCGCGAGAAATTCCTTGCTATGGGCCGGGGGACATAGGCTTCCTGCCTGAAAAAGCGCCAAATTTTGAGTCCAATTGACGGGCCGGACTTGGTATAATAACCGAGCTATTGGGGGAACTGCCGAAGGTCTGAACGGATGCCGTTTGGGGCCGCTAACTTGGCTTTAACCTCATAGGCTCGATCTTGTCCGGGATGCTTGAGGGGCACTCGCGTATGCATCGAACAGGTTGGCTAAAGGCCGCGATAGCGGCTGCCGTGACGGCTTCAGTCTTCACGCTGGCAGCGTGCGGCCAATTTACGCCAACCTATCTGAAGCCGCTCTCGGCGAAGACACGCGCGATGCTCGCCGAGAAGGGGATGACGGAAGAGTCTCCGATCCTTGTCCGGATTTTCAAGGCAGAGTCCGAGCTCGAAGTCTGGAAGCAGAAGGACGACGGCCGCTTCTATCACTTCAAGACCTATCCGATCTGCGACTGGTCGGGCAAACTTGGGCCGAAGGTAGACAAAGGCGATAGGCAGACACCGGAAGGATTCTATCTCGTCGACGAAGGCCAGATGAATCCGAAGAGCAAATATCACCTCGCCTTCAATGTCGGATTCCCCAACGCCTATGATCGCTCGCTCGGCCGCTCCGGCGGCGACATCATGGTGCATGGCGATTGCAAATCGGCGGGCTGTTTCGCCATGACCGATGCCGTGGTCGAGGAGATCTACATTCTCGCACGCGAGGCGCTTGGTGGCGGGCAAAC
>DATBSU010000161.1:0-4859 GCA_036559585.1 Methyloceanibacter sp.
CCGGGATGCTCGCCAAGATGGCGAGAAGAATAAGCGAAATAGGGGCTTTCAACAGCGAGCGCCTGTGGCTATAGATGCTTTCGCATTGCAACAATGGTGCAAAGGTAACACGCCTCGCGAGGTAGTCGAGCCTCGTGCTGTGGCGGCTTTGCCATAACGTGCATGCCTAAATTGCGGCTTGGGTTCTCAGACTGTGGCTTTCGAGACGCTTTTGCCTCTATGTGTCAGCCACGCCTACGCCGTATTTCGGGTATTCACGGATAGCGAACGAAACGAGGGAAAGCCGGAGCGTCAATCGTTGATTCGATTGGTTTTCGGTCCGCCAAAAAGAGGAAAGCAATCGATGAACTGGTCGTTGGATCGAGGGAATGCGCTCCGCTGCGCAGCTGCCAAGGGCATTCTAGTCATTGGCCTTGGCGCCCTGGGATCGGGGATTCTCGCGTCGAGCGCACCCGCCCAGGACGCGGCGCCTTCGCCCGCGCCGGTCCCTCAGCAGATCCAACCCAAATCTACCAAGCCCGCCCAAGCCCCAGCTGCTGCACCGGCACCAGCGGCGGCCGGTGCTCCCGCCGCAGCCGGTGCGCCGGCGGCAGGCGCAGCTGGCGAGGCGGACGCCTCGTGGGTCAAGCTTTGCGAGAAAAGTGCGCAGACCGAGAACAAAGAAATCTGCCTGACCCATCACGAGCGCTTGGATGGCAATACTGGCATGGTGCTGGTTGCAGCCGCGGTGCGCACGATCGAAGGCGACGACAAGAAGCAGCTTCTGGTGCGCCTGCCGACCGCGATCGCGCTTGCCATCCCTGCCGGCGTGCAGATCAGGGTCGACGAGGGTGAACCTGTCGCGCTGAAATATACGCTCTGCTACGGCACGAGCTGCCAGGCTGAGACCGAACTCACCAAAGAGCTGTTCGAAAGCATGCGCAACGGCAAGCAATTGGTGGTCGCCGCAGTCAATCTGCAGAAGAAGGCGATCGGGTTTCCGGTGCCTCTCGTCGGCCTGGCTAAGGCCTATGACGGTCCTCCGATCGACAACGCCAAGTATCAGGAAGCACGCCGCCAGTTGATGGAGATGATCCGCAAGCGTCAGATCGAGCTCGCCAACAAGGCAGCCGAGGCAGAGAAGAATAAGGGTCAGGCGGGACAACCAGAGGCCGGCGGCCAGGCGCAAGCCGGTGCCGTTCCGGGTCAACCGGCCCCAGCCGCCAAACCGCCCGCGCAAAAGAAGCCCGCGCCGGCGCCAACAGCAACGCCCGCTCCTCCGCCGGAATAGCGTTGAAGGCAGCATAAGAATCGCAAAGGCCGCGCCTCTAGCGCGGCCTTTTACGTGGGCCCTTCATGCGAAGCGGGATCAGTGCTCTTGCACGTAGCGGAAGCGGAACACGCCGTTCTTCAGATCTTCAAACAGCTCGGACACTTGCGGATGACGCAACGGCTCGTCGGAGCTATCGGGTATGAGATTCTGCTCCGAGACGTAAGCGACATACTCGGTCTCCGCATTCTCGGCCAGCAGATGATAGAAGGGCTGATCCTTCTCAGGCCTCACCTCTTGCGGGATCGAGCGATACCATTCCTCGGTATTGCTGAAGGTCGGATCGACGTCAAAAATGACGCCGCGAAACGGATAGACCTTGTGGCGCACCACCTGGCCAACCTGAAACTTGGCGCTGCGGACGACCGACATGGTCTTAGACCTTTACCTCCCGCGACTCTTCATAACTATAAGACGGGAGCCTTGCGACCGTGTCAACGATAGTAAATGTCGCGGAAAACCTCAAAACCAGCGCCGATTCGACCACATGAACTGCTCGGGAGTCTCCCGGATCCAGACCTCGAAATGGCGCTGGATGGCGGCCGTGATGGAGCGGATATCCTCGGCCTGATTTTGCGTCCGTGGGATGCGGAGCTCGTTCACATTGACATCGAAGCAGGCGCGCCTGCCGATACGAACGCAACGCCCGATCCAGATGCGGGCGCCGACGCGTCGCGCGATCATCGCAGCGATAGGCATGCTCTTGGCAGGGTAGCCGAAGAATGGCACCTCGATGCCGTTTGCGTCGTAGAGATCGGAGATGAATCCGAGCCTGCCGCCCCGGCGCACATAGTCCATGATCAGACGCGCGGTCTTTTGCGTCTCGTCCTGTCCGGCCGCACGGCCGCGTCCGAACAAGCCTCCAGGATAGAGGCCTTCCCGCTGCGCGCGGAGGTAACGGTCGACGTAAGGGTTCTTCACTTGGCGGTAGACGCCTGCCGGATTGACGCCGGCGAGCGTGACCGGCCACATGCCGACCTCCCAATTGCCCATATGCATGGTGACGATCAAGACCGGCCCCATCTTCTCCTTGTAGCGCGTGATCCAGTGACCGTTGGTGACGTGGAGCCGATCCGGCTCCTTCAGGATGCGGTCGATATTCATGGTCTCGGTCATGACGCGACCGAGATTCTCCCACATCGCGAGCGCGATCTTCTCCCGCTCTTCGGGCGTCTTCTCTGGGAAGGCGCGTTCGAGATTGGCGAGCGCGCGCTTGTGCCTGCGATTGAATGGCGCCACGAAGCGCCAGATCTTGCCCGAGATCGAGCCAGCCATATCGATCGGGAACAGTCGCACGATTCCGACGAGAAATCGCAACACGGCATATTCCAGCCGATAGCGGAGGTCGCGAAGGAAGCCGATGTCTGAGGCTTGAGCCAAGGATCTCTTGCTTTGCTGCTGAGGTGTGGGGGAGAGTTCTAAGCGACCGTCGTGGCAAATCGAACAAGAAGCGTCAAGCCCCACGAATTCCTCAGGAAATTGGTCTCAACCGCTCGCCGGCCGCATCAGGGTCGGGAGTTCGGTCGGAGGCACCATGCCCACCTGCATGACGAAGCGGCGGAGTGGCGGCAGGGCGGCGAGGCCGCGCACCGCAAGGCTCCGGGCAATCTTCAGCGGCATGAACCCGGTGAGCAGCGACCGATTGAGGAAATCGACCCCGACTGCACGCGACAACACATCGAGCCGTCGCGAATTGGCGTAGGCCTGGAGTGTTTGGTCGGCGCCGGGGTCGCGGCTGGTCTTCATCGCCTCAGCAACGCAATCGGCGAGGGCGGCTGCGTCGCGGAAACCGAGATTGAGACCTTGTGCGCCAATCGGCGGCAGCACGTGCGCGGCTTCTCCGATCAGCGCGGTGCGGGCGCGTGCCATGCTGTCGGCGGTCAGCCCTGCAACGGGAAAGGCTGCGCGAGGACCGACCTCGTCGATCTTGCCGAGAACGCCACCGAGACGTTGAGCGAGCTCCGTCCCGAACGATGCTTCGCCGAGACGCATCAGGGCGTCGATCTCGCCCGTACTGCCGACCCAGATCAGGCTCGATGCATGCGGGTCGGTGAGCGGCACACTGGTCACCGATCCCGCCTTCCGATGCAGCTCCGTCGAGATGTCGTCGTGGGCGCGCGTATGGCTGAAGCTGGTGGCGATCGCCTTTTGCTCGTAAGCCCACTCTTTGATCCCGATTTTTGCGGTCTCGCGGCAGATCGAGCGTCTGCCGTCGGCACCGGCGATTAGCCGTGCCTCGATTGATGCCCCATCGGCGCAATGCACGAGTGTGGCTTTCGGGCCGATCTCTATTTTGCCGACGCTTTCCGGCACGACCGCTTGCAGTCGCTTTCCGGCATGGCGGTAAAGGATCGCGGCAAGAGCGTCGTTGGCGATGTTGTAACCGAACGCCTCGAGTCCAAGCTCGCGTGCTTCAAAGACGATAGAAGGCGAGCTGAACAATCCGTCAGAGGTATCGACAATGCGGATTGCCTTGAGGGGAGCTGCGTGCGGCGCAAGCTCTGCCCAAACGCCGAGGCGCTTCAGAAGATCGACCGAGCTCGCAAGCAACGCAGCGGTCCGCGTGTCGCGTTGGTCCGCGGCTGACTCCGGCGGCGGGGGTCCGATCAGCACTGTGCTTGCGCCGACATGATTAAGGGCGAGCGCGGCAACGAGGCCAGAGGGCCCGGCGCCGACCACAGCAATTTCGGTCTCTGTCGCTTCGGCCAAAGGAGATTCCCTTGAGGATGAGGCCTTTATAGCGGACGGGACCACTTTGGCTAACATCGACATTTCTGCAACAGTCGTAGAAGTATGTTGGCAAAGGCGATTTTCATTCCTCGGTACGTGCTATTCAGAAACCAGGTTCTAGAGTCCCGCAGAATTAAGAAATCCAATCATATTGCGTAACCTGACTCGATCAGTAGAGTTACCCTTAATGAGACTCACAAGTCTCAAATAACAGGGGGCTTAAATCATGGTTCGGGGACTATCAGTCAAATCGCGATTTCTTTTGGGCGCTGGAGCCACCGTGCTTCTTGGCGCGTTGGGCGGGGTACCCCTGCCGGCAAAGGCCGCCGACCTCGGCGGCGATTGCTGCGCCGATCTCGAGGAGCGCGTCGCGGAGCTTGAGGCGACCACTGTCCGCAAGGGCAACAAGAAGGTTTCCGTTACCCTCTATGGTCAGGCCAACAAGGCAGTACTGACTTGGGACGATGGTTCCGAGCAGAACACCTACGTTGTCGATAACAATTATGAATCCTCGCGCTTCGGCATCAAAGGGTCCGCGAAGATCAGCGGCGAGTGGTCGGGCGGTTATCGACTCGAAGTCGAAAGCACCACAGCGGCATCGAACAACGTCAACCAATATAATCCAGGCGACGATCCGGGCTTTGGCGGCCTCGCGGTTCGGCACAGCTATATGTACGTCAACAACAAGAGTTGGGGCGAAGTCCGCTGGGGTCTGACCTCAACGCCGATCTACAACATCACTAAGGACACCAACGTCACCGAGCTCGAAGACGACATGCACGGCGACAATCGGATGAATCAAGGGTTCTTCCTGCGCCCC
>DATBSU010000162.1:0-7612 GCA_036559585.1 Methyloceanibacter sp.
GATCAGCTCACGCTGATGGATATCCGCGTGCAGAAGGGCCCGAAGCAGGACGGCGACAGCTATTACATGGTGACGCGCATGCCGGTCGCCT
Source organism: Methyloceanibacter sp. (assembly GCA_036559585.1). GTDB lineage: Bacteria > Pseudomonadota > Alphaproteobacteria > Rhizobiales > Methyloligellaceae > Methyloceanibacter. The sequence continues at coordinate 92 of DATBSU010000162.1, forward strand.
GGTGGTGGATACCGGTGTCGGAGCATCCGGGCGATCCGGAGGTCGTTCGCGGTTGGCACATCATGAGCGCGATCCACGGTTACATCGCGACGCATAAGGATGCGAATGGCGCGCTGGTGGTGAAGGACGACAAGACCGGCATGAGCGTCCCGCTCGATTTCGTCGAGATCCACCAGCCGGTGCGTCGGCTTAAGAAGGACGGCGAATATTTTCTCTGCACCGACTTCCGCAAGCCGGGCAGCAAGGACGAGTATTACGACATCGACTTCTGGGTGGACGACAAATCCGGGAAGCTCGAGGTCAAGGACGTGAAGATGCACAAAGTGCCGGTGCAAGAGGACGGCATCTGGACGCAAGAGACGCGCTACAAGTTCGAGGACAGCGAGTTCGACGTAACAAATTAAGTCGTAACTTAGTCGCTTGCGAGACAACTCGGTAATCTTAGACCGGGGTAACAGCGAAATTCGTCAGTCCCCCGTGATAGGAGGCTGGCCAGTCTGACAGACGCAGCAGCTGGAAACGTGACCTCAGTCACGGACGGCTGTCATCTGGAGAGACTAGAACCGATTCGCCAAGAGATGATCTTGGTGAAGTTTGCGGACCCACCCAATAAGGAGTCGACTCATGAATAAAGCTATTCTAACCGCCGCCTTCGCCGGCGCCATGCTGTTTGCCACTGCAGCTATGGCCGGTGAGTACACCAACTATTGCGCCATGGGCCTGGCCTCTGGCAAGAAGATCCAGACCGACTGTTCGATCAGCTCGCAACTCGAAGGCAAGACCTATTGCTTCGGCAGCAAAGAAGCCATGGGCGAGTTCATGAAGGACCCCAAGGGCAACCTTGCTAAGGCCGACGAGTTCTTCAAGAAGGGCTAAGTCCAAGGGACATAGCGCATAGAGTTTGCGAGGCCCGCTCCGTTCGAGCGGGCCTTTGTTTTTGCTCAGACGAGCGCGCCGCCCGCTTTCGCGGCCAGCAGTCTGTCCAGCGTGGCAACAGTGGACGTGTCGGCACGGCCGTCGATCCGAGCGGTGCGGAAATGGCGCTGGAAGGCCTCGATCACTTTCTCGAGCCCGGTGCCGTAAGTGGTGGTCAGCTCGACTCCGTAGCCGTAGTCGTGAAGCGCGTTTTGCAACGCGGCAACTTTCTCGCCTTCATCGCCGGGGCCGAGGCCGGCATCGCCTTCCAACGGCACCGGCTCGACCCAAAGGCCGATGCCGGCGCGCGCCAAACGCTGCCAATCGAATTTCTCGCCGGGATCGCGTTTCCTGCCGGGCGCAATATCAGAGTGAGCAAGCACGCGGTCGGGCAGAATCGCATGCCGCCCCAGGATATCGAGGCACAGCGCCTCGACGGCACGCATTTGCATTTCGGGAAAATCCGGATAGTCGAAATCGTGGCCGGGGTTATGGATCTCGATGCCGATCGAGCAGGAATTAAGATCGGTCTCGCCGGCCCAGAGGCTTTGTCCCGCGTGCCAGGCGCGGGCCCCCTCCGCGACCATCTGGGCGATGCGCCCCTCTTCGTCGACGAGATAATGGCATGAGACTTTCGACTCTTCGCGCGTCAGCCAATCGAGCGCGGCTTCGGCAGACTCCATTCCGGTATAATGCAAGATCAACATGTCCGGCGAGCGGCCGCCGACCCTCGCTTCATTGTTCGGCGAGGGGACCCACAAAGTGGCAAGCGCGCTATCGGGGGCGATGGTCATGGGTTGCCTCCGTCATACCCGGCTTCCGCCGATATGACGAAAGAGAAACTAAATCCCGCGCTCCTTGGCGATCTGGCCATAGGCCTCGTTGATCGTGGCGACCTTCTCGGTGGCGATGGCGATGAATTCCGGCGGCACGCCGCGCGCGATCAGCTTGTCGGGATGGTTCTCGGAGATGAGCTTGCGGTACTGGCTCTTCAGCTCGTCATTGCCGATGCCGGGCTGAACGCCCAACACTTCGTAAGGATTGCGCTTGTGGGCCGCGACATGCCGCGCTTTGATGTAGCTGAACTCGGTCTCGGTAAAGCCGAAGCGCTTGGAAACGCCGGCGAGGAACTGCTCCTCGTTTGGATGCAGCTGATCGTCGGCCTTGGCGATGTGGAATAAACCTTCCAGCACGTCCTCGAGCAATTTCCGATTGCCTTTGAACATGGTGGCGAGTTGCTCGGCATAGGCCTCGTAGCCGGCGACGTCTTGCTTGGCGAGATTGAAGACGCGCGCAACATTCTTCATCTCGCCGTCCGGCACCTTGAAGACTTCCTTGAAGGCGTTGACCTCGTCCATGGTGACGACGCCGTCGGCCTTGGCCATCTTGGCGCCAAGCGCGATGACGCCGACGGTGAACGCGACTTGATTTTCCGCCTGGCCTTCCTGATCGCCGTCGCGATCGATGGCGTAATGGCCGGCCACGCCGCCCACCAGCGCTCCGATCGGGCCGCCAATGGCGAGCCCAGCGGCCGCTCCCGCCAACTTACCCCAGATCGACATTGCAAAATCCCCCCGACACAGACGCTAGGCTAGAGCATAAGGAGTTTTGAAGGCGGCCGCATACAACATTTATATGGGCCGTTTCCTCGGGTCAGGGCTTGGCCGGGGACGGCCCATAACCCTTAAGATTGGCAAGGATCGAGAGCTTCGGCTCGTCCACTTCAAGCCCCTGCTTCAGGCGACGCTCGACGTGCCAGGAGCGGGCAAAGCACCACAAAAACAGCCAGAGCGTGATCGCGGCGTTGAGCAGGCTGGCCGCAATCACGAAGCTATGGCCAAGCTCGAACATGGCGCTTCCCGCGATAATAAAGGCCTGGAAAACGATGCCGAAGCCGCCGGCCACGCAGATCGCGGCGCAGAATGAGGTGACGAAAATCGAGAACAGGTCGGCGCCGTGTTTGGCGTGATTTGGCGAGGTATCGTCCATGGCCGACCCTATAGCCGAGGGGGGCCACGAGTTACAAGGGGAAAGGGCTTAAGCCTCAGGCCGTGAAGATCAATTTCACCAGGAAAGCTGCGGCTATGACCGCGACCGCGGCATTAATCTCGCGGTAGCGCCCTGCCACCAGCTTGAGCACGACATAGGCGATGAAGCCGAGGCCGATGCCGGTTGCAATCGAATAGGTCAGCGGCATCAGAATCGCGATCATGAGCGCCGGGATATATTCCGTCGGGTCATGCCAATTGATGGCGCCTAGGCTCTTCGCCATCAGAAAGGCGACGAAGATCAGCGCAGGCGCGGTGGCATAAAGCGGCACGGTCTTGGCGAGCGGCGCCAAGAACAGACTCAACAGGAACAGCACGGCCACGACAATCGCGGTGAGCCCGGTGCGACCGCCTTCCTCCACCCCTGCCGCGCTTTCGATATAAGCGGTCGTGGTCGAGGTGCCGAGCACGGCTCCGACGATGGACGCGCTGGAATCGGCGAGCAGCGCCTGGCGCGCCCGTGGCAGATTTCCATCTTCGTCGAGCAGGTCGGCCTGGCGCGCCACTCCGATCAAGGTGCCGGACGCGTCGAGGATGGTGACGAGCAGGAGCGCCAGCATCATCACCATCGACGCTAGGGTGAAGGCGCCGGAGAGATTCATCTTGAACAAAGTCGGCTCGAGCGACGGCGGCGGGGCGGCGAATCCTTCGAATTGCTGCAAGCCGAACACCACGGCGAGAAATGTCACAGCCAACACGCCGATGATGATGGCGCCGGGGATGCGCTGCGCGGCGAGGCCGGCAATCAGCATGAAGCCGGCGCCAGCGAGCAAGACTTGCGCTTGGCTCACATCACCCAGCTTCACCAAGGTGGACGGATCGCCGGTCACGATGCCGGCATTCTCAAATCCGACCAAAGCGAGGAAGAGACCGATGCCGGCGGCGATACCGAGTTTCAAATTCATCGGGATGGCGTTCACCAGCCAGTCGCGCGCGGGCGTGACCGACAGAATGAAAAAAATCACGCCGGAGAGAAACACGAGACCAAGCGCGAGCTGCCAATTGCCGCCAAGCTCCGGCACCATGGTGAAGGCGAAATAGGCGTTGAGCCCCATGCCGGGCGCTAGGGCGATCGGATAATTGGCGTAGAGGCCCATGACGATGGAGCTGATGGCGGCGGCGAGGCAGGTGGCGACGAATACCGCGCCATGGTCCATGCCGGCCTTCTCCAGGATCGCCGGATTGACGAACATAATGTAGGCCATGGTGAGGAAGGTGGCGAGACCGGCGCGGAGCTCGGTGCCGATGGAAGTGCCAGCTTCGGTGAGGCCAAAGAAACGGTCGAGGAAATCGCCTGCTACCGGTGCCGGGACGACCGGCGCCGGGCGTCTGGGCTTGGGGCTCGTTGCCGCAGACTTCGACTTTCTAGGCTTCGAGTTCGCTCTGGCCATGCTTCCCTCCCGCGCGATCAATTGACGGGCAATCGTCCTCCGTTGTTTAACCTGATTCGCCTGTCGGTGACGGGCACGATGGCGGCCTCTGAAATGCCGCCCCAAGCGGGCCGTGCCCTATGACGCGTCAAAGATTGCTGCTGATCGCGCTGATGCTGTGGGGCATCTTTATGGTGGCCCCGGACCTGCTTCGCATCGTTAAGCCGCTCAGCTCATTTGGCTTCTACGCCAATAATGACGGGCTGATCTACGACGTGGAAGGTCCGTTCAACCACAAGTCGGAATCGCCGGCGTGGAAGGCAGGGGTCCGCGCCGGCGACCGCGTCGACCTCGAACGGATGCGCTGCCGGGTTAGGGATATGGCGGATTGTGGCGACGCGCTCGCCGTTCTGGGCGGTGTGGAATTCGTGCTGCCGGGGCGGACCGCGACGCTGTTTCTCGAAGCGGCGAATGGCAAGCCCGCGCGTGACGTCACCCTCGTCGCGGCGCAACGCCCTTCGAATTTGTTCGTCCGCTTCGTCATCGCGCTCGACCAGATCGCGGGCCTGCTTGTCGTGATCGCCGGCGCGTGGCTGGTCTGGACTCGGCCATCGAGAATGACGTGGGGCTTTTTCCTCTACGTCAATTGGTTCAATCCCGGACAGTATTATGTCTACTACGCCATAATCGCGGAATTGCCACCGCTTTTGATCTTGCAAGAGGTGGCGAGCAATTTGGCGCAAGCGGCGGGCTATATGGGCCTGATCCAATTTGCCATCCGCGCGCCAAACGACGTGGCGGACCAAAGGTGGCAGAAGCTCGAACGCGCCCTGCCGCTGATCGGGGTCGTGCTCGCGGCGATGTTGCTCGGCGCAGACGCGACGATATTTGGCTGGCAAACCGAATTCGTTACACGCGCGGCGATCTTTGCCGGCTTCGCGGTGGATTTTTGCGCGCTCGGCATTTTGCTGGACCGGCGGCGTACACAGACGCCGGAAGATTATCAGCGCCTGCGTTGGCTGATCTGGGGTTGCCTGATCGGGCTGCCCAGCTTCCTCATTGCAGAGCTTGCCACAACGACGACGTTCTTCGAAACGCGGTTCGGCGATTTCACGCCGAGCGAGGACATTGCCGGGCTCCTTTATTTAGTGAATGGCATCTTCTGCCTGTTCGTGTTCGAGGCGTTGCGGCGGAAGCGGGTGGTGAGTGTCTCGATTCCGCTCCGCCGGGTTACGATCCTTGGCCTTATCCTCAGCTTCCCGGTCCTGCTGTTGCATCAGGAGATAGAGCACCTACCCAAGCATCTGGCGCAACTCGCGCTGCCGAGCTGGGCCTGGATCGCCCTTGGCGCGGTGTTCGTGTTTCTGATCTCACGCCTGCATGAGGGCACGGTGCATCTGGTGGACCGTTACTTCAATCGGGCGCTCGACGCGGCCGAAAGCGAGCTCAGTGCTGCGCTCGCCGGCACGAGACGGGCCGCCGATATCGACCGTCTGCTCACCGATGAACCTGCCCGGCTGCTCAAGCTCACGTCAGCCGCGGCGTTCCGCAACGACGGCTCCGTCTTCCGGCGCGAGGCCGAAAGCGAAGGCTGGAGCGGACGCACCGCGCGAACGCTCGAGCCCGACCTCCCCCTGCTCGCCCCGGTGGCGGAAGGACAGCCGTTTCCGATCGCCGAGGACGCTGCACCTGATTTGGCTTTGCCGACAGGACTGAGCCGGCCGGTGCTTGCCGTGCCCGCGGTCAGTCCGGTGCGTTGCCTCGCGCTGTCGCTGTACGGGCCACATACGGCTGGTACCGATCTCGACTCCAATGAGCGCGGCATGCTGGCAAGGCTCGGTCAGCGCGCCGCCGCGATGTATGCCGAGCTTGAGAATAGTGAGCTCCGCACGCGTCTGGAGGAGCTCGAAGCAAAGAAAAAGGACTCGGCGCATGGCGATCTATGAGCTGAACGGACAGGCGCCAGAATTTCCTGCCGACGGTCTCTATTGGGTTGCCGAGTCGGCCATCGTAGTCGGCAAGGTCAGGCTGAAATCGGAGGCCAGCATCTGGTACGGCTCGGTCCTGCGCGGCGACAATGAATGGATCGAGCTTGGGGAGCGCTCGCAGATCCAAGACAATTGCACGCTGCATACCGATCCCGGCTTTCCGCTCAGCATCGGCAAGGCTTGCGTGATCGGCCATAACGTTGTGCTGCATGGCTGCACGATCGGGGATCAGAGCCTGATCGGGATGGGCGCGATCGTGCTCAACGGCGCCAAGATCGGCGCCAATTCACTGGTCGGCGCCGGCGCGCTGATCACCGAGGGCAAAGAGTTCCAGGACAACTCCGTCATTCTCGGCTCGCCAGCCAAAGCGGTGCGCGAGACCGACGACAAAGTCCGCGCCATGATCGCGCGCGCGGCCGAGGTCTATGTGCGGCGCTGGAAACAATATACGAAGGGGCTGAGCCGCATCGGATGACAGAAGCCGACACATGGCAATTCTGCATCGACCGGGGCGGCACGTTCACCGACATTGTCGCCCGCGCGCCTGACGGCCAGCTGTTCACCCATAAACTTTTATCGGAAAATCGCGGCGCCTATGCCGATGCGGTGCTGGCCGGCATCGCCGACGTCTTGGGCGTGGCGCGGGGACGTCCTCTCCCGGCCGCGCTGATCTCGAGCGTCAAAATGGGAACAACGGTCGCGACCAACGCGCTGTTGGAGCGGAAGGGCGATCCCGTGCTCTTGATCGTCAGTCAAGGATTTCGCGATGCGCTCGAGATCGGCTATCAGGCACGGCCGAAGATCTTCGCGCGCCGCATCGAGAAACCATCGATGCTGTATGCGCGGGTTGCTGAAGTTCCGGAGCGCGTGCGCGCCGACGGGACGGTCGAAAAGCCGCTCGATCTTGAAGCAACCCGCGCGGCGCTAAAGGCCGGTCGGGCCGACGGCATCACGTCGCTGGCCATCGTGTTCATGCACTCTTATGCCTATCCCGCGCACGAGCAGCAGGCGATGCGGCTCGCGCGTGATTTCGGTTTCACGCAAATCTCGGCCAGCCACGAAGTGAGCCCGCTGGTGAAATTCGTCGGACGCGGCGATACCACCGTAGTTGACGCGTATCTGTCACCCTTGCTCCGCCGCTATGTCGATCGCATCGCCTCGGCTTTGTCGCGCGTGCGCCTGCTCTTCATGCAGTCCTCG
>DATBSU010000163.1:0-5987 GCA_036559585.1 Methyloceanibacter sp.
CTGAAATAGGCCAATCCACCCGATTGCGGGCTTGCCGGCCTTTGTGCTAATTCGGGCCGACGAAGAAAATCGATAAGCACAGGGGTAAGGGATGCACATCGATCCGAAGGCGGGCCATCCGGCCATGGACTATGCCGAGCACACGAAGACGTACAATTTGTTCCTCAAGGGCTCGCTATATCTGCTGGTCAGCGTCGTGGCCATCATGGTGTTCTTGGCCATTTTCGTAGTCTAGAGCCGCATTTTTCAGCCAGTTAGCGGCAGGATGCTGCCGCTTCCCCCGAAATTCTGATAGGCAGTCGACACGGGTGGCCTTTTGCCCGCGGCAGCGAGCGACGGAACCAAGATGTTTGTCATTGGCGTACCTGCTGAAGGTAGTGACGAGCCCCGCATCGGCCTTTCGCCTGAGACGGCGAAGAAGCTGATCAAAGCCGGCGCTACGATCAAAGTCAGGTCGGGGGCGGGTGCGCGGTCGCATTTCGCCGACACCGATTACCAGGGCGCCGGAGCCAGTATCGTCAAGAGCGATGCAGAAGCCGTGGCGGACGCCGATATTGTGCTCACAGTCAGGCGCCCTTCGGCCGATCTCGCCAAGTCGATGAAGAAGAGCGCCTTGCTCGTCGGCATGCTCGATCCCTATTCCGATCCGGACGGACTTGCGAACCTCGCCAAGAACGGCGCGTCGGTGTTCGCCATGGAGCTGATGCCGCGCATCACGCGCGCGCAAAGCATGGACGTGCTGTCGTCGCAATCCAATCTCGCCGGCTATAAGGCCGTGGTCGATGCGGCCGCTTCGTTCTCACGTGCGCTACCGATGATGATGACGGCGGCCGGTACGGTTCCCGCCGCGCGCATCTTCGTCATGGGTGTGGGCGTCGCCGGCTTACAAGCCATCGCCACGGCGCGGAGGCTCGGCGCCATCGTCACCGCGACCGACGTGCGTCCCGCCGTCAAGGAACAGGTGGCCTCGCTCGGCGCCAAGTTCGTCGCGGTCGAAGACGAGGAATTCAAGCAGGCCGAGACCGCCGGCGGCTACGCCAAGGAAATGTCGGACGCCTACAAGCAGAAGCAGGCGGCGCTGATCGCCGAGCACGTCAAGAACCAAGACATCGTCATCACCACGGCGCTGATCCCGGGACGTTCGGCGCCTAAGCTGATCTCCAAGGCGATGATCGAAAGCATGCGCCCGGGCTCAATCCTCGTCGATCTCGCGGTCGAGCGCGGCGGCAATGTCGAGCTCGCCAAGCCGGGTGAGATCGTCGAGCACAGCGGCGTGACCATCATGGGCAAGCTCAACCTGCCCGGTCTCGTGCCGGACAATGCCTCGAGCCTTTATGCGCGCAATCTGTTCGCCTTTGTCGATCTCCTGATCGGGAAAGAGTCGAAAGCGGTCGAAGTGCCTTGGGATGACGACATCGTCAAGGGCACGCTGATCGCGCGCGACGGCGCCATCGTGCACCCCATCATTGGTTCTGCGGTGAAGCCGGCACCTGCGGCCGCGAAAGCTAAGGCGAACGGCAATGGCGGTGCCAAGCCTAAAGGGAGCAAGTCATGACGTTGCGACGCTTGACGATCAGTCTCGCCGCTATCGTTGCCCTGGCGCTGATGCTGGCGCTCCCCGCCACCGAGGCTCTGGCGAAAGACGGTGCGGAGGGCGGACACAGCTTCGTCTCGTTCTTCTCGATCTTCGTGATGGCGATCTTTGTCGGCTATTACGTGGTGTGGAGCGTCACGCCGGCGCTGCATACGCCGCTGATGAGCGTGACCAACGCCATCTCGTCGGTGATCGTGGTCGGCGCGCTGCTTGCGGTCAGCGTCGAGGCCGCAGAGGCCGCCGCGTCCGGCGGCTGGACGGCAAAACTGCTCGGCTTCGCCGCGCTGATCATGGCGAGCGTGAATATTTTCGGCGGCTTTCTCGTCACGCAGCGCATGCTCGCCATGTATCAAAAGAAAAAGAAGTGAGAAGGGCAGGGCATGAATAACGATCTGGTCGCGCTGCTTTATCTCGTTTCCGGCGTCCTGTTCATCCTGGCGCTGCGCGGGCTGTCGTCGCCCGAGACCTCACGACAGGGCAATTATTTCGGCATGACCGGCATGGCCATCGCGGTCGTGACCACGCTTGCCGTGGCGCGGCCTTCCGATCCATTCACCTGGGTCATGATTTTAGGCGGCATCGCCATCGGCGGTGGCATCGGTGCCTTTACCGCGCGGCGCATCCCCATGACTGCGATGCCGGAGCTTGTGGCGGCCTTCCATTCGCTGGTCGGCTTGGCGGCGGTGCTGGTCGCGGCGGCGGCGTTTTACGCGCCGGAAGCCTTCGGCATCGGCGTTCCCGGCGATATCCACACGCAGAGCCTGATTGAGATGTCGCTTGGCGCGGCGATCGGCGCCATCACCTTTACCGGCTCCATCATCGCGTTCTTGAAGCTGTCGGGCCGTATGTCGGGCAAGCCGATCACGCTTCCGGGGCGACACGCTCTCAATATGGGTTTGGCGCTGGCGCTCATTGCCTGCGTGGCGATGTTCTGCAACCAGCAGAGCGAGGCTTATTTCTGGGCGATAGCATTGCTCTCGCTTTTGCTCGGCGTGCTTATCATCATTCCGATCGGTGGCGCCGACATGCCGGTCGTCATCTCGATGCTCAACTCCTATTCGGGATGGGCGGCGGCCGGCATCGGTTTCACCCTCGGCAACGCCGCTTTGATCATCACCGGCGCGCTGGTGGGCTCGTCGGGTGCGATCCTCTCCTACATCATGTGCAAGGGCATGAACCGCTCCTTCATCTCCGTCATCCTCGGCGGCTTTGGCGGCGAAGTCGCTGGTCCTGCCGATGGCGCGGAGCAAAAGCCGGTGAAGCTCGGCTCGGCCGAGGACGCCGCCTACCTAATGAAGAATGCGAGCAAGGTAATCATCGTGCCGGGCTACGGCATGGCAGTGGCGCAAGCGCAGCACGCGCTCCGCGAGATGGCCGATAAGTTGAAGGCGGCGGGTGTCGAGGTGAAATACGCGATCCACCCGGTCGCGGGCCGCATGCCGGGCCATATGAATGTGCTGCTCGCTGAAGCGAACGTGCCTTACGACGAGGTGTTCGAGCTCGAGGACATCAACAGCGAATTTTCGCAAACAGATGTGGTTTATGTGATCGGCGCCAACGACGTAACCAATCCTTCCGCCGAGGACGATCCGTCCTCGCCGATCTACGGCATGCCTGTGTTGCAGGTGTGGAAGGCCGGCACTGTGCTGTTCAACAAGCGGTCGCTGGCATCAGGCTATGCCGGCATCGACAATCCGCTTTTCTATCGCAACAACACCATGATGGTGCTCGGCGACGCGAAGAAGATGACCGAGAGCATCGCCAAGGCGCTGTAGGCCGGTCCGAGGCTCTTTCGCCGCAAAAATGTGGATTTTGGGGGGCTTGTGCTCCGGCCTACCGATCCCTAGTTATGCCTCCAAGAAATAAAATCTACCCCCAGGAAACATGGGGAAAGCCAACAAAAACGCGGGAGGATGGAATGGCTAAGTCCAAGGATATCGCTGCCAGCATCACGACGATGGCGACACCCGTAACCGGGATTTCGATCCGGCACAGGGCTCGAGATGATGCGACCGGCCTTGCGTTTCATTTTAACGATGAGTTCAAAATCGGCCGCCCGCTTAAGCAAGAAATGCGATTATCTCGCGCCGCCGCACCATGAGCGCACGACCGCCATCCAATCGTCACAAAGGAACGGAAAACAACGCCGCCGGTCGGGCGCATCCCCACAAGTCACGATGAACACGCCGTTCAAGCGAGGTTCATGTGTGGCTTGCTAATTGCGGGATCGAGTTGGAAGCACTGAAATAAAGGGCACGGTCGCTCATGTTGAACTTGATTCTCGCACTGATTGGAATTGCCGCGCTGATCTGCGTGGTGTCGCGGCTGTTGCATCGTTATTTCATCTATCTGCCGGACCGCACGCGTTACATCCCCGAAGCGATGGGCCTTCCGGAGGTCCAGGAAATTACCCTCGAAGCGCAAGACGGCGTTCGTCTCATCGCGTGGTATTCGCCCGCCAGAGGAATCAGGCCGACGCTGCTTTATTTCACCGGCGTGGGCGGGTGCGTGGGGACGCGCGCCGAAAAAATCAGACGGCTTCGTTCCATGGGCTTCGGCGTGTTCATGCTCAACTACCGCCGCTATGGCGGCTCGGGTGGGCGTCCCAGCGAAGCGAACAATGTTTCCGACGCAGCGCTCGCTTACGATTGGCTGTGGAAGCGCGGGTTGAAACCAAGCGAGATCGTGGCTTACGGCGAGTCGATCGGTAGCGGTGTCGCGACCCAGCTTGCGCGCTTGCGTCCCGTCAAGGCGCTGGTAATGGAAGCGACCTTCACATCGATCGTCGATGTCGGGCGCCAGGTCTGGTGGTGCTTGCCGTTGCAGCTGATCATGGTCGATCAATATCGCAATCTTGAGCACATCAAGGCTGTGAAGGTTCCGTTGCTGATCATGCACGGAGCAAGAGACCGTATGATTCCCGTGACGCAGGCCCGGCATCTTTACGCCGAAGCCAACGAGCCGAAGAAGCTTGCGATCCTGCCCAGAGGCGACCACAGCGATCTCTACGATTTCGGGGCAGTCGAGCGGGTGCGCGATTTTCTCGAGGCGCTCGATGCGAACGTCGCCATGCCGGTGCCGGTCAGGCATGCGCCGGTGCTCGAGGTCGTGGCGGCGTGAGACGCGCAACAGCGCTCAAGCAGCTTCAATCGTCTTCAGGAAATTCTTAGAAAGAGCGAGCAGGGGCCGTGCGCGGGGTGCGGGGCTTTGCTGAAACCAGTCCTTCGCGCTGCGCCTTCTTGCGGGCGAGTTTGCGGGCTCTGCGGATGGCCTCGGCCTTCTCGCGGGCGCGCTTCTCGGAGGGCTTTTCGTAGTAGTTGCGGAGTTTCATCTCGCGGAAGATGCCCTCACGTTGCATCTTCTTTTTCAGCGCCCGAAGGGCCTGATCGACATTGTTATCGCGGACGACGACTTGCAACGCTGCTATCTCCGATTGGCCGTTGATGTTTTGGAGTGGAGGCGGGGGCCAAATTTGACCCTGACCGAAAGCGGTTAGAGTCCCGTATCCGGCGGTTCCTGTAACAGAAGGCCGGTTGATTGTCCAGCCAGTATGACGCTTTCCTTAGCGCTTCGGGACGATCCTGGTGTAGTGGCCCATCTTTCGGCCAGGCCGCGCTTCGGCCTTGCCGTAGAGATGAACGCATGTGCCTTCGGCTGCGGCGAGCGCCGGCCAGCGGTTCACATCGTCCCCGATCAGATTGGTCATGACCGCGTCGCTGTGGCGGGAAGTCTCGCCCAGCGGCCAGCCCGCGATGGCTCGGATGTGGTTCTCGAACTGGCTGACGAGGCAGGCATCGAGGGTCCAGTGGCCGGAATTGTGCACCCGGGGCGCCATCTCGTTGACGACGAGATTGGACTTCGCGCCCTCGCATTGGAACATCTCGACACAGAGCACGCCGACATAAGAGAGGGCGTCGGCGATTTTGCCCGCGATCTCCCGGGCCGCGTAGGCCACATCGTCGGGGACCCCGGCCGGCACCGTGCTGGTCGAGAGGATGCCGTTCGAGTGCACGTTCTCGATGACGTCGTAATAGTGGAGTTCACCGTCTTTGCCGCGGACGACGATCACCGAGATCTCGCGATCGAACAGCACCATGCCTTCGAGCACGGCGGGGACACCGCCAATCGCCTGAAACGCAGCTTCGGCTTCCGCCTGATCACGGATCACGACCTGACCTTTGCCGTCATAGCCGAAGCGGCGCGTCTTCAGGATCGCCGGCAGCTTCACGAGCGAGATTGCGCGGCTCAGGGAAGCGATATCGTCGACTGGCGCAAACGGCGCGACTTGAATGCCAAGACCGGAAACGAAGTCTTTCTCGACCAGCCGGTCTTGGGCGACGGCGAAGGCGCGTGGCGGCGGGAACACAGGCGCAGCGCGCCCGGCAGCTTCGAG
>DATBSU010000164.1:0-6104 GCA_036559585.1 Methyloceanibacter sp.
ACCGTGTGCCGCTCGAATTCGACCTGGCCATCGGTGTCCGCAAGACCGACGTGCTGCTGAAATACATGCTCGAGTTCGCGTTGGACGATAAGAAAGATGAAATCACCAAGATCCTGAACGATTACGGTGTTCCGCTCGTGCAGTGCAGCCGCTGTCTCGTACAGGGCGATCTGCCCTCGCATGGCAGTTACCTCGAAATCGCGCAGACGGACTTCAAGGCGCGGCCGGACCTCGCATCCCCCGACCAAGTCGTGACCAAGGAAAAAGTCGAGGGTTGGCTCGCCGCTGGTGCCGATGTGAACGACGAGCTCTCCAACGCGGTCGATGCCAACGATGTCGAGCGCATCAAATTCTTGATCGGAAAGGGCGCTGACGTCAACGCGCTGAACAATCAAGGCTCTGCGCCGATTCACACCGCTGCTCGCCAGCGTCATGACGAGCTCATCAAGCTGTTGATAGCCAACAAGGCCGACGTGAATCTCGTCGACAGCAATGGCATGACGCCCTTGCTGCATGCCGTGATGCGCGACCATGTTCCCTCGGTCAAAGTCCTGCTTGAAAACGGCGCCGATATCGAAAAGCCAAATTCCGACGGACTTCGGCCTTTATCGGTCGCCGTTGCCGAAAACAAATTCGAGGCGGCGAAGGCGTTGCTTTCTGCCGGTGCCGACGTTAAATCGCCGGCGGGCCCCGATGGCCTCACGCCGCTTATGATCATCGCCAGCCAAAATGCGCCCGCGGAAGGCGCGATGTTCCGTCCCGACAGCACCCGGCCCAACGATATCGCTCAGGAGCTGCTTGAGCGCGGTGCCGATGTGAATGCCAAGTCGAAGACTGGCGTGACCGCGCTGATGATTGCCGCCGCGCACAACAATCCGCCGATGATTGGGCTGCTGATCAATGCCGGTGCCGACATCAATGCGAAGAATGACCAGGGCAAAACGGCACAAGACGCGGCGCAGCTGAACGGCAACGCCGAAGCAGCCCAAGCAATTGTCGTGCTGGGCTCGGCGAAGTCGGCAGGCGACGCCACGCCTGCCAATGGCAGCACCAGCCAATGATTCAGCAACGGAGTTGTCGGGTGAGAGGATTGTCGATCACCGCAGCGGCGCTTGCAATGGCTGTTAGCGCTGTTGCGCTCCCTGCCTTTGCTCACGCTCTCCCTCTGCGTCTGGCGCAGTCCGAAGCCCCCGCCGCGGAGGCGGAAGCCTCTGCCGCAGCAGCGAAAGAGTTCGGCGAGGAGGACGTGAAAAAGGCCGTCGGCGAAACGATTACCGCGCGCTCCAAGGGCGGCACCTTCGTCTTCCACGATCCGAAGCTCGATGCTGATCTCAATCTCGTCTTCGAGAATGTGAAAATCGTGCGCGGCATGGAAGGCTATGGCTGGTTCGCCAATACGATCTTCCACGACAAGGATGAGCCGAAAAAGCAATACGCCATCGACTTCTGGTTCAAGCCTGAAGGCGACAAGCTCAATCTGATGGACATCCGTGTGCAGAAGGGACCGAAGCAGGATGGTGACAATTGGATCATGGTCACGCGCATGCCGGTCGCATGGTGGTGGCTACCGGTGTCCGAACATCCCGGTGACGCGGAGATCACCCGTGGCTGGCAGGTGATGAGCGCGATTCACAATTACATTGCCACGCATAAAGACGAGCAGGGCAATCTCGGCGTGAAGGACGAGAAGACCGGCGGCACCGTGCCGCTGCAATTCGTCGAGATTCATCAACCTGTCCGCCATTTGAAGAAGGACGGGCAGTTTTTCGTCTGCACCGATTTCCGCAAGCCTGGCAGCAAGGATGAGTATTACGACATCGATTTCTGGGTTGAGCAAAAATCCGGCAAGCTCGAAGTCAAGGACGTGAAGATGCACAAGGTTCCGGTGCAGGAGGACGGTATCTGGACCCAGGTGCCGCTCTATACTTTCGACGGCCTCGACTTCGACGTAACGAACTGATATTCAACGAAAAAATCCATGACACGCCAAAATGCCGCACCCCTGGGTCGCTATACCCGGGCTCGCGAACTGATTATGACGTTTCGGGGGCGCGGGCCTCGGCGTGCCGGGTTAGATCGCGCGCTTGCGGAACTTTATCTCGACGTGTTCAACGAAAACACTAACTAGGGTAAGGAAACGAAACTGTGCGCAAAATTCTCATCGGACTTTTAGCGGTTGGGTTTGTCGGTGTTGGGGTGGGACTGTGGACCTCTCTTGCAGCCGAAGAGGAGCACCACAAAGAGGGCGAGGCGAAAGTCGAATGCTGCAAGGCGGGCGAGACAATGTCGCCAATCGAGCTGGTAAAGCTGGTTCCTAAGGGGGAACTGCATAGTCCCTATCAGGATTACACCAAGCTCGCGAAGGAAGAGGACCTCGTTAAGGAGTTCCGGCTGCCGGGTTGCAATGAATGTCATGGCGGCACCGGCGGTGGCGGCATGTGCCCGGCCTTGAGCCAAGGCATCTGGTTCTGGGGCAACACCGATGACGTGCTGTTCAGGCTGGTGACGCTGGGCTCCGCGGAGCTGGAGAAATCGGGCTTCACGCGCTACCAATGGGGGAGCGTGCACGGACCAATGCCGCCAATGGGTTTCTCGATCAAGACCTCGGACGAGCTTTGGAAAATCATCGCCTTCATTCGTTCGATTAACCCTCCTGGTGCCAACCCTCCAGAAAAAGTGATCCCTGGAAGATGACGGCTTCGGAGAGCAGCGGTCCGCATTAGCGGCTCCGCGTCATGTCTCCTTGATCGAGCCGCATACGTTCCACGACAGGCTTGGCCTTCCCCCCGGCCTTGGGGGAAGGCGAGCTTGCGGACGTGTTCTATTGTGCGCTGCGGGGCAAAACCTCGCGATCCTCATGCATATCAAGCTGTAGAATTAACCCAGAGTCGTAGGTTAGAATGACGGCCATGTGGCTTGCTGCTCTTTATCGCGAAAGGCTCAACGAAAACACTAACTAGGTAAGGAAACGAACTGTGCGCAAACTCATCATTGGATTATTCGCTGTAGCGATTGTTGGCGTTGTTGGTCTCAGCGCTTGGAAGGCATGGGCGGCTGATGAAGCCGCTCCAGCGGCAACGCCCGCGGCTCCGGCTGCAGGCGATGCGGCACCGGCAGCTGCACCGGCAGGTGATGCTGCGGCCGGAGGCGCTTGCTGCAAGGCTGGCGACACTACCCCGCCGCTCGACCTCATTAAGGCGACGCCAAAGGGCGGGCTCAAGAATCCCTATGCCGACAAGATCGGCGACGCCGCGTTCATCGAGGAGGCGCATCATCGCTACCTCTCCGCCGGCTGCAATGGCTGCCATGGCGGCGGCGGCGGCGGTGGCATGTGCCCACCGCTAACCAACGACGTTTGGGTCTACGGCCCGGACGACGATACGCTCTTTAGGCTGATCAATCTCGGCTCCGACGGCCTGCAGAAGGAGATGGGCTACAAACGCATCAAGCAGGAAGTGGTCGTCGGTCCGATGCCTCCCTTCGGCGGCATCCTCAAGACCTCCGACGACGCCTGGAAGATCATTACTTTTATCCGCTCGGTGAACCCGAGCTCGGCGACCAAGCCGCCGCTGCAATAGGCCGTAGGCCGGTTTACGTTTGAAGGCCGTCAAGCTCTGGCTTGGCGGCTTTCAACTTGCATGTCTTGAGTGGTGAAACTCTCGCCCACACTTGGCAGAAAGCTTGCCGAGCTTGGCAGCATCATTGCCAAAAGTTCACATGCAACTAACGGATAACCTTGGAATAATTGGATGCTGGTATTCACCGTCGTGCCACCCATATTGTGCAGTGCGCATTGCTAAGTACGGGCAAGTCTGAACAATAGTGCGCGAATTGGACGCCCCCGATTCCTCTAAGCGAACCATTGCCAATGTTGAGTTTGTCGGTCCCCGGTCTGCGTTTTCGCCATCGTCGATGCTTTGCCATTTTGGCGTCCTTGACCGTGTTGGCTCTTTTGAGCCCGCCGGTCTTTGCAGCCGACCCTGAGCCGGGTACTCCCGCCACGAAAGCAACTGAAGACGCCGCACCCGCCGACAAAGCAATCGACGCCGCGCCCGCCGACAAGGCAGCGCCGGCCGCCGCAACTGAAGCGGCGCCCGCCGGAGCGCCGGCGAATTCCGCGCCGCCCATGCCGATCACCTATCTCGGCAAGCGCTATCCGGAGCCGCTGCCGCTGTCTTATGCCGAGAAGCCGATTACCGATAAGGGCATTCAGGGCGCGCGCCTTGGGCTCAAGGAAATTAACCAGGCAGGCAATTTCGTCGGCAATTCCTTCGAGCTGAAAGAAGCGATTCTGCCCGCCGACGGCGACATCGTCGCCAAGGCCAAGGAGATCTTCAAGGACGGGCCCACCTTCATCATCGCCGATCTGGAGTCGGCCGATCTGCTGGCGGTTGCCGATCTGCCAGAAGCCAAGAACTCCGTCATCATGAACATTCGCTCAAGCGCCACCGCGCTCCGTCAAGAGCAATGCCGCATCAACGTCTTTCATGTCATCCCAGACTACGCGATGCGCGCCGACGCGTTGGCGCAATATCTGATCTGGAAGAAATGGCCGCGCTGGTTCGTGATGCGGCGCGACACCCCGCAAGATAAGGATTATGTCGCGCAAGTGAAACGCTCGGCCGCGCGCTTCGGCGGCAAGGTCGTCGAGGACAAGATCTATTCGCTGCCGCCCGGCGCCCGGAATTTGGATTCAGGACATCAGCAAATCCAGACGCAGATCCCGCAGGAGACCGAAACCGCTCCCGACCACGACGTGCTCTGGGTCATCAACAGCGATGACGATTTTGGCGATTACCTGATGTATCGCACCGCGCTGCCGCGTCCCGTCGTCGGCACCCAAGGCCTGCAGGCCGTTGCCTGGGACCAGTCCTATACCGAGTCTGGCGCCATGCATTTCCAGAACGCGATTCCCCGCATCGCCAAACGCAAGCCCGTCGAGCGCGACTACACCGCTTGGCTCGCCATGAGGGCTCTGGCCGATGCCGCGATGAAGTCCGGCAAGACCACGACGCAAGACGTGAAGGCCTATTTTCTCTCCGATCAATTCAAGCTCGAGGGCTTCAAGGGTCAGGCGATGAGTTTCCGCACTTGGGATCATCAAATGCGCCAGCCCATCGTGCTTGGCGGCGGCACCCGCGTTCCCGTCTCGACGTCACCGCAGGAAGGCTTCCTGCACGAAACCAACCTCACCGACACGCTCGGCTTCGACAAACCCGAGACCAAATGCAAATTCCCAACCGAAGGTAACGCCAAATGACCCGTCTCACTGTCCCCGCGACCGCCGCTGCAGTGGCTCTGTTGTTTGCCACGCCGGCTCTGGCAGAGACCATCTTCGTCTCCAACGAGAAGGACAACACCATCACCGTCGTTGACGGCAAGTCCTTGGAGGTCGTCAAGACCATCAAGGTCGCGCGGAGGCCGCGTGGTATCGTGCTGAGCCCCGACAACACCGAGCTCTTCGTCGCCGCCGGCGACGGCGACATCATGGACGTGATCGACACCAAGAAGCTCGAGGTGTCGCGGCAGTTGGACTCCGGTCCGGATCCGGAGCTGATGGCGGTCGATCCTGCGGGCAAGATTATCTACATTGCCAATGAGGATGACAGCCTCGTCACCATCATGGATATCAAGAGCGGCGACGTGCTGGCCGAGGTCCCAGTCGGCGTGGAGCCTGAAGGCATGACCGTGAGCGCCGATGGCAAATTGACCGTCGCCACCTCGGAATCGACCAGCATGGCGCACGTGATCGACAACTCGACCAACAAGCTGATCGCCAACGTGCTGGTGGATAGCCGCCCCCGCGAGGCCAAGTTCACTGCGGATGGCAGCCAGCTTTGGGTTTCGTCGGAGGTTGGCGGCTCGATTTCGGTGATCGACCCGAAGACCTGGAAGGTGACCAAGAAAATCCACTTTGAAGTGCCGGGCGTCCGCCCTGAGCTCCTGCAGCCCGTCGGCATGGAATTCTCAAAAGACGGCAAGCTCGTGTTTGTGGCGCTCGGCCCGGCCAATCGCGTCGCCGTCATCGATGCCAAAACGCAAGAAGTGCTGAACTATATCCTGGTCGGCCAGCGGCCTTGGCATTTGGAATTCAGCCCGGACGG
>DATBSU010000165.1:0-2109 GCA_036559585.1 Methyloceanibacter sp.
TAGGGAATGGAGCGGGACTTGGTCGAAGCGTCGATGCCGTATTTCCGGATCAGCTTCTCGATGGCGACGCGTAAGTGCATCTCGCCCTGCCCCCACAGCACCATCTCGCCCATGTCCTGCGCGTGCGTCAGCGAGATCGAGGGGTCCTCCTCGATGATTTTAGCGATGGCCGCTGTGAGCTTCACCTCGTCCTTCTTTTCCTTCGCGGCGATGGCGAGACCGAACACCGGCGCCGGCGGCTTCGGCGCAGCGACCTTCCCCGCCTTGCCCTTCTCTTCGCTTAAGCTGTCGCCGGTCCTGGTCGAATCGAGCCTGCCGAACGCGACAATGTCGCCTTGCTTGGCTTCGCCGCGCTTTTGCGGTTCTTGCCCGGTGACATTGAAGATGCCGGAGATGCGCTCTTCGTCCGCGCCGCCATAGAGCGATGCGCCGTCGGCGAAATTACCGCGCAGCACGCGCGCGAGGCTGAGCTTGCCGCCATGGGCGGTGTGGAAGGTCTTGGCGATGAAGGCGCAAGATTTCTCCTTGTCGAGCCCGAGCCGCGTCGCGGTCTGCTCCACAAACGGCGCCTCATGCCGGAGCGCCTTGAGCAGGCGCAAAATTCCATGGCCGTTCTCCGCCGACCCCATCAGCACCGGGCAGATCAACCCGTCGCGGAGCTCCTTGGAGAGATCGTCGAACACCCGGTCGCGCGGCGGCGGCACGTCGTCCAGCAATTGCTCCATCAGCGCGTCGTCATAATCCGCGAGCTTCTCCAGCATCGAGAACCGCGCCTCTTTCTCGTGCTCGGCAAGCGCTGCCGGTATGTCGATGACTTCGCTCGGCGCATGCTCGCGATAGACGTGAGCGCGCTCGAGCGCGAGATCGATGAAGCCGGTGACGATGTCATTCTCCCAGATCGGCAGCTGCCGCAGCACCAACGGCTTGGTCGAGGCCGGCTGCAGCATCGGCACCAGATCGCGCACTCGGGCTTCCGCCTTGTCGATCTTGTTGACGAACAGGAAATGCGGGATCCCGCGATCTTCGAGCTGTTTGAGGATCAATTGCAGCGCCGGCACCTTCTTCTCGTCCGGCTCGCAGACCACGACCGCCGCGTCGCAGGCGGTCAGCGCGTTGATGGCATCGGCCTGGAATTCGATCGAGCCTGGACTATCGAGGAAGGTGAAATGATCGCCGAGAAAATCGACGGTCGCCACGTTGAGCTCGACGCTCATGCCGTGATGGCGGGCTTCGTCGGAGGCGTCGCCCACCGTGTTCTTGGCAGCCATGGTGCCTTGGCGGGGAATGGCGCCGGTTCGCGCCAATATGGCTTCGAGTAAGGTCGTCTTACCGCTGAGATATGGGCCAACCAGTGCGATGCAGCGGGCGCTGCGGGCTGGTTGGCCCTGCGCTTGGCCCATGATCTCCTCCCTTGGCGTTTTTTCACGCGCGGAAGGCACTATTCGCGCCCCCGCGCTGCCTTTAGGGACCTATCGTGTCAAGGGATCGGGCTTCTGGCAAGAGGCCCGATTCGGGACGGCTCGCCTTGCCATAGTTTGGCTGTTCCGATCCGCTTCCTATGCCATTATGTCCATGGGTTTGCGGGGACTGGTTTCATGCGCCTGATTTGCGTTTCGTTGGTTGTGGCTTCGCTTTGCCTACTGGTCGAATGCTTCGCACCTGCGAACGCGGCGTTCGAGTGCGGAACCTTCGACGGGAAATTCAGCTGCAGGTCCTCCCCGGGTGCCGTGCCTCACGGCAAGAATGCGCCGCCGTCTGGAACGGAGTCACCTCCACCAGCCGAAACGCCATCGAGTGGCGAAGGACAGCTCCCACCGCCTCCTGGCGGCGAGACCGGTGGAGGGTCGAGCGTCACGCCAGGGCCGGCCGGTTGCCCCCCGAGCACGGAATTACTTGGCGGCAAATGCGTGCACTACACCGCGACCTGCCGGCAGCCGATGGGCGCGAGTTCTCTGGTACAAGCGTGCGCGGGGACCGAAGAGAAGCTGGTGTGCAAACCGCGTGGGGACGGCATGAAAGAGTGCTGCTGCCTGGTCTACGACAGGCTGTAAGCACTAGCCTCGTACGCTCACCGTCGCTTTGCGCTCGAGCTTGCCCCACCCGACCAGC
>DATBSU010000166.1:0-1916 GCA_036559585.1 Methyloceanibacter sp.
GCTGCCAGACAGCAGGATCGCGTCGGCCACCTCGAGCACGGCACCGATATCGGTCATGCTGGCGCCAAGCGGAATGAGAAGAGGCTGACATTCGGCCACTTCGGCTATGGCCGTCGAGTACTGGCGCCCCACGGCGTCAAAAACGTTATCTTCGATCAACTTGGTGCAAGACGGTATGACGACAATCGGTCGGCTCATGCGGCGAGTTCTCCGGCAACGTCGTTCAGTGTCAGGTCGAGCGCCTTGGCGATTACCGCCTCCGCTTCGTCAAACTGGGCTTGCTTCCAGATCAGCGGCGGCGCCATCACCATCGTGTCGTAGACGGCGCGCATGATGAACCCTTCGCGGAAGAAATGATCGCGGCAGATCAGCCCGACGCGGCCGGGATCGGCGAAGCGGCGCCGCGTCCGCTTGTCGGCGACGAGTTCAATGGCCCCGAGTAGGCCGATGGACCTGACCTCGCCGACCAAGGGGTGGTCTTTGAACTTAGCGAGCATTTTCGCCAGCGCCGGTCCGGTCGATTCCTTGACCCGCGGCACCAGCCGCTCCCGCTCCATGATTTCCAGATTCTCCAAAGCCACGGCGCACGCCACCGGATGACCCGAGAACGTATAGCCATGATTGAAGTCGTCGGGATTGGCCATCAGCGCGTCGGCGACTCTGTAATCCACCATCACGCCGGAGAGCGGGATGTAGCCCGATGTCGCGGCTTTGGCGAAACTGATGAGGTTCGGGCGGATGCCGTAATATTGCGACGCGAACCAGGTGCCGAGCCGGCCAAAGCCGGTGATGACCTCGTCGGCAAGGAGCAGGATGCCGTATTTGTCGATGATGCGCTGAATTTCCGGCCAATAGGTCTCAGGCGCGATCTTGACGCCGCCCGCGCCTTGCACCGGCTCTCCGGCGAAGGCCGCAACTTTCTCCGGCCCAACCGCCAGAATCTCTTCCTCGAGCGCGTGCGCCGCGCGGAGGCCGAACGCCTCCGGCGTTTCGCCGTCTTCAGAGTCGCCGTACCAATACGGGTCCATGATGTGGCGGAAGCCTTCATAGAGGGGATAGGTGTGGGCATGCACATGGCCCATACCGCCCATCGAGCCTGCGGCGATCGTCGAGCCATGATAGGCGTTCTTGCGCGAGATGATGATGCGGCGCTTGGGCTGACCTTTGAGCACCCAATAGTGACGGATCAGGCGGATCGCCGTGTCGTTCGACTCAGAACCAGAGGAGCCATAGAATACTTGGTTGAGATTGTCGGGCGCGATCTCGGCAAGCTTCCGCGACAGCAAAACGACGGCAGGATGCGTGGTTTTGAAGAACGTATTGTAATAGGGCAGCTCAAGCATCTGCTTGTAGGCGGCCTCGGCGAGCTCTTTGCGCCCATAGCCGACGCTGCATGTCCACAATCCTGCCATGCCGTCGAGGATGCGGTTGCCTTCGCTATCCCAGATGTAGGGACCATCGCCGCGGACGATGACGCGCGCGCCGTCAGCCCGAAGCGAACTGTGATCGGTGAAGGGATGTAGATGGTGGAGAGCGTCCAGCTCTCTCAATTGTGCGGTCTGATATTCGTTCGTCAATTCGTCAACCTCCAGCGGGAACATGGCCCAGAGGGCCGTAAGCTTAGTGCTGGAAGCTGGTGTGCGGCGTGTAGCCGATACGGGCGCAAAGCAGGAGCAGCTGCGCCTTTAAGGTCAATCCGTTCAAACGGAAAACGTTATGGGGGACCACCTGCGGCGCCAAGGCGCACGCTCCTACTCTTCCTGCGATCGGTCGTGACCGGGTCACGCCATTCCTCCTACTCGCCTGCGACACACTCTGTCATTGTTGACAGCGGCTGTGCTAGCGAGTTTGGCTACCGCAAACTCTATTGGCTACGGTGTAGAATTGTCAAGAAAAACAACGCTTCAAGCCGAATC
>DATBSU010000167.1:0-17642 GCA_036559585.1 Methyloceanibacter sp.
CCTCGGCGACACTCCGCGCCTCGGTGCCGATCACGACGCCAAGCTCGACCTCGTAATCCATCCTCTCGAAGCCCTTCGGCGCCAGGATCGGATCGTAGGGTCCGGACACGCAGGAACTCGCCTTGGCGAACACGATAGGCACTTCGGGGATGGGCATGCCGGTCTCCTCGGCATGGTCGCGATAGTTGAGGCCGATGCCGAAGAATTTCGGCACGACGCCGATGGGCGCTCCGATGCGAGGCGAGCCGCTCACAAGCGGCAGCTTCTCGGGATCGAGCTTCGTCAGACGCTCAATCCCACTTCTGCTTAAAGCTTCGCAGCTAATGTCCGGGACGACCCCGGAAAGGTCGCGCATTCGCCCTTGAGAATCGAGCATCCCCGGCTTTTCCTGGCCCCGATCGCCATGCCGCAGCAGTTTCATCGATTTTCCCCCATCGCAGATTGTCTGCATGATGCATATGGGCGCTGAACGGGCAACAGGCGGCGGCCCATCGCCGATCCTAATGGTTTGAGCGCGCGGGCGAATCAGCTGCCGCCGCAATTGGATGCATCGATGGCATGCCAAAAGGCTCGTTGCCGAACTGCAACAAGCCGCGTGATAGTTTTCGCCACAAACTCTCCATGCATGATCTCCGTCCGCCTATTGCAACCGCCTCATCCCACTGGGGTGGTCATCTGCGCTCTGATCTAAAACATTGAAAAAAATACGATTTTCACGACGCCTGCGCAATTTCCTCTGCGTCGGTCAGACAATTGTGCAATTGCGCAACAGGTCGGGAATGAATTGCGGGCCACTGCCTGCGGAATGTTGAAGCACCTATGGCCCTAGGCTAGCTTTGCGTCAGGTAACGGGCTGGGGGGCCTAGTCGCCGGAAGCGTGAGACGCGCGAAAGCTTTAGAGGGAAACTAAAGCGCTCCGAACACGGAGTGGAGCATTTGGGGGGGCGAGCCGAAGCCCGCAAGAGGTCAACACCTTAGCGCTTGGCTCGTTTCGCAGGGAAGACCGGCCCGGTTGTTCCGGGCCGGTTCTTTTTTGCCCGCATCGCCCGGCGCGGGCTTAACCATGCACCCCAACTTTGTCACATCGTTGTAACGCGACTCTGGCTTAAGTCCCGCACATCGTTATGAAAAAGCGGCGGGGACACGTGGATTTTGATGGGGCGAGACGGTATCGGGCGATCTTCGTCTCGGACATCCATCTCGGTACCAAGGCCTGTCAGGCCGAAGCCTTCCTCGACTTCCTGCGCTACTGCGAGACGCCGCGCATCTATCTCGTCGGCGACATCATCGATTTCTGGCGGATCAAGCGTGGCGTATATTGGCCGCAAAGCCATAACGACGTGCTGCAGAAACTGCTGCGCAAAGCCCGCAAAGGCACCGAACTGATCCTCATTCCGGGCAATCATGACGAAGCTTTGCGCGAATTCTGCGGAGCCAACTTCGGCGCTATCACCATCGAGCGCAACATCATCCACATTGGCGCCAACGGCAGGCGCTACCTCGTCATGCATGGCGACGAGTTCGACGTCGTCGTGCGCTACGCCAAATGGCTCGCTCTGTTCGGCGACTGGAGCTACATGCTGGCGCTCTGGGCCAACACCCATCTGAACGCGGTCCGCCGCTATCTCGGCTTCCCCTATTGGTCGCTCTCGGCCTATCTGAAGCAAAAGGTGAAGCGCGCCGTGAATTATATCGGCGAATTCGAGACGGCGCTGGCGCAAGAAGCCAAGCGCCACGGCGCGCAAGGCGTGATCTGCGGCCACATTCACCACGCCGCCATCCGCCAGGTCGGCGACATCGTCTATATCAACACTGGTGACTGGGTCGAAAGTTGCACGGCAGTCGCCGAGACCGAGGACGGGAAATTCGAGATCATCCGCTGGGCGCACACCGACCAAGATCTCCAAACCTCGCCTGTACGCGCTGAGGAGCTCGAGGCCGCGGCTTAATGAAGGTTCTCGTCGCGACAGACGCCTGGCATCCGCAGGTAAACGGGGTGGTCCGCACCTATGAGCGCCTGGCGCTAGAAGCCGTCCCGCTCGGCTTTGAGGTTTCCTTTCTCGCCCCATGCCAATTTCGCACCGTGCCGTTGCCGACCTATCCGGAGATCAGGCTGGCGCTGGCCACGCCTTCTGCGATCGCCCGAGCCGTCGAGCGCGAACGGCCCGATTTCTTCCATATCGCGACCGAAGGCCCACTCGGCTTCCTGATGCGGTCCTATTGCCGGAAACATGGTCTGCCGTTTACCACGAGCTACCACACCCGCTTTCCCGACTATGTGCGGGCGCGGCTCCCGATCCCCGAATCCTGGTGCTATGCGCTGCAGCGGCGCTTTCACAACAGTGCGGCGGGCACCTTCGTGGCGACGCATTCGCTCAAGAACGAGCTTGCTGCCCGGGGCTTCAATCGGCTGATGTTGTGGTCGCGTGGCGTCGATACCGAGTTGTTTCGCCCGCGAAGGATTCGCGAGCTCGGCGATGGCCCCGTCTTTCTCTATGTCGGACGCATTGCCGTTGAGAAAAACATCGAGGCCTTTCTCGAACTCGATCTGCCCGGCAAGAAAGTAATCGTTGGCAGCGGCCCGCAAAGTG
The DNA here is from genome assembly GCA_036559585.1 of Methyloceanibacter sp. Classification (GTDB taxonomy): domain Bacteria; phylum Pseudomonadota; class Alphaproteobacteria; order Rhizobiales; family Methyloligellaceae; genus Methyloceanibacter. The sequence goes on from DATBSU010000167.1 coordinate 2,592, forward strand.
CCGAGCTCGCGCGCAAATACCCGGAGGCGCTGTTCACCGGCGCAAAGCAGGGTGAAGACCTCGCCCGCGCTTACGCCTCCGCAGATGTTTTCGTGTTCCCCAGCCTCACCGACACGTTTGGCCTTGTCTTGCTCGAGGCGCTCGCAAGCGGCGTTCCGGTCGCGGCCTTTCCGGTGAGCGGCCCGCTCGACGTGATCACCGATCCGTCCGCCGGCGTCCTCAATCAGGACCTAAGGGAAGCGGCGCTCGCCGCGCTTGAGCTTGACCCTGACGCGGCACGGAACTTTGCCGAAGGCTTCAGCTGGGAGAATTCGGCGCGCCAGTTCCTGGAGAATATGCTCGCTGCTCATCACGCCGAGCTACCGAAAGCCGGCCGGTGGCGGCGCAAAAAGAAAACGGCCCGATCGGGGGGAGATCGGGCCGTTTCATTGTCATGCGTCAGTTTGGGGGACGCTAAGGGGGAACTTCGCGTCTCCCCTGAAATGGCAAGGGCCTAGTGGAGTTTCAAGAGGCCGCGTCTGAAATTTTCTAACTTTCTATTAACTATCTGAAATAGCTGAAAAATATCAGCTGAATAAAGTCTTGCTCTTGGTTTCGTCCAAGGTTGCCAGCGCCAACGGTTCGACTGCTAGGGCTTGCTGGACGTCCCGCAAGGTGTCCGCGGCCTCATCGCTCACGATTAGAACCCTGTCCACGTCGTCTTGCTTCAGACCTTCGCCTTCGGGACGCGGCCCGTTGAGCAATTCCGCGTCGGTTATTTCGGGTGAGGCGAGAATTTCGTCGGTAACGCCGCGCGCGCCGCAGACTTCGATCATGGCGTTGAGGCGCTGCTCGATGAAATGCAGCACCTTCACCACCTTCTCCATTCTTTGCCCGGTGATGTCCTGAAATGAGCAGGCGGTGTAAATCTCGGTCGCGCGCTGGTCGAGCAGCTCGCAAGCGTCTGCCTCGACGCCTTTCTCGCGCAAGGTCCAGGCAACTTCCTGGACTTCCTCGGCCGCCTGCAGAATCTCCGACGTTGCCTTCTCGGTGGCGCTGACCACCTGCTCCAGCTCGACGGTCGCCGCGATGATCTGGCTTGGCGGCTTGATGGCGGCGATTTCGCGCCGCATGCGGGCAATCGCCTCGCTCATCTCGACAAGTTCGCCCCACACGCCCTCATTGTCGCGGTCGTTCTGCGGCCTGCGGATGATATGCTCCAATCTTGCGATTGCCTCGAGCAGCATCTCGGTATCGGCGGCTCGATTGCGTCTGGCATATTCGGCGAGGAAGGCGCGGCCCTCCTGCGACCTCATCAGCGTTGCCTCGATGACCTCATATCTCGACCGACCCCGGTTGGAGGTCTCGGTCTGGCCCATTACGGGCTGGCTGGGGGCGGTGTCTGCCATGGCTAGCGAAGTTATCGCGATTCGGGGTAAGGCCCGAGCCTACCCCACTAGCCAAGAGCGAGTCGTTAATTGCCGGGAAAAGCCCCCATCGCCAAAGCGCCCCGCGCGGTTAACCTGAAGCCGATCGGAACCCCGGTCGCCGCCAGGCTCGCCTTCCTCTATGCCGCCCTCTTTCTCGTGGTCGGGTTCTACCTGCCCTATATGCCGGTTTGGCTGCATTTCCGGGGCATGAGCGAGGACGCCATCGCGTTGCTGCTGGCGGCGCCTCTGTTTGTCCGCATCCTGTCAACGCCTGCCATCAGCTTCGCCGCCGACCGGGCAACGGATCGCCGCGCCATTCTGCTGATTCTCGGCGGCGGTTCGCTGCTCTCATTCCTGGCGCTTTGGGCGTCGGACGGATTCTGGCCGATGCTTGCCGCGACCATCCTGCTCGCCATCTGCTGGACCACAATCATGCCGCTGATCGAGACCGTCGCCGTGGCCGGCATTCGCAAACATGGCCTCGACTATGGTCGCGTGCGGCTCTGGGGCTCAGCGAGCTTCATCCTCGCAAGCTTCGGCGCCGGCTTCATCATTCAGCGTTGGGGGGCGGCGACCATCCTGCCGCTACTGCTGGCAGCAACCGTTTTGATGATCCTCGGCACTATGCTCTTGCCGAGATCGCTGACGGCAAAGGTGAGGCCAACTGACGGCGTGCACCGCCACCTCAAGCTGAGCGAGGCGATGGCGCTGTTTCGAGCGCCGCTCTTCTTGCTGTTTCTATTAGCCACGAGTGCCGTGCAAGCGAGCCACGCGGTCTATTATGCATTCGGCACCATCGCTTGGCAGCGTCAAGGTTTCTCGAGCGAAGCGATCGGTGCGCTCTGGGCCTTCGGTGTCATCGTCGAGATCGCGCTGTTCGCCTTCTCTGGAAAGCTGATCGCAAAGCTCGGTGCTGCGCGCCTGCTCGCGATCGCAGCTTCAGCCGCAACCATCCGCTGGGGCCTCATGGCATTCGAGCCGCCGCTTCTGCTGACGGCGCTGGTGCAGAGTCTGCACGCCTTCAGCTTTGGCGCGGCGCATCTCGCCGCCATCCACTTCTTGACCCATGCCGTGCCGGAGGATCGCGCAGCGACCGCGCAGGGAATTTATGCCGCAGCAGTTGCCGGCCTCGCCATGGGGTTAGCCACCATTGCCTCAGGCCCGCTTTATCGGCTGTTCGGTCCTGAGGCTTACGCGGGCATGGCGGTGCTGGCCTTTATTTCCGTGCTCTGCGCCGGCTTGCTCGTGCGCCGCTGGCATGGCGGCTTGGTGATCGAGGGCCTTGAGCCTCACCCCCAGAGCGCGGGCGCTGGCGGGAAGACTTCGCCCGCTTCATAGATCAAGCCGAGGCCGCGGTCGCGGGCGAGTAGCAACGGTCCGTCGAGATCGACCCAATCCGCGTCTTGCGCCAAAACGAGGGCAGGGGCCATGGCGAGCGACGTCGCCACCATGCACCCCACCATGATCTTGAGTCCGCGCGCACGCGCCTCCGCCATTGTGGCGAGCGCCTCGGTGAGTCCGCCGGTCTTGTCGAGCTTGATGTTCACCGCATCGTAGCGCTTGGCAATCTTCACGAGCGAAGCGCGATCATGCACCGACTCGTCGGCACAAATTGGGACCCTTCGCTCGTAATATTCGAGAACCTGGTCGGCGCCTGCCGGCAGCGGTTGCTCGATCAGCTCGACTCGCGCGGCCGTCGCCGCTTCAAGCATGCGCTCGAGATTCGTCTCGGACCACGCTTCGTTGGCGTCAACGATGAGCCGTGCATCGGGAACAGCCGCGCGCACCGCCGCAAGCCGTTCCTCGTCGCCATCGCCGCCAAGCTTGAGCTTGAGGAGCCAGTGATCGCGCGCCTCCCGCGCTTTCCGCGCCATCTCCTCCGGTGACGCGAGCGAGATGGTGAAAGCCGTCTCAACCGGTTTGAGCTGGCCGACACCGGCTAACGTCGCGACGCTGACGCCCGTCGACTTCGCATCCAGATCCCAAAGCGCGCAGTCGAGGGCGTTTCGCGCAGCGCCTGACGGCAGTGCATCGCCGAGCCTATCGCGATCGAGCCCGGCCGCGACTTGCGGCGCCAGAGCTTCAATAGAGCCGACCACGCTCTCCACGCTCTCGCCATAGTGGGGATAGGGGACGCATTCCCCGCGACCAAAATACCTGCCGTCCTCGATTGTGGCCACCACCACGACCGCCTCGTGCTTGGCGCCCCTCGAGATGGTGAACTCGCCCGCAATCGGCCACCTTTCGACGGCGACCTTGAGATGCCGGCCCGGGCGGACGACGTTAACCATGGACGTTTTCGCCTCGCTGCATATCGCCTTCCTTTCTCCTGGATTTTCCTGCAAAACCAACTTGTTCCACGGGGCAACCAGGCACTACCGATCCGGGCCATGCTTAAGCGCGACCTTACCCTAAAACTCTCGACCCAGGCGCGGGCGCCGGGCTTCCGCGTCGAACTCCATGGTACGACGTTTCGCCTGATCGCCTCGGGCGCCTGGACGGTCGCCGAGGCCACCCAGATCGATGCCGCGCTGAAGCGCCTGCGCGTGCCGATCCCGCCGACGCCCGAGTTCACCGGAGAGATGGATATCGCGGGCATCGCGGAGATCGACACCGCCGGCGCCATGCTGTTGCAACGAACCGCCGCATCCTGGTCGGCGGGCGGTTTGCGCACCCGCTATTCGGGGGCGACCGAAGCCTTCCGCATCCTGATCGAGGAGGTGAAGAGCAGGAGTGGTGCCGAGCGGCCCAAGATCGAGACCCGTGCGCCCCTCAAGCAATTCGTCGACGACGGCACCAAGGCCATCACTGGTGTCGGCACCGACGCGCTCCTCCTTACTAACTTCTTGGGCGAGGTGACCTTCGCGCTCGGCCGCATGATCAAGGAGCCCTGGCGCTTCCGCATGACCTCTTTCGTGCATCATCTGGATCATGCCGGCTTGCGCGCCGTGCCCATCATTGCGATGATCTGTCTCCTGATCGGCGCCGTGGTGATGCAGCAGGGCGTGGTACAGCTGAAACCGTTCGGCGCCGAACCATTCGCCGTCAACATGGTCGCGATCCTGGCCCTTCGAGAGGTCGGCATTCTCTTGACCGCGATCATGGTCGCAGGCCGATCCGGCTCCGCCTTCACCGCCGAGATCGGCTCGATGAAGATGCGCGAGGAGATCGACGCCATGCGCACCCTCGGCATCGATCCAATGGACACGCTCGTTATCCCCCGCGTGCTGGCGCTGGTCGTGGCGCTGCCGCTGCTCACCTTTCTCGGCGACATCATGGGCCTGATCGGCGGTGGCATCATGGCCATGGCCGTGCTCGGCATCGACGCAGGCACCTATATCGACAAGCTTCACGACGCGGTTGACTTTCAGCACTTCATGGCCGGCATGGTGAAAGCGCCATTCGCCGCGATAATCATTGCCCTGGTCGGCTGCCTCGAAGGTATGAAGGTGGAGGGGAGTGCAGAGTCACTCGGCCAGCATGTGACGAGCGCCGTGGTCAAGGCGATTTTCCTCGTGATAATCCTAGACGCTATCTTCGCCATGTTTCTGTCGGGGATCGGGGTGTGATCTTAGAGAACGGAAAAGAGGTCCTGATCCGCGTACGCGGGCTCGCCAAGAGCTTCGGCGCCTATCAGATTTGGGACGGGCTCAGCCTCGACGTGTTTCGCGGCGAGATCCTCGCCATCGTCGGCGGATCGGGCCAGGGCAAGTCCGTGCTGATGCGCGTGATCACCGGCTTGATCAAGCCGGACACCGGCGAAATCGAGCTTTTTGGCCGTAATGTCAAAGGCTTATCACCGGAGGATCGCCTCGACATCGAGACCCGGTGGGGCATATTGTTCCAAGACGGTGCGCTGTTCTCCTCGCTGACCGTGCTGCAAAACATTCAGGTGCCGATGCGCGAGCATTTAGAGCTGGCCCAAGCCATGATGGACGATCTCGCTTTCCTCAAGCTCGCCATGGTGGGCCTGCCGCCCGATGCCGCCCACAAATACCCGTCCGAGCTTTCCGGTGGTATGCGCAAGCGCGCAGGTCTCGCCCGCGCGCTGGCGCTCGATCCGGAGATCGTATTCCTCGATGAGCCGACCGCCGGCCTCGACCCGATCGGGGCCTCGGATTTCGATCACCTGATCCAGAAGCTGCAGAAGACGCTTGGCCTCACCGTGTACATGGTGACCCACGACCTCGATACTATCTTCACCGTGTGCGATCGCGTCGCCGTGCTCGCCGACAAGAAAATCGTGCGTACCGGCTCGCCGGGGGAGTTGCAGCAGAAGCCCAATCACCCCTGGATCAAAGAATATTTCTGCGGCGAGCGGGCACGCGCGGCGATGCCGGCCACCCGCGCGGCGGCGGCCGCGCGATAGGAGAGAGACTGCATGGAGACCAAGGCCAATTATCTGATGATCGGCGGCTTCGTGCTCGGCGTCTTTGCGCTCGCCTTCGTCTTTATTTTTTGGATGACCAATCTCGCCGGCGGCGGCAAGCAATACTACATCGTCTTCAACGGCTCGGTCGGTGGGCTAACCTCGGGCGCCAACGTCGCCTTGAACGGCATCAAGGTCGGCGAGGTGCAGTCGCTCGCGCTTGACCCGGAAGACGCCAGGAACGTGCAAGTGCTGGTCAGCGTGCGCACCGACACGCCGATCCGCGAGAACTCCCATGCCGGTATTCAGTCGCTCGGCCTCACCGGCGGCAGTGGCATTCAGATCAGTGCCGGTACGCCAGACTCTCCGTTTCTCGTCGCCACTGCTGAGAACCCAATTCCCGTGATCAAAGCCGATCCGGGGTCGGGCCAAGGTCTGTTCGACGCGGCCCCGGCAGTGATGAACAACGCCAATGCTCTGCTGACGCGCCTCAACGATCTCGTCGCCGAGAACCAGGAATCCATCCACAAGAGCGTAACCAACATCGAGGCTGTCACGACCGCGCTTGCGGAGAAAACGGACGACATCTCGCTAGCCATCACCAACGTCAAGGAGGGTGCGGCCTCTTTCAAGGACTTGTCTGGGAAACTTGATGTCTCACTTGGAGACAATATTACCGGCCTGACCAAGACTGCCAAGGATAGTATCGCCGAATTCGGCAATTTCATGCGGGAAGGCAAGCGGACCGCAGTGACGCTGAACCGGATACTTGAGAAGTTCGAGGCTAATCCCAAGGGCTTTTTGCTTGGTGGCAGTCAAGTGCCGGAATATACTCCCCGTGGCAACAGCACGCCCTGAGGGCCCAGAAAAGGGTGGCTTGCCGACAGGGGGTTGAACCGTGATGTTCAGGCCGGCGGCGATCGTTACGCTAGGCATAGTGGGCCTGGGGCTAGCCGGCTGCGCCGGCTCTCCGCCCCCCACGACCTATGACATCGTAGCGTCCCGGTCCTTCGCGGCCTCGCCGAAATCGGCAAAATACCAACTCGCAGTCAGCGAGCCCGTGGCGGCGACACCGCTCGATACCAATCGCATTATGGTGAAACCGAGCGCCAATACGGTGTCCTATTACAAGGGCGTCGCTTGGGGTGATCGCCTGCCGCGTCTGGTTCAAGCCCGCATGGTCGAGACCATTCAAAATTCCGGCGCAGTCAAATCGGTGGGCACGAGTTCCGGTGACTACACACTTTCCACCGAGCTGAGATCTTTCCAGATTGATGCCTCGAATGGCCACGCCGCGGCCGAGGTCGAGCTCTTCGCCAAGCTGGTCAACAATTCCGGCAAGGTCGTCGCGCAAAAGTCATTCACCTCGAGGGTGAATTCGCCGAGCGATGCGCCGACCCAGGCGGTCGCGGCTCTGAACCAGGCTTTCACGGAAGTGATGCAGGACACCACCACCTGGGTGGTGACCAAGCGTTAGCGGCGCCGGCTGCCGCCCGAGCATCCATAGAGTTGGCGTCGTGTATCGCCCCAAGCGTTGTAGTGCGGCGCGCACCCCCATCCCCACGTCGCATAACCGGGAGCGACCAACGGCCAGTAATGGGCCGTGTAATAGGGCGTGTACACCCCCCAGAATCGTGGCGATGTGCCCGTGCGATCCCGAGCCTCCGAACTTGCGGAGCTGAGACAAAGGGCGCTTAAGCCGAGCGCGATGGTTATTGCTGCGATTCTCATGGTCCGCCACAAACTCGATCCGTTGCAGCGAAACTCTACCTTGCGGCGCCTAAAGTTTGTACGAAGCAACGGCGTCAAAATTGCGTCACCACAACGGGCGCAATTTTCGTCTGTTTGTCGCCGATCTGCCCTACCGCAGCCGCCCGCTCGCATGCGCGAGCAAGAGATAGACGCGACCCGTCTCAGAAGTGAGATAGGTCTGCATCATGCGGCCGTCCGGGTCGGCCTGCTCGGCATCGCCCAGCAGCCGCTCGAAATCGCTCATATAGCGATCGACATTGGCCCGGAATTCGCCGTCGCGGTCGTAGCGCCGGCTGATTTCGTCGAACGTCGACTGCCCGTCGGTGCTGTAGAGATGCCGTCCCAACACGCCGCGCTCACCGGCGCGGAAGCGCTGCCAGACCTCAGACGCCGTGCGCGAGTCGATGGCGCGCGCGATCTCATCGATCCGCAAGCCTTGGGCGCCGGCGACTTGAGGCGCGCCGCGGAACCCCTGATTGCCATAGGCAGGCGCTTCAGGTTCGGACGCACGAGACAGAAGATCGCCGACCGACCAGCGCTGTTCGCGCCTGCGGTCGCCCACGCGGTTGTCGATCTGGCCGGGGAGGGGACCTGCGCTACTTCTCCGGGTCGCCGCGCCGGTCAGCTGCTGCGCCAGGCTGTTCGCGACCGAGCCGATATCTTGCTCTGGCGTATAAGCCTGCTGCCCTTGGGCATCGAAGCGGGGCAGCGCCGGTGAATCGTACTCGCTTGGTAATGGCCGCGCCTCTTCCCTGAATTGCGGCGCGCGCGATGGAGACGGTTGACGAAAAGCGGGATCGGCCGCGCGGTTGAGCATAGGCGTGATCGCCTCGATCTCCTTCAACTGCTCGGAAAGGGCTTTCCGGATCGCGGCGGTGGCTTGCGCTGTTTGCTGCGGCAGGCTGTCCATGCGCCGCTGCATCTCGATGCGCATCTGGTCGAGATCGCTTGCGGTCTGCCGTGCTGCATCGCGCATGCCCCGCGACGTGTTGTCGAACTGACCGCGCATCTGCTCGAGCTGACGCCCGATTTGCGTCATCACCGATTCGAAGCTGCCCTTGAGATCGCCGACGGCGCGCTGCGTATGTGCCTGAGCTTCCTCGCGCAAGCGTTCGATCTGAGCGAGCGCCTGTTGCGCCTGACCTGCCGTGTCGCGGGCGAGCGCGGCGCCGACTTGCTTGGCTTTGGTCTCGGCCTCGACGAGCGAATTCTCGACCGTGCCCGCATAGCCCCGCATCGCATTGTCGAGGTCTAGTGCCTTGGTATTGACGGTATGCAACAGGCCGATGATCGCCTGGTGGCGGCTCTCCAGGATCGAGTCGATCTTGGTATTGGAGCTATCGAGCGCCTTGGCGGCGGTGAGGATCGCCTGGCCTTGATTCTCGAAGCGCTGCGTCAGGCTGTGGATCTGTTCCAACAGCCCGCGCGACACGTCCCGCAGCGCCTGCGTCTGATTGGTGAGAACGCCGATGGCTTCCTTGGACTGTGAACCGACCTGGTCGGCTGTCTGCTTGATCAGGTTCGAGCTATTGGCGAGCAGCTGATTGAGTTGCGCGCTCTGCTCGCCGAACTTGCCCTCGATGGCTTTGGTGTGCTCGCTTAAGACCTTGTCGGCCGCCGCGACATGCTGGCCGAACGTGCTGTCGATTGTCCTCAACCGCTCGGTGAGGGAAGCACTCGCCGCCTGGGCGCGCTCTGCCACGGTCTTGTCGAACGCAATTGCGCTTTGATTAACCGTGGAGGTGAACGCCGTGGTGCGGTCTTGCAACGTCTTGTCGAGCCCGGCGGTTGTCTGTCCGATGGTCTGCGCGAAAGTCTCGGTGCGCTCCTTCAGCGTCTTGTCGAGTGCGCCGGCATTCTGCGCGATCGCTGCGGTGAAGGCATCGGTGCGGTCCTTCAGGGCCTTGTCGAGCACGCCGGCGTTTTGCGACACCGAGGTGGTGAACGCATCGGTGCGATCTCTCAAGGTCTTGTCGAGCACGAGCGCGCCCTGGCCCACTGCGGTCTCCAGGCCCTTGATGCGCGTTGCGAGTGAAGCGGTCAGTGCCTCGGTACGCTCCTTCAAGGTCTTGTCGAGAGCGTTGGCCCGCTCGCCGACTACCGTTTCCAGCGCCGAGAGATTCTTCGCCGCGCCTTCGATGACCTGACTGAGGCGCGTCTGTTCCTTGGTCAACCGATCCAACAGGCCCGGCACGTGCTCGGCGACTTTGGCTTGCGCTTTTTGTACCTGATCGGCCGCCTCGTTGCTCCGCGCCACCAGGAGTTCGGTCAATTGCAGCCCACGCTCGGCGAGCTTCTTGTCGATCGATCCGCTCGCGGCAGAAATGTCCTTGGAGACTTGCGCGCCGACGCCCTTTAGCGCCTCGCTCACGCGCTGGCTGTTATTGGCGAGAGCTTCGCGCTCGCTGGCAAGCTCGCTGATCAACCCCCGCACGCGCACTTCGTTCTCGCCATAGGAGCGTTCCAGTGCTGCGACTTCGTTATGGACCAGCGTTTCGAGCTCGCTCGCGCGGCCGATGGCGCGCGAGATCGCGTCGTTCATCGCCGCGACCTGCCGGCGGATGGTTTGACCGAGCGAGGCGACCGACTGCTCGGCAAGCTTGTCCGGCTCAGCGAGCCTGACCGCGACCTCGGTCATGGCGGAGGCCATAAGCCGGAGTTCCTGCGCGCGCCAGACGAGCAGCGACATGAACCAGAAGATCGCGATCGGCACCAGGATCGTCATCGCCGCGGTCAAAGCCGAGGCGCTGGAAGCGGCATCGCCAGTGGCGATCTGGTTTGAGATTTGACCGTAGGCGAAATAGCCGCCGATCACGAACCAGGCGATCGAGGCGAACAGCGCAAAGACGAAGGGCGTGCGCGAAGGTCGCTGCTGGAGGGCGAAAATCAGTCCGCCGATCGAGGGCACGTCGTCATTGGCTGCGGCTGCGGCGATCCGGCGCTGCGCGGGACCTGCGGGCCGGCGGGAACGTGTGATCGGCTTTGCGGCGGCGTTTCCTGCCATTGCATCGCCAAGATCGGCCACACCGGCATCTTCGCTTTTAGGCTTGAGGTCTGAGGTCTTGGACTCTTGGGTCCCGAGCTCGGAGGTTCGGGGTTCGGTGTTCCGCTGCTCGGTGCGAAGACGCTCGGTCAACGAGGCCCGTCTCTGTAACTCTGGCGCGCGCGCCTCGGGCTCCGTCTTGGCTTCGTCTTTGCCGGACTCTGACTCAACAGAAGGCGACTTCGCTTGTTCCTGCGACATCACGCGTTCCTCGCAACTACCAGACTAACAAACGAGAGAATTGCGCCGCTACGATCGCGATACTCCGCCGCTCGCGACGCTTGCGTACACGGGAAACACCAAACTTCCGGGGGTATACACCTCGGAAGAGCCCCACCGCATTCCCCCTCTTGCTCTATCGTTAACGGATTTTTAGTCATAACAAAAGTGCAATCGCGGAATATGCTTTACGCGGCTTAAGATACTGAAAGATATTGAAGTTTCTATGATTTCCAGCGTCCCAAATTGAGGCAATTTCCGCCTTGTCGTTGTTTTGCCGTCACACCGCTTGCGGGTAGCGCGCTTGAGAAACAGCCAATTAACGCGTGCAGGCGAGACTGGCATTTGGTTTCGGCAACCGAGGAGACGCTCCATGGCCACCAAGCAACAGCCGCGGCTGCAAGCGGGCGCGACTCCGGCGTCTCCGCTGGATCGCACCCATCTCTCGCGCCAAACCTTTGGCGATCGGAAGCTGGAGCGCGAAGTCCTGGATCTCTTCCGCACCCAATCCCCGATCTATCTGGGGCGCGTCAAAGCAGCGCGTTCGGACAGCGAATGGCGTGAAGCCGTGCACACGCTGAAAGGGTCGGCGAGGGCAATTGGCGCTTGGCGCATTGCCGAAGCTGCCGAACGCGCGGAAGCTGGAAACCCATCATCGCGAGCCACCTCGATTGCGCAACTTGAATCCTCCGTCCTCGAAGCGAACGCCTTCATCGGTAGCGTGCTTGAGGCACAGGAACCGGGCGCCTAAAGGCTGGAGTCTCTTCCCCATTTGTCCTATAGAGCGGTGGCCGTTGGGCGGGTTTGCTCTCGCGATCGGCGTTCCCTGGGCGAACTCCTTCCCGCCTGTCCCCACGACCGGAAACGATTGATAACGCCGCCACTGCCATGGCCAAGATCACCTTTATTCAGAACGACGGAACCGAACGCGTCGTCGAGGCAGAGCCCGGCATGACGGTAATGGAGGCTGCGGTGAAAAACTCGGTGGCCGGTATTGCCGCTGAATGTGGCGGGGCTTGCGCTTGCGCCACCTGTCACGTCTATGTCGATGAGGCCTGGCGCGAGGCGACTGGGACGCCTGAGCAAATGGAAGAAGATATGCTCGACTTTGCCTTCGACATCCGCGAGGAGAGCCGCTTGAGCTGTCAGATCAAGGTCACCGATGCGCTTGATGGTCTCGTCGTCCGCATCCCTACGAAACAATTCTAGAGCCGAGCTTCAATAAGAGCGCATGCCATGTCCGAAGAATTGATCAAGACCGATGCCGTCATCGTGGGCGCAGGCCCCGTGGGGCTTTTCGCCGTGTTCGAGCTCGGCCTCGTCGATATCAAGGCGCATCTGATCGACATCCTTGATCGGCCCGGCGGACAGTGCACCGAGCTTTACCCTGAGAAGCCGATCTACGACGTTCCCGCGCTCGCTGTGGTCACCGGCCAGGAGCTGACCGACAAGCTCATGGAGCAGATCAAGCCGTTCGGCGCCGAGTTCCATTTCAATCAACGGGTGGACACGCTGGAGCGGCTCGACGGCGGCTTCCGCCTCACCACCGATCTTGGCAAGCGTTTCGAATGCAAGATTGTGATCGTTGCCGCAGGTGGCGGTTCGTTCACGCCGAAGCGGCCACCGCTGCCGGGCATCGAAGCTTACGAGGACAAGTCTGTCTTCTACTCCGTGCGGAAGATGGAGAATTTCCGTGGGCGTGACGTCCTCATCGTCGGCGGCGGCGATAGCGCGCTCGATTGGACGCTCAATCTTCAGCCGGTGGCGAAGTCGCTCACGCTGGTGCATCGGCGCGCCGAGTTCCGCGCCGCCCCTGCCTCGGTGCAAAAAATGCTCGCCCTTGTCGAGAGCGGCGACGTAAATTTCAAGCTGGGGCAGGTGACGGAACTACACGGCGACAACGGTCAGCTTCGCTCGGTCACGGTCAAAGGTGCCGACGGCGAGACCTTCGAGCAGAAGACCGAAATTATGATGCCGTTCTTCGGGCTCACCATGAAGCTCGGCCCGGTCGCCGATTGGGGGATCCAGCTCAACGAGAATTTGATTCCCGTCGACACGGCGAAATTCGAGACGAGCGAGCCCCGCATCTTCGCCATCGGCGATATCAATACCTATCCGGGCAAGCTCAAGCTCATTCTCTCCGGCTTCCATGAGGCAGCGCTCATGGCGCAAGCCGCGCACAAATATGTCTATCCGGATAAGAAGCTGATCTTCCAGTACACCACCTCGTCGTCGAGCCTGCAGAAGAAGCTCGGCGTGAAGTAGGGGCGTCCTTAGACGAGGCTGCGATAGACCGCGATCTTGTAGGGGCTCAGCAATTGCGCGCGAGCCCGCGCGGATGGCGGGAGGGAGAGCGGCATGAAGATGCCACTCTTCTCCACGAGGTCCTCCGCCACCGGCTCGATTAGGATCAGATAGAGCCGCCGCGGATACTTGCGATAGGACGCGACGAGGCTGTGCAACACCTCGGCGAACACTTCGCGCGAAAACGGATTGAAGAAATAGTGCACCGCCGGTCCGTCGAGCGCTCCGATCTCGGCCGCGTCATCATGCACACATTCGACATCGCGGCATTTCATTTGGCTCCGCGGAAATTGCGCGATGTTCATCGTCGCCGCGTCGTGCAGCTCCTCGGCATATTCGATGCCGCCGACAGCCGTGAAAGGATGTTGTGAGGCGAGTAGCAGCGCACGGCCTTTGCCGGCGCCGTAATCGACGAAGCTGAGCTTGCCCAGATCCTCATCGATGGCCGAGAGCGCCCAATCGAAAACCAATCTTGGCGTCGGACGATAGTCGTGCCCCTCCGCCTGCCGCGTGCCGATCACCGTGACACTGTCCGTAGCGACGCGGCCTTTGGTCGGAATGAAGAACAACTTCTCGATGGGACTGTCGAATACATTCTCGTGCAGCCAGATCAGCGTGTTGCGATAGTCCTGCCTCAGCCGCTCCGGCTTCATCCGCTCGCGCAACATCGTGCCAGTGCGGCCGATCTCAGGTAGCACCGACTCTTTGCTGATCACGGCGGCGTTGGTGAAGCCGGTCCTACCGGCCGCGACTGCAGTTGAGGTTGCTTGCGTGGTCTGTACCGCCGTCCTGTCTGCGAGTGCAGCGATGCGTTGCGCGACGTCGCTCCGAGCAACGTCGCGTTGCGAGGTGGCGACTTTTGCCCAAGCCTCGCGGCTTGCGGCAACAGCGTTTGAAGTTGCGTGTCTGGTTTTGCTGAGGGCCTTGGTGAAGGCGTGCAACCGCGACCCCCCCGCGGCGCTCCCGTCCAGCGCGGTCTTGGTATCACTCCCCTGAGACACCACTGACATAGCTGAAACTCTAATCATTAGACTGAGCAACAATTGGGCAGCCCAGTGACTGAAGCAAGCGCTTTTTGACAGTTTTATTAAATCCTGCGGAAGCTGTGGATGAACTCGACGAGAGCTGTGGAAAAGCCTTTCAGAATTGGCCCTGAACTACTCGGTTTCCTGCCAAAAAGCGAAATATGCTAATCTTGTGATTCGCGGGGGAAAACTTCCGAAGTGAGCCAACGCGCTTCCAGGCGGGGGAATGCGGCGTGATTGAGGCAGGTCAAAACCACGATCCGTTTCGGCACAGTCTGGTGATTCTTGTGCCAAGGCTGAAGCGTTTCGCCGATGTTCTCATCGGCGACAAAGAGGCCGGCACGGCGCTGCTCGGCCGGGCGCTCAAGCGCATGCTTGCCGAGCAATACCGCTATCAGCGCGGCACGCCGCTCGACCGCTGGGCCTTCGCCGAGATTTATCGGCTCTGGCTGCAGGAACTTCGTGATCAAGCCGAGCCCATGCGCCAAGCCAAGGTCGACTCTGACTTCGAGTCGCTGCTTTATCCCGATGAGATCACCGACGATGTGACAGCCGGCTTCCTCGGTCAGCTGCCGCCGCAACAGCGCAGCGCGCTTCTCCTCGTTTATGGCGAGGGCTTCGACTACGAGGACGCCGGACGCGTGCTGGATTGCTCGGTGAATGCGATCGCCTCGCGGCTGATTCGTGCCAGCGCCAATCTTGCCGATCGCTTGGGCGAGGGGTGGGGCATGGCATTGAGCGCCACGGTCGAGACATTATATCCAAAGGACTCCCAACATGACCGAACTGAGTGACGAATTGCTCGTGGCCTATGTCGACGGTCAGCTCGCGCGCGCCCAGACCAAGGCGGTGGAGAAAGTCCTCAAGCAGGACGAGGTCATCGCACGGAGAGTCGATGCGCTGAAAGAAGCGCATAGTCGTTTCGAGAGC
>DATBSU010000168.1:0-7017 GCA_036559585.1 Methyloceanibacter sp.
CACTCACCGCTATACCGGCGAAAGCCGGTATCCAGTGAAAAACAAAAACGGCTATCCCCGGAGAATTGTCTGTTGTTTTTGTGCTGGATACCGGCTTTCGCCGGTATGACGGAAAGCTGGCTACGCCTTCCTGCCTTGCAATCGATCGAGCGCACGGGCGCGCCCGATTAGCGGCAACAGCAATTTCAGCTCGGGTCCATGCTCGCGGCCTGTGAGGGCAAGCCTGAGCGGTCCGAACAGCGCCTTGCCCTTCGCGCCTGTCGCCTCCTTCACCGCCCCGGACCACGTGGACCAAGTCCCCTCGTCCCAGGGCTCTGGCGGCAGCAGCGCCGCCGCCGTCCCACAAAGCGCGCGGTCGGCGATCTCAGGCTCGATGGTCTCATGAACGATCCGCCACCACGTTTCGGCGTCGCCGAGCACGGCAAGATTGCCGCGCACCGCATTCCAGAACGCTTCACCGCCGCCAACACCCATTGCTTTCAGCCGATCCGCGACCGCCTCATAGGGCAGCATATGTAAGAGCTTGGCATTGAGCGCCCTGAGTTCGTCCGCATCGAATCGCGCCGGCGCCCGCGACAATTTCTCGAAGCCGAATAGCTCGACCAACTCATCGATGCTCGCATGCGGCACGATAGGGTCGGACGTGCCGATCGCCGAGACGTAGCTCGTGACGCTCATCGCCTCGAGCCCCTCCTCGCGCAAGCCTGAGATCGCAATCGCGCGGTCGCGCTTCGACAGCGCATGTCCGTCGGCGCTAACCAGCAGGCTGTGATGCCCGAACGCCGGCGGCGCAGCACTGAGCGCCTCGAACAATTGAATTTGCGGCGCGGTGTTGGCGACATGGTCCTCGCCCCGGATCACATGGGTGATGCCGAGATCGACGTCATCAACCACGCTCGGCAGCGTATAGAGATAGGTGCCGTCGGCCCGCACCAGCACCGGATCTGACAGCGAGGCGGCATCCACATGCTGCCGCCCGCGCACCAGATCGTCCCACACCACATCGCGCGTTTCGAGCTTGAAGCGCCAATGCGGCTTGATCCCTTTCGCCTCGAGTGCGGTGCGATCCTCATCGGTAAGCTTCAGCGCCGCGCGGTCATAGACCGGTGGGCGTCCGCGCGCGAGCTGGCGTTTGCGCTTCAGCTCCAGCTCTTCCGGTGTTTCGTAGGCCGGATAGAGCCGCCCCGATTTCTTCAGCGTCTCGACGGCCTTGTCGTAAAGCTTGGAACGCTCGGACTGTCGGTAGCGCTCCGCCCATTCGATCCCGAGCCAATTGAGATCCTCATCAATGCCGCGGGCGAAGACTTCCGTCGATCGCTCGACATCGGTGTCGTCGAGCCGGAAGATCAACCGCCCGCCCAGCTTCTGCGCGAACAGATGGTTGAGCAGCGCGGTGCGAATATTGCCGGCATGCAGCCGTCCCGTCGGGCTTGGCGCGAATCGAACGGTGACCGCCATGCTTAGAGCTTCTCTCGGAATTTGTTGGTGATTGGATAGCGGCGATCGCGGCCGAAATTCTTCGACGTGATCTTTACCCCTGGCGCAGACTGCCGTCTTTTATATTCCGCCGGATAGAGCATGCGCTCGACCTTCTTCACCGTCTCTGCCTTGTGTCCCCTCGCCACGATCTCGATAAGCGGCATCTCCATCTCGACCAGGCAATTCAAAATGTCGTCCAGCTCAGGATAAGGCGGCAGCGTGTCCTGATCGAGCTGGTTGGGTTTGAGCTCCGCCGACGGCGCGCGGGTCAAAATATTCTCGGGGACCACCGCGCCGTCCGGCCCGAGACAACCCTTCGGCTTGGATTTGTTGCGGTAGCGCGCCAACGCATAGATTTGGCCCTTGTAGAGATCCTTCACCGGATTGAAGCCGCCATTCATGTCGCCATAGAGCGTGGCATATCCGACGGAGACCTCGGACTTGTTGCCGGTGGTGAGCACCATCGGCCCGTATTTATTGGAGATCGCCATCAACAGCACGCCGCGCGCACGGGCCTGCAAATTCTCTTCCGTTGCGTCCGCGCCACCCTTGTCGGTCATCGCGGCGAAGCTCTTCGATAGCCCTTCGACCGCCGCATTGATCGGGAGGATGTCATAGCGCACGCCGAGATTCACAGCGAGCTCCGCCGCATCGTTCAAACTCTCATTGCTGGTGTAGAGATAAGGCAGCATCACGCAATGAACGCGGTCTGCCCCGAGCGCGTCCACCGCCAGGATCGCGCAGAGCGCCGAGTCGACGCCGCCGGAGAGCCCGAGCACCACGCCGGGAAATCCGTTTTTGTTGACGTAGTCGCGCAAACCCGTGACGCAGGCCAGATAGTTGGCCGCATCTCCTTCCTCGACATTGGCGATCAGGCCCGGCTTGCAGTCCCAGCCATCGCTTCCGCGGCGCCACTCGGTCGTGATCACCGCCTCCTCCCAGGCTGGCATCTGCACCACGATTTCGCCCGCGCGATCGAGCGCGAACGACGCGCCGTCGAACACAAGCTCGTCCTGCCCGCCGAACTGATTGACGTAAGCGAGCGGCAGTCCGGTTTCGCGCACCCGCGCACCCGCCACCAGATAGCGCTGATCCTGCTTGTCCATCCAATAGGGCGAGCCATTGGGCACGATCATAAGTTCGGCACCCGCCTTGGCCATGGCGCGACAGACTTCCTCGCTCCAAATGTCCTCGCAGACCGGCACCCCGATATTGACCCCACGAAATGCGATCGGATCCTGGAACGGCCCGGGAGCGAATACCCGCTTCTCGTCGAACACGCCGTAATTCGGCAGATTGGTCTTGAACCGGATCGCCTCCACGCGGCCATGATCGAGCAGCGCCATGGCGTTATAGACAAACGGGCCTTCCCCCCAGGGGAGCCCGATCAACATGGCGGGGCCGCCATCGTCGGTATGTTTCGCCAAGGCCTCGCAGGCCTCGCGCGCTGCGCTCTGCAAAGCAGGCTTCAGCACCAGATCCTCGATCGGGTAGCCGGTGATAAAGAGTTCGGTATAGGCGATCAGATCGGCGCCCTTGGCCTTGGCGCGGGCGTCTCGGGCGCGCACAATATTACCGTCAATATCGCCGACGACCGGGTTCAGCTGCGCACATGCCAGCTTGAACTGATCAATGATCTTTTTCGTCATGAATTGAACTTAGCGGCAGTTGCCGAACTGTCTAGCGACGGAACGAGACCGATCGTTTACTACTCCCCGGCCGCCATCGAAAGCTCAGGCTCCGGGCGCCCTTCGCGATCGCGCCTCAGGCGCTCGGCCACGATGAAGGCGAGTTCCAGCGATTGATCGGCGTTGAGCCTCGGGTCGCAATGAGTGTGGTAGCGGTCGGACAGATCCGTCTCGGTAACCGCCTTGGCGCCACCGACGCATTCGGTGACGTTCTGCCCCGTCATCTCGACGTGAATGCCGCCTGCATGGGTACCCTCGCTCCGATGAATCTCGAAGAACGATTCGACCTCTTTCAAGATCAGATCGAAGGGCCGGGTCTTGTAGCCATTGGCCGCCTTGATCGTATTACCATGCATCGGATCGCAGGCCCATACAACCACCTTGCCCTCGCGCTTCACCGCGTTGATCAGCTGCGGCAGATGCTTGCCGACCTTCTCCGCGCCGAACCGCGCGATCAACGTGAGCCGCCCGGCCTCGTTCTGCGGATTGAGCAGGTCGATCAGCTTGAGCATCTCGTCCGGGCTCATGCTCGGGCCAATCTTAACCCCGATCGGGTTCTTGATGCCGCGTAAGTAATCGACATGCGCATGGTCGAGCTGGCGCGTGCGGTCGCCGATCCACAAGAAATGTCCCGAGGTCGCATACCAATCGCCGGTGGTGGAATCGATCCGCGTCATTGCCTGCTCGTAACCGAGCAGCAGCGCCTCGTGGCTCGTATAGAAATTCGAGGTACGAAGCTGCGGCGTGTTCTCCGGCGTGATGCCGCAAGCCCGCATGAAGCGGAGCGACTCGGCGATATGCTCGGCGACATCGGCATAGCGATGCCCCGCCGGGCTATCCTTCAAAAAACCCAGCGTCCAGCGATGCACATGCTCCAAATTCGCGTAACCACCTTGCGCGAAGGCACGCAGCAGGTTGAGCGTCGCCGCCGACTGCCGATAGGCCATCAGCATGCGCTGCGGGTCCGGCGTGCGGGCGGCTTCGGTGAACTCGGTGGCGTTGACGATGTCGCCGCGATAGCTCGGCAGCGATTTGCCGTTCGCCTCCTCGGTCCCCGAGGAGCGCGGCTTCGCGAATTGCCCGGCGACGCGGCCAAGCTTCACCACCGGAACGCCGCCAGCGAAGGTCAGCACCACTGCCATCTGCAGGAACACGCGGAAGAAGTCGCGAATATTGTCGGCGCCATGCTCGGCGAAGCTCTCGGCGCAATCGCCGCCTTGCAGCAGGAAGGCTTCGCCTTGCGCAACTTGCGCCAGCTTCGCCTTCAGGCTGCGTGCCTCACCTGCAAAAACCAGCGGCGGAAAGCTCTTAAGCTGAGCCTCGACGTCCGCAAGCTGGCCCAAATCCGGATAGACCGGGGCCTGCTCGATCGGCTTGTTCCGCCAGGTTTCTGGACTCCAACGCACGTTCATCGAAACTCTCCTGAAATCTCAGGGCTATATAAGCTCTTCATGGAGTTGTGGCTAGGTAACGTTGTTTCCGCGTTAAGGCCGTGTCAAATAGCTGACCCTCGAAGGAGTACCCCTTGGATCCCCGGCATCTCGAACACAGCCATCACCCGGCTGAGATAGCCCATCGCCTCGCGGAAGGGCCGAAGGCGAGCTATTTGCGCGATTGGGTCTATGGCGGCATTGACGGCACCGTGACGACCTTTGCGGTGGTGGCCGGAGTGGTCGGCGCCGACCTCTCCACCAAGGCTTTGCTCATCTTGGGTGCAGCCAATCTCTTCGCCGACGGTTTCTCCATGGCCGCCGCCAATTATTCCGGGAGTAAGGCCGAGGCCGAGGAATATGAGCATGTGCGCCTCATGGAAGAGCGTCATGTCGAGCAGGCGCCGGAGGGTGAGCGCGAGGAGATCAGGCAAATCTTTCGCGGCAAGGGTTTCGAAGGCGAGGCGCTGGACGCTGCCGTCAAGGTCATCACCGCCAAGCGCGAGCGCTGGATCGAGACCATGATGACGGAGGAGCATGGGCTGCCGCCCATCAATCGGTCTTCCGCCAGAGCGGCCTTCACCACCTTCCTCGCCTTCGTGGTTTGCGGCTCGGTGCCCCTCTTTCCTTTCGTGCTCGGCACGCCTGCATCGATCACTGTCTCAACGGCCATGACCGGGCTCACCTTCTTCTTGATTGGCTCCATGCGGAGCCGCTGGTCGCCGATGCCGTGGTGGCGCGCGGGTATCGAGACCTTCACCATCGGCATTGTAGCCGCGGCCATGGCCTACCTCGTTGGCGTTGTGCTCGGGAGCGCGCTCTGATGGCCATTCGCGAACCGAGCTTCACCATCGGCATGGAGGAGGAATATCTCCTCGTCGACAAGGAGACGCGCGACCTGGCGCAAGAGCCGCCTGCTGCCCTGCTCGCCAAATGTCAGCAGGCGTTGCCCGGACAAGTCAGCCCCGAATTCCTGCGCTCGCAGATCGAGGTCGGCACCAAAGTCTGCCGCTCGATTCAAGAAGCGCGCGCCGATTTGATCCGCTTGCGATCGACTGTGGGCGGAATCGCCGGCGAGTTCGGCCTGGCCCCCATCGCCGCCTCGACGCATCCCTTCGCCCAATGGTCGAGCCAGCTTCACACCGACAAGGAGCGCTACAACGTGCTCGCCCAGGATTTGCAGCAAGTGGTGCGGCGGCTCGTCATTTGCGGCATGCATGTCCATGTCGGCATCGACGACGACGAGCTCCGCATCGATCTGCTCGGTCAGGCCGCGTATTTCCTGCCGCATCTTTTGGCCCTCTCGACCTCCTCGCCATTTTGGCAAGGCAATGTCACGGGTCTCAAATCCTACCGGCTCTCCGTGTTCGACGAGCTGCCCCGCACTGGCCTGCCGCATCAATTCTCGAGCTACAGCGAATATCTCCGCACGGTCGAACTCCTGGTCAGCGCCGGCCTGATCGAGGACGCCACCAAGCTCTGGTGGGATCTGCGGCTCTCCGCGCGTTTTCCCACGCTCGAAATGCGCATCACCGATGTCTGTCCGCTGATCGAAGACGGCATCGCCATCGCCGCGCTCTACATTTGTATCATCCGGATGCTCTATCGCTTGCGGCGCGACAACAAGCGCTGGCGCTATTACCCGCCCTTCCTGGTGCGTGAGAACCGCTGGCGGGCGCAGCGCTACGGCACTACTGAAGGTCTCGTCGATTTCGGCGAAGGCGCGCTGGTGCCCTTCCCGACTTTGCTCGAAGAATTGTTCGATCTCGTGGCCGAGGACGCCGCCTATTTCGGCTGCGCCAAGGAAATCGCCCATGCGCGAACCATCGTGCGGGGCGGCACATCCGCCGACCGCCAACTCGCCCGCTTCGATCAGGTGAAAGAGCTCGGCGGCACCGAGCAGGCGGCGCTGGTGGCCGTGGTGGATGATCTCATCGCTGAGACCATGACCCTGCCGAAGCCCTAAAGCGTGGTCCCCATGCCGCCATCGACATGCAGGCTCGAGCCGGTGATATAGGCCGCTTCGTCAGATGCGAGGAACAGCGCGGCATTGGCGATGTCCTCCGGCGTGCCGAAGCGCCTAAGCGGCGTCTGCGCCAACAGCCCCTTGGCAATCATCGGATTGGCGGTATAGCGCCCGATCAAAGCGGTCTCGACATAGCCCGGGCAGAGGCAATTCACCCGAATATTGTAGGGCGCATATTCCACCGCGAGGCTTCGCGACAGCGCCGATACCGCACCCTTGGTCGCCGAATAGACGCTCATTTGCCGCGTATGTTTGGTCGCCATCACCGAGGAGAGATTGACGACCGAGCCCTTGCCTGAAGCCTTGAGCAGGTCGAAGGCCTCGCGCGCGCAGCGCACCGTGCCGTCGAGATTGACCGCCCAGACCCGCTCCCAGGCCTCGTCGCTCATATGCC
>DATBSU010000169.1:0-7693 GCA_036559585.1 Methyloceanibacter sp.
CTGACCCCAAGCGTATCGATAAAGGAGCGATCGATCTTGATCTTCTTTACCGGGAAGCGCGTCAGATAGGACAGGCTCGAATAGCCGGTGCCGAAATCGTCCATGGCGATGGAAACGCCAATCTGATCGAGCCGCGTCAGGGTCTCGACCACGGCGTCGGTATTCTGCAGAAGCGTGGCTTCGGTAATTTCCAGCTCCAGGCGGTTCGGCTCAAGTCCGGTTTCGGCAAGCACCTTCTTGACGAGTGCCTCGATATCCTGGGTCTTGAACTGCGCCGGCGAAAGGTTGACGGCCAAGGTCAAGTCGTGCTCCCAGGTCGCCGCATAACCGCAAGCGGTGCGCAAGATCCATTCGCCGAGAGGCGCGATAAGGCCGGTCTCCTCCGCGATCGGGATAAAGGTCGATGGTGACATATCGCCATCGGTCGGGTGCCACCAGCGCACCAGCGCCTCGTAACCGGTGAGCGTCCCGCTCTCCAGGTCGAACTGCGGCTGATAGTCGAGATAGAGCTCGTTCTTGCGCAGCGCCCGGCGGAGATCATTCTCCAGCTGGCGCCGCTTCTGTAACGCAGCATCCATCGCCGGCTCGAAGAAGCGGAAGGTATTTCGCCCGTCCTGCTTGGCGCGATAGAGCGCGAGGTCGGCCTCTTTCATCAGGGTCTCGCCGGAAGTGCCGTCGATCGGGCCGAGTGCGATGCCAATGCTGGCCGAGGTCGACACTTCGTGACCGTTTACCTGATAGAGTTCGGCAAGCGCGGTGCAAAGTCGGCGTGCGAGCCGCACTGCGCCCTCCGCTGCGTCCAGATCTTCGGCGACGACCGCGAACTCATCGCCACCGAGACGCCCCACCAGGTCGATTTCGCGCACGTTCGACTTCAGCCGCGCCGCGACCTCCTCAAGCAACGCATCGCCGGTTGGATGGCCCAGCGTATCATTGACGTCCTTGAAGCGATCGAGATCGAGGCAGAGAACGGCCATCAACTGATTGTGCCGGCGGGACCTTGCGATGGCGCGGTCGAGATGTTGGCGAAGCTGCACACGATTGGGGAGTCCGGTCAGCGAATCGTGCAGCGCCAGATAACGGATCTGGTCCTCGGCCAGCCAACGCTCGCGAATGCGGCGCGCAGCGATCGCGGCTGGAACCGAGAATCCCATCACGATCAGGAGGCTTGTCGTCAGGGTAACGACGGTGAGCAAGACCTTGGTCATGAAAGAGGCGGCTGACTGATTGACATCGACGGCGTAGACGCGCTCGACCTTGTCGCCCTGAAGCATGGGCACGAAGGCCACGCGGTTGGCGCGGCCGAGATCGGACGAGACGGTCACGGTGCGTTGGGTCACGGCGGCATTGAAATCCGCCTCGAGGTCTTTGCGGGCGAGCAGGTCCTGCAGCCGGGTTTGCGACATATTACCCGAGGTTGCGAGCGGTTTCCGATCGAGGCCGATAACGGCAAAGCTGTCGAGCTTGCTCACAAAGTCATCGCGTGCGGGATCCGCTCGCTTGGTGACCCAGCTCACCATCATCTTGTCGAGGCCGCCGAGGAGACCCAAGTCGTCGTCCTCTTGGAGCTTGGGTGGCTTGACCTGTCCAGAGCCCTCGCTATTGAAGCTCGAAGGGTCGAGCACCTCCACGTTTTTGTCGAGCACGTTCCGAGCGGCTTCTCCCGGCACAGTCAGCTTGGTGTCGATCTTGCCGGCCCAACTCGTGGCGGCATCGTGGGCGTCCCTGGCAAGAACATAGTTTGTTGCAGAGCGGCCCGACAGCACGCCTGCGACGAGGGTGAACAGGCCCAACACAACGAGGCCGGCCATCACCCAGCGATCGCGTTTACCAAGCTCCGCTGAAAGCATTTCTCCCGCGCTCCCGCCAAAATTTGCGGATCAGGTTTTAGCTGAGCGGGTGTTAAGGCAAGCAGAAATTTTGCGGTTAAGGACCCGCTAAGTCATTGCGGTGAATTCGACTCAGATCGAATCCACGAAGAGGGCGTCTCACCACCAGGCGAACGCGACCTTGCGCAAAGCAACTTGATCAAAGCGCTCGGCGCCTTCGGCGATCGGCTTGCCGCCCAGACCAAGATAGAAGCTGCAAGCGCTGTCATTGTCAGCAAGCGCCCACACCACGAGGTCTTTATAGCGACGATCGAGCAGGCGCTTACGGGTCGCATCGAACAAGCGCCTGCCGAGACCGAGTCCCTGATAGACGGGATGCAGGTAGAGCTCGAAAATCTCTCCTTGGGCCGGCGTGTGGCGCAGACGGCTTCGCCCGAAGGTCGCGTATCCTGCGGGCTCGCCGCCGAAATCGAGCAGGAGCAGCGGATAGCGGTCCTCGAGCGCGCGCTCCCACCAGGCCTGCCCGCGTCGCGCGATCATACGCTCAAGGGGCAGATGTGGAATGATACCGCGATAGGCGCCGCGCCAAGCTTCTGCGTATAAGGCGGCGAGGGCCGGCGCATCGCGCCGTGTCGCAGCCCGTACCTGAATGACATTGGTCGGCATGAAGCGAGATTAGCGCGGATTGCCCGCGCATTGAATTGCGATTCTTGCACCGGCGGAGGGGGGTCTTCCCAATAGAAAAGCCGGCGAACATGTTCACCGGCCTCGTTCAGGGACGTTTAGGCGACGTTGGTTGCTTCCCGAGTCCGCTCGGCCTTTTTCCGCTCGTTAGGATCGAGATAGCGCTTGCGCAGGCGGATCGATTTCGGCGTGACCTCGACCAGCTCGTCGTCCTGGATATAGGCGAGCGCCCGCTCCAGCACCATGCGGATCGGCGGCGTCAGGCGCACCGCCTCGTCTTTCGACGTGGTGCGGATGTTGGTGAGCTTCTTGCCCTTGAGCACGTTGACCTCGAGGTCGTTGTCCCTGGTGTGCTGGCCGACGATCATGCCGCGATAGACCTTCGCACCGGGCTCAATCATCATTGGCCCGCGATCTTCGAGGTTCCAAAGCGCATAGGCCACGGCGTCGCCCGCATCGGTCGAGATCAGGACGCCTTCGCGCCTGCCCTGGATCGTGCCCTTGAAGGGCGCGTAGGCATGGAACAGCCGGTTCATGATGCCGGTGCCGCGCGTGTCGGTCAGGAGCTCGCCCTGATAACCGATCAGCCCGCGCGTCGGTGCATAGAACACCAGGCGCTGGCGCCCGCCGCCAGATGGCCGCATCTCGACCAGCTCG
This sequence comes from Methyloceanibacter sp., assembly GCA_036559585.1. Taxonomy (GTDB): domain Bacteria; phylum Pseudomonadota; class Alphaproteobacteria; order Rhizobiales; family Methyloligellaceae; genus Methyloceanibacter. The sequence continues at coordinate 3,171 of DATBSU010000169.1, forward strand.
GCTTTGCGTTCGGAGAGCTTCTGCACGACGATGCCGGAATGCTCCTCGTCGAGATCGATGACGACCTCTTCGATAGGCTCTTGTAGCGCACCCTTCTCGTCATGCCGGAAAAGAACCTTTGGCCGTGACACGCTGAGCTCGAAGCCCTCGCGCCGCATGGTCTCGATCAAGATACCGAGCTGAAGCTCGCCGCGGCCAGCGACCTCCATCGAGTCGCGCTCGTCGGATTCGGTGACGAGAAGCGCGACATTGCCCTCAGCCTCGCGCAACAGACGATCGCGGATCATGCGGCTCGTCACCTTATCACCTTCGGTGCCGGCGAGCGGAGAATCATTGACGCGGAACGTCATCGACAGCGTGGGAGGGTCGATCGGCTGCGCCGGCAACGGCTCGGTCACTTCGGGCGCGCAAATCGTGTGTGAGACTGTGGCGTCGGGAAGTCCGGCGATCGAGACGATGTCGCCGGCTTCGGCCTCGTCGAGTGCGACGCGCTCGAGCCCGCGAAAGGCGAGCACCTTCGACACGCGGCCCTGCTCGATCAACTTGCCTTCGCGGTCGAGGACCTTGACGGGTGCGTTCGGCGTAATAACACCAGAGCTGATGCGGCCGGTGACGATACGTCCGAGATAGGGATTTGCTTCCAGGATGGTGCCAAGCAGACGGAACGGTCCTTGCTCCACTTCGGGGGGAGCGACATGCCGCAACACAAGTTCGAACAGCGGCTGCATGCCGGCATCTTTTGGGCCTTCGGCGCTCTCCGCCATCCAGCCTTCCTTAGCTGAGCCGTAGAGGATGGGGAAATCGAGCTGGTCCTCGGTCGCGTCGAGGCTGGCGAAGAGATCGAAGACCTCATTGACGACCTCGGCAGGTCGCGCGTCGGGCCGATCGACCTTGTTGATGACGACGATGGGCTTCAGCCCCATCTTCAAGGCCTTCGACACCACGAACTTGGTCTGCGGCAGCGGGCCTTCCGCGGCATCGACCAGCACGAGCGCGCCGTCGACCATATGCAGGATGCGCTCCACCTCGCCGCCGAAATCGGCGTGGCCTGGGGTGTCGACGATGTTGATGCGGGTGTCCTGCCAGGAGATCGAGGTCACCTTGGCGAGAATGGTAATGCCGCGCTCACGCTCAAGATCGTTGGAATCCATGGCGCGCTCCGCCACCCGCTGATTCTGGCGGAAGGAGCCGGATTGCTGCAGCAGGCGATCCACGAGCGTGGTTTTGCCGTGGTCGACATGAGCGATGATAGCGATATTGCGGAGTTTCATTGGATCCTGAATGTGCAAACGCGGGCCCGAAAGGCCCGCGGTGATTTGTGCACTGCATATAAGCCTCATATGACAGTGGCGCAATGGCGCGCGACAAAGTCGCAGCGCCTGATTCTCGCACAAAACCTGGCTAACGGCGCGGAAGCGCTTGAGTCCGGCCGTTAAAGCACCCTAAAAAAGACTAGCGAATCCGCGTTGGTCGCTGTCGGGGCGCATCTGGCTCCGGCGCCCCGGTCAAAGACGCGGCAATCCGAACGAACGGTGCGCGTCGAAGCGCTCAGTCTGCCCAATTGCGGCCAGCACAGTTTGATGACAGGGAAGTAAGAACGCATGTGCGGCTTGGCAGGAATCGTCGACCTCAAGGGCAGGCTGGAACCGGACCCTTCGACGGTCCGGCGCATGATGGCAGCGTTAACCCATCGCGGTCCCGACGATGAGGGCGTCTTGTTTGCGCCTGGTATCGGTGCAGGTCACCGGCGCCTCAGTATCCTCGGACTCACGGATGGGCGGCAGCCGATCTTCAACGAGGATCGTACGGTTGCAGTTGTGGTCAATGGCGAGTTGTTTGACTATCCGGAGCGGAAGCGAGAGCTGGAGGCGCGTGGCCATGTCTTCCGCACCCATAGCGATAGCGAGCTCATCGTGCACCTCTATGAGGAGCACGGCGAGGATCTGTTTCCTCATCTCAAGGGACAATTTGCTTTCGCACTGTTCGACTTTGCGCGGAAGATTGTGCTGCTTGCGCGGGACCGCTTCGGCATCTGCCCGCTGTTCTGGTCACGGCAGGGCGACAGCCTCCTGTTCGGCTCCGAGATCAAGTCCTTGTTGGCGTCAGGCAGTGTACCGGCGGCAGCCGATCCGCGGGGGCTCGATCATCTGTTTACGTTCTTCGCGCTGTCATCGCGGCGCACGGCGTTTGCCGGTGTGGAGGCGATTCCGCCGGGACACTACCTGAAGATCGAATTTCAACGCGACGGTCGCGCGGCGACTCCTGTCGAGCGAAAATATTGGGACTTCGAGTTCCCCGATTGGGGTGACGAAGACGATCCCTCCGACGCATCGGCGATCGATGGATTCGAGGCCGCTTTTGCCCATGCCGTCGAGATACGTCTGCGGGCCGATGTTCCGGTCGTCGGCTACCTTTCGGGTGGCGTCGATTCCGCCTATGTGCTGGCGACAGCGGCCCAGGTGAATGGTGCGCCGCTACCGTCGTTTACCATCCATGTTCCGGATCCTGCGCTCGACGAGAAGGACAATGCGCTTCAAGCCGCGCGGGCCATCGGCGGAAACCCGACGGTGGTGGAGGCCGGCGCAAACCTCATCTCCGACAATTACGCGGCACTTATCGCCGCCGCCGAATGTCCTGTGCTCGATACCTCTTGCGCGGCGCTGCTGGCGCTGTCTCATGAGGTGCGCGCGCAAGGATACAAAGTCGTGCTCACCGGTGAAGGCGCCGACGAGGCTTTGGCCGGCTATTTCTGGTTCAAGATCAGGGAGGCCGCTCGGACATTCGATATCGGTGATGCGTTCCGGCCCAGCACCGCAATCAGCCGCACGGCAAGAAAATGGGCCGCGCGCGATCTTTCGTTTGGCGAGTTCGCGCGTATCGATCGTATGATCGGCGGACCGCATGCGCAGTCCATTCTCTACAATCTCGTGGGGACCGCGCGGCACCGCTATTACAGCGCCGGAATGAAGGAGAGGCTCGGCGACCATGTCGCCTATGAGGACCTTGACCTCGATCTCGCCCGCATGCGCCGCTGGCACCCGCTCAATCGCTCGCTCTATCTCGGCTACAAGGTACAGCTTGGCGGGCTGCTGCTCAGTCAGAAGGGTGACCGCGTTGCCATGGCGAATTCGGTCGAGACCCGCTACCCATTCCTCGACGAGGACGTGATCGCGTATACCGCGCGTATCCATCCGAAATGGAAGCTGCGCGGGTTGCTAAAGGACAAATACCTATTGCGGCGCGCGGCGGAGCGGCTATTGCCGGCGGACATCGCCTGGCGGCCGAAGGCGATGTTCCGTGCGCCATTCGCCGAAACGTTCTTGGCGCAGCCACCGTCCTTTGTGCGCGATCTCCTGAGCCCGGAAAGTTTGGCGCGCACCGGTTATTTCGATACGCAGGCAGTCGCGCGAGATTGCGCGGCCCTTGCGAACGGAGTGAGCGAGAAGCTCGGAACCTTTGCGAGCCTCGGCCTAGGCGGCGTGGTCGCGACCCAGCTCTGGCATCACACCTTCCTCGGCGGCGGCTTGTGCAATCTGCCGGCATTCGACTTCCCGGTAGCGGAGGCGAGGCCCGGAAAGGTGCTGGTCTCATAGGGCTAGCGGCCGGCCGGTCTTATCAAATCAACTCTTTGACGAACCATCGGGTCAACGCGCCGGCACCCATTGTTCGAGGCACGTTTGCCGCCTGACCCGACCAAAGCGGCGAGAAATCCGCGGAACCTTTGGCTTCTGCCGCCGTGCGGAGGGGAGCGATGGCTGGCCTCGCGCGTTGAAAGTTCGGCGCGGCGGGATCCATGGGACCTTGCTCGCGCATGAAGCGGTTGACGATGCCGCGTGCCGGTCGGCCGGTCATGACGTTGGTGATGGCCGTCTCGCGATTTGGATCGGCGAGCGCGTTCCGATGCAAATCGGAGATCGTGGATTCGGGGCAGGTGAGATAGGCGGTGCCGATCTGGACGGCGGAGGCCCCCAAGGCAAGCGCGGCGGCGATTGCCTCACCGTCGGCAATGCCGCCTGCCGCGATCACTGGAATCTTCACGGCGGCAGAGACAGCCCGCACCAGCGCGAAGGTTCCGACCTGCGTGGCGACGTCAGTCTCGAGGAACATGCCGCGATGGCCGCCGGCCTCGGCGCCTTGCGCGATGATGACATCGACGCCGTGCTCGGCGAGATAGCGAGCTTCACGCAACGTTGTTGCCGAGCTGACGATCTTGCATCCAGTCGCTCTGACACGCTTGAGAAGGGAAGCTTCCGGCAGCCCAAAATGAAAGCTCACGATCTCGGGCCGAAGCTCCTCTATGGCGGCACACTCCTCTTCACCGAATGGCGCGTGGCCGGCGGAGAGGGGAAGGGTCGGTGGTTCGACTTGAAGCTCGGCGAAGTAGGGCGCGATCCGATCGAGCCAGGCGCGATCCTTGGCGAGGTCGTCACCTGGCAGGGTGTGGCAGAAGAAATTGAGATTGAGCGGCTTGTCGCCGTGCGATCTGAACGCGGCCACGCCGTCGCGGATTTTGTCGGGGCTCA
>DATBSU010000170.1:0-7511 GCA_036559585.1 Methyloceanibacter sp.
GAGCACGCGCCTCGCATTCGCCGCCGCCGACTTCGAGCAGTGCATGCGCCGTGAGCGCCGTGTCCCACACCGGCGAGACGCAAGGCTGGCAATAGGCCTCGTCCTCCTTGATCACCAGCAGCTTCTCGATCGAACTCCGCGCGACACGCACGCGCGGGTCGGCCTCGGTGCGGCCGAGCGCATCGAGCATCAAAAGCGAGTTCACCATCGCCGGGAAGATGGCGCCGAGACCATCCTCGCCGTTCAGCCGTTCGGTCACGAACTCCTCGGCCTCGTAAATGGCACGCGCCCGCGTCGACTCGGGCGCATAAGGCTCGAGCACGCGCAGCACGCGATCGAGACCCGCAAAGACTTTTCGCCATGCCACACTTTGATGCGCGCCGCCCTGCGGCCAATGGTGCGCCTCATCCGCCGGCGCGACGAAGAGCTCTGCAATGCCGACCCCCTTGGGATTTTGCGCGCGAGGCTTAAGCCCGTTCAGCACCATCAGCGGTACCAACACCGTCCGTGCCCAATAGGAAATCTTGTCTAGATGAAACGGAAACCAGCGTGGTAACAGCATGATCTCGACCGGCATCACCGGCACTGCGCGCCATGGCACTTGCCCATAAAGCGCCAGCAGATTGCGCGTGAATACGTTGCTCTTGGCGGCGCCACCTTGAGCCAGGATCCACGCCCCTGCCCGCGCCATATGCGGAGCGTTGACATCGTGGCCAATCATCTTCAGCGCGAAATAGGCTTTGACGCTGGCGCTGATATCGGAAGCACCATCCTGGAACAGCGGCCAGCCGCCATCCTTCGATTGAATGCGGCGAAGATAGCGCGCGATCTTCGCCTCAAGTTCGGTGGCGACCGGCTCGGCGCGGTAGTGCCGCATCAGCACATATTCGGCCGGAATAGTGGCGTCGGCCTCGAGCTCGAAGACGAAATGACCGTCCGGCCTCTGCAGCGCGCAGAGTGCCTCGGTGGCGCGCTTGATTGAGCCAGAAAGGCCTTCGGCGCTTCTCGGCTCCGCCACATGGGACGCTTTGATTGCCGTCATCGAAACCCTCTAGCCTTTGAGGACGAGCCGCGCCGCCTCGTTCCCGGAACGCACCGCGCCTTCAATGGTGGCAGGGAGCCCCGTCGCCGTCCAGTCGCCGGCGAGCACAAGATTGCGCCATCGTGTTCTGGCATGGGGGCGCCTGCGATTCTGCTCCGGCGTCGCGGCAAACGTCGCGCGCCGCTCCTTGACGATTTGAAATGGCGGCATATCACCCTCGATGCCTGTTAGCACCACCACGTCGCGCCAAATCTCCTCCGCCAAAGCATCGCGATCGGCTTCGATGAATCGATCGGCGCAGCTGATCGTGACCGATAGCCGCTCGGGAAAAGCGAACAGCCATTCGACAATGCCATTCAAGACGCCAACCACGCGCGGCAGGCCTTGCGGCGAGGCGACCTTGAAATGCGCGTTGACGATGGCATGAAATTCAGTCGGCGTTGACAGACCAGGCAATAGCAGCGTTGCGACGGCGGCCGGAACCGCGAGAATGACTGCGTCCTTGGCACCAAGCGTGACTGCATCTTCGGAGAAGTCGAGCGCTCGCGCGTGCTCGAACCCCAAATCGATACCCCGCAATTGATGATGGAAATGGATTTTAGCCCCCTTCCGCTCAAGATAAGCGAGCGCTGGGTCGATGAAAGCGGCACCCAGTCCATCCACCGCAACCAACGGACGACAGGCGGCACCCCCGCGCGCGAGCGTCTCGCGCAACACAGCACGGGCGAGCGAAGCCGAGGCCTGCGGCAGGTCCGTATTCAGCGCCGCGAGCAGTATAGGATGGAGCACACGATCATATGCCGGTCCCTCGCAGGCGACGACATCCGCAATGGGCCGATCTGGACGCCGCCTCAGCAGTTTCGCCAGCGCCAGATAATCGCTCGCCCTTGTACCGGGGGCGCGACGTGAGCTCGCAAAGATCCACCAAGGGATGGGTCCTCTATTCGGCCGGAGCATCCAGCTCTCGCCGGAGACAAGATCGGCGAAGGCAAATTCGGCCCGCTCCGGGCCAACGAGCTTGTCCTCGCTGCCGATTGTTTTCAGCAGCGCAAGCGCGGCCCGATTGGCGGACAATAAAAGATGGTTGCCGTTGTCGATATTGAGCCCGAGCGCTGGCTCGAAATAGGATCGGCAACGGCCGCCCGCATAGCGCGCCAGCTCATGCACGACGACTTCGCGCCCGGAGCCCGCCAGCTTAACCGCAGCGGAGAGACCGGCGAGACCGGCGCCGACAATATGCACGGTTCCGCTTGTCATCAGACCACGCCGTAGCGCATCACGGCCCAGGCAAATTGCAATTTCGAGGGGCGAACCTCTTGTCGTGGCGGGGCCCAGCCTCGTTCAACGAGTTTGTCGAGCAAGGCGCGATAGACCGACGCCATGATGCGTGGCGAGCGCACGCTCTCGCGGGCACAATGCTCCATCACCGACTCGGCTTGTGCAAAATGGTCTCGCGCCCGCGCGGCGACGAGGCCACAAGCTTTATCCAGCCCCGAATTGCTCAGCACCTTGGCTAGGTCCCTGTCCTTGATGTCCACTTCTCGCAAAGCTTCTTTGGGCAGATAGAGGCGGCCCATCTCGAAATCTTCGTCGAGATCGCGCAAAATATTGGTCATTTGCAGCGCGCGGCCGAGATGATGCGATAGGTCGCGTCCTTTCGCATCGTCGATGCCGAAGATCCTCGCCGACAGTCTTCCCACCGCCGACGCGACCCGATCACAGTAAAGATCGAGCTCCTCCCAATCAGGCGCACGGATGTCGCGGGCGACGTCCATCTCCATGCCGTCGATCACGGCGAGAAAATCCTGCTTCTTCAGCCCGAAGGTGGTGACAGGCGCGACAAGTCCCTTGGTCAACTCGCTCGTCTTCCCCGCATAGAGTCTTTCGATCTCCCCGCGCCAGGCTTCGAGCTTGGCGCGACGCCCCGCCCTCGAACCGGGATCATCAGCAATATCGTCGACGGCGCGGCAGAACGCATAGACTTGATACATGGCCTCGCGTTGCTCTTTCGGCAGAATCCGCATGGCGAGATAGAACGAGCTCCCCGCCGCGGCCGGTCGCGCGCCCTCGCCTGCCAAACTCTGTCGCTCCGCCCCGCTCATGGTCACGCGCTCTTCTGCACCCACCTCGCCGTAAAGCTGCGGCCCGCACCGCGCAACCCCTCCAGCAGCGCCGCCCCTTTGCCTAGGTGCACAGTCTCACTCAATGGATCACGGACCTTGAGCATGCCAAGCAGCCTTTGCGCCAGTGCGACGATGGCGCCAGTCTCGAGTCCCAGCCGCGTATCCTTGACCGCGAGCGGAAGCTTGGTGGCCTCCGGCATCAGCGCATTGGTCTTCTCGACAAGTGATCGAAAACAGGCGAGCAAAGCCGGCGAACTGCGGCCTGCCCCCAGCTCTTCCACGCGCGCGCCGTGCGCCTCGATGCTATCGAGCGGCACATAGATCCGATCCAATTCGGCGTAGTCCTTACCGCAATCTTGCAGATGATTGATCACTTGCAGTGCCGCGCAAAGCGGATCGGAAAAGGCGTAAGTGGATGGCGCCTCGCCATGCAGATCGAGCACCATGCGCCCCACCGGCATCGCCGAGTAGCGGCAATAATCCATCAGCTCGTCCCAATCTTCATAACGCCGTTTGGTGACGTCGGTGCGAAATGCCGAGAGGAGATCGAGCGGATGGGTCGGCGGCAAATTCCGCTCCGCGAGCACTCCACGCAAGGGAAGGGCGGCGGCGGCGCTATCCCGCTTGCCGATCAACGTATCCTCGAGCGCATCGAGGCCTGCGAATTTCTGCCGCTCGGCGAGCGTTGCGTGGTCGGCGATATCGTCGGCGGCGCGGGCGAAGCGGTAGAACGCCATCACGTCACCGCGTAAGCGTGGCGCGATCAGGCGGGACGCGACGGGAAAATTTTCGCCGTGCTCCGTCTTGGTCGGGTCGATCTCGATCGCAACACTCATCGCGTCTTGGCCTCGGCCTGACTCCGCCCCTTCCACATGCCTCCGCGCCCTAAGCCATGCTGGTACGCCGAATTGACCGTGAACGCCACATAACAGGCGGCAATTCCCGGCAAAGCTAGGGTCCAAAACGGCGATTGGCCGTAAAAACGTAAGATCGGGAGAAAAGACAGCGTCATTAAGGCCCACGCCAATCCTGCGATCCAGTTGGTCGGGAAACCGCCAAAGATAGTCAGCAAGGGGGCTATGAAAAACACCAAGGCCATGCCTGCCAATGTGCCGGCAAGCAGCAGCGGCGAATAATTGAGCTGGGCATACGCCGAGCGCGAGACCATGCGCCCAATGTCGCCGAATGTCGGATAAGGCCTGATGCTGCGGACATCCTCGCTGAGCTGCAGCGAGATCGGTCCTTGCCGCTTCATCAGTTTGGCAAGCGCGCAATCGTCGATTAGCGCGCCTTGGATCGCCTCGATGCCGCCGGCGCGCTTCAGCGCTTCTCGCTTCACCAGCATGCAGCCCCCCGCTGCGGCCGCGACTTTCCTGTCACTCCGGTTCACCCAAGAGAACGGATAGAGCATCTGAAAGAAGAAGACGAAGGCGGGAATCAGTGCGCGCTCGGCAAAGCTTTCACAATGGAGCTTCGCCATCAAAGAGGTGAGTACGTAATTTCCCGACTTCGCGCGCACGACCAGGTGCTTTAGTGCGTCCGGCGCATAGTGAATGTCGGCGTCGGTGAGGAGCAAATACTCCGGCGTTGAGCGAGCGGCATCGGCTTTAGCGATGCCTTGGGCTTGCGCCCAGACCTTGCCGGTCCAGCCAGAAGGCAGAGCCTTTGCGGTGACGATTGAGATCTCGCGACCGTCTTTGGTCGCAACGCCCCGCGCTGCATCCGGTGTGCCGTCACTGCTTTGATCATCGACGACGATGACGGAATTCTTCCCGGGATAGTCCTGCGCCAGAATCGAGGCGAGGCTCGTCGGCAGCATCGACGCCTCGTCGCGGGCGGGGATAATAACAGCAACGCTCGGCCAACCGCCTTTCGAGACATGCGCGCTGCCCTCCTCGCGCTCATCGGCGAGCCAGAAATTGCCATGCAAAAAGATCAGATAAATCCAGATGCCGAGCGCGACGCTCGCTATCGCAACGGCTAGGGTCACGACAGCATGCCTGCCTGGCGGAACCAATCGATGGCATCGCGAATGCCCTCATCCGCCGGCCTCGGCCTGTAACCAAGCTCCCGCTCCGCCTTCGCCGAGCTGAAATACATCCGGTATTTTGCCAGCCGCAATCCGTCGAGCGTAACGAAGGGCTCCTTGCCGGTCAGCCGCGCCAAAGCTTCGGCACCAATTGCGATCGGATAGATCAATTGTCTTGGGATGCGAATGGTCGGTGGAGACCTTCCCACCGATCGCGCGATCCGGCCAAGCAGATCGGCCAGACTCACATTCTCCCCACCGAGAATATAGCGCTCGCCGATCCGGCCGCGCCGTAACGCCGCGATATGCCCGGAGCCGACATCGTCAACATGCACGATATTGAGCCCTGTATCGACATAAGCCGGCATGCGGCCCTTTGCAGCCTCGATGACGATGCGTCCCGTCGGCGTCGGTTTGACATCGCGCGGCCCGATCGGCGTCGAGGGATTGACGATCACCGCTGGCAGCCCCTCGCCCACCATGCGTTCCACGAGACGTTCGGCGGCGACCTTGCTCTTCTTATAGGCGCCGATCGCCTCGTTCTCGCTGAGCGGCTCACTCTCGTCCGCAGGCGTACCGTCCTCATGCAGCTTCAGCGTCGCCACGCTCGAGGTATAGACGATGCGCTCAGCACCTGCGTCTCGCGCCGCCTCCATCACGCTCCGAGTGCCCTCGATATTGGCGCGGAGGATCTCGTCCGGGTCAGGCGCCCAAAGCCGATAATCCGCCGCGACATGAAACACGTAGCGAGCGCCCTCTGCGGCTTGGCGCATCGCGGCGCCGTCCAGCATGTCACCTTCGACGATCTCGATGTCGAGTCCGTCGAGATTCTTGCGCGGGCTGCTTCGCCGCACCAGCGCCCTCACGCCGATCCCGGCACGCAACAGTTCACGAGCGACCGCCGACCCTACGAAACCGGATGCTCCGGTGATGAACGCGATGTCGGCACCCACGCCTAAGTCCTTCAAATCAATACAAAAGATACGGCTTCCGAATCTCGTCGAACTCAACCTCGCCGGTGCGCCAGCTCGCGACAATGTCGCTTAGGGGAATTTGCGCCTCGATCTGCTCTCTCAATTGCGGCGAGCCCGCGAGAATATCGATCGGCATCTTGTCGTGCTCATATTCGTAAGGCGGCTCGCGCCATTTGAATGCGCCGGGCTTCGAACCTAATCCTTCCCGCAGCAACGACACGCCGACCTTGACCGGCTCGAAGGCGGCTCGGTCGGTTATATGGATCTGGCAGCCGCCGCAACTGATCTTCGCGTGCTTCTGAAAGGTCGGCTCGAAATTCACGGGCCGAAAATAGACGCCCCTCAGGCCCACTGCATTCATGCGTGCGGCAAACCCCTCGCCATCGATCCAGGGCGCGCCGATCAGCTCGAAGGGCCGCGTGGTGCCTCTGCCCTCAGACATCATCGTACCTTCGAACAGCACGGTGCCGGGATAGACGATTGCCGTATCGAGCGTCGGCATGTTTGGTGACGGCATCACCCAATGGATGTCGGTCGCGTCCCAATACATCTCGCGCGACCAACCTTCCATCGGGACTGCCTCAAGCTCCGCGCCAATGCCGAAATGATCGTTGAACAAGAGCGCCAGCTCAGCCACCGTCATGCCGTGCCGCATCGGCATGCGGAACTGTCCGACGAACGACTCATAGCCCGGCTCGAGCGTCGGACCTTCGACCGCCACGCCACCAATCGGATTGGGCCGGTCGCAGACGATCACCGGAATCCCGGCTCGCGCCGCCGCCCGCAAACAATTGGCCATGGTGTAGATGAAAGTATAGATGCGGGCGCCGACATCTTGCAGATCGACCACGAGGAGGTCGACCAGGCCAAGCATCTCCCGCGTCGGCTCGCGGGTCTCGCTATAGAGCGAGAAGATCGGCACATTCCGCCGCGGATCTTTCCCGTGCGGCGTCTCGATCATGTTGTCTTGCAAATTCGACTGATAACCGTGCTGCGGCCCGAAGATCGCGGTGAGCTTGAAGTCGCCGGATTGGGCAAGTTGATCGGCAATGTGCCGGAAGCGCTGGTCGATGGACGCGGGGTTGGCGAGCACCCCGACACGCAAGCCCTTGAGCCGGGGCGAGGCCAACAGCATTTCAGAACCGAGCTTCATGGCCCCCCGCCGACCCCGATCACTTAAGGGGCGCACGCTATTGATCCGAACGTCCTATTGCACAAGCCGTCCAATGCAATCAATCTCTCGTTGCAGGAAAACTTAAGGATTTCAATGCAAAACGATAGCCCCAGCACCCGCTATATCATTCAGCGGGCCGAAACATTGCCCTCAGTTTCAGCCGCCTTGG
>DATBSU010000171.1:0-2964 GCA_036559585.1 Methyloceanibacter sp.
CCCGCCTTTGACCTTCTGGTAGAGCAGTTCGAGGCCGCGGTCGTAAGCGTCGTCGGCGTCCCCCTCGATGCGCGTAATCTGCAGGCAGATCTCGTTGAGTTCTGCTGCGTTCTTCGCAACGTCGGACAGTTTCGCCACTCCACGTTGTGCGAGTTCCGAACATTCGACGACCGCGTCGGCCATTTTGCGCATGTCCGGCTCGAAACTCGTCATCTCGAACAGCATGATGGCCTTCGCCGTCGCCTTACATTGATCGACGGAATCGTCCATCGAGGTGATCAGGCTCTGAATGTCGGCCCGGTCGAATGGCGTGATGAAACTGGTGCGCAAGCCCAGCAGGACTTCGCGGGCGATGGCGTCGGCTTCGTGCTCGAGATCCATGATCTCTTGGAACCGGGCTTTTAGCGGCTCGCCGCCGGCGACCATCTCGCGTAAAGCAACAGCCGCTTTGACCATGACCGCGGCATGCCGCTCGAAGGCGGGGAAGAAGACGTTCTGGCGCGGCAACAACCGCTGAAACCATTGCAGCATGGCGCCCCTATTTCGCTAACGGGCTGATGAATGACTGAAAAACCACGAGTCGGTCAAGGGGCACCCGCTAAGCTCACCCATTCTCACTCTGGCGCTGAAGCCAGACTTTTGAGCGCTGCCCGCGCCTCGCCGGTAAGGGCCTTGCCGCCCTTGCAAGTCTCATCAAGAAGCGCAGCTGCTAAAGGCTTGGCATAGCCCTTGCCGAAATGCTCAGTCTCAAATTCCTTCGCGCGCGCCGCCATGCCGGTCGCGATGGTGCCGTCGGCGTCGTCGCAGGCCAACTCGGCATGATACCGGGCGAGTTCCTGAGGCGAGGGCGCCTTCGCGCTTCTTGCGTATCCCTCCCAGCTCGTTCCGTCGTCCCAGTTCGGGGGCTCGTTGCGTAGGATCTGATCGAGGCGGGCAATCACGACCCCTCGCAGTTCGGGGTCTGTGATGTCGGTATCGATGCCCTGTTTCAGCAGCGCCTTGGCGTCCTCTGTCGGCGCCGACATTTTCACTTGCGCCAAGCCAAGCGGAACGGGCCATTGCTCGCTAAGACCGAGAGGGAATTTGGCGAGCCAAATCTCAGCCGATGACAACACGGTGCCCTGAAGCTTCGCCCCTTCCAGATCGGCATCCTGGAGCGCGGCGCCTTCAAGATTCGCGCCCTGAAGCTGGGCGTAACGGAGATCGGCGCCCTGAAGCTGTGCCCCTCTCAAGTCGGCGCCTTGAAGTTTGGCGTAACTCAAATTGGCGCCCTGAAGCTCGGCGAGACTCAAATTGGCGCCCTGAAACGAGGCCGAACTCAAATGCGCGCCTTGAAGCTGCGCCTCTTTCAGGACCGCGCCCTGAAGCTGGGTGTCGTTCAGCTTACCCTTTGCCGAAGTCCTCCACATTTGCGTGCCGCGGAGATCGGCCCAGGTCAGATCGGCGCGGCGAAAGTCCGACCGGTTGAGCAGCGCGTAGCGAAAATTGCGCTCGCGGAGCACGAGTTTGGCGGATGCATCGACGCCGAGATCGGTGTCTTCCACGATGAGGACGCGATAGGACAACAGCCACCGCCGCCACCATCCCTTGTTGCCGTCATCGGGAAGTCGGTCATAGACGACACGCCGCACGATGGGGTTCAACAATCTCGCCTCGTCCTCCGCGCCGATCCCCGCAGCTGCCGGTGGTACAAACCCCAGGCGCCGGTCGATCCATTCGTCCGGCACCGTGGCGATCAGCCAACTGAAACCAACGGCGATCGGCAGCAGCAGAAGCACGAGAGCCACCTGCCGGCCCGAAGCCTCCCAGGCTTCCGCTTGCGGCCCAACTCTGATGTCCCATTTCCGCTTCGGCGGCGCATGCTGCATGATCGGCGTGAGCAGGATCAGCATGGCGAAGCCGAGGATCACCGCGAAGCGATGCCAATAGGTGATCCAGACCTCATGGAAGGGCAGGAACTTGATCTGGAAATAAAGCAGCGTGATGATCGGGAGGAAGGCGAAGGTCACGTAGACAATCAGCTGCATCATCAACTTGGTGATGCGATTGGGTTCGGGACCGGCCAGGATCTGCGAGAACGCGTAGGAATGCACCAGCTCACGGGCGAGGTGCTGGGTCCGCGTTTTCATCTCATAGGCGGCAAGCGCGTCGGTGAATTTGCGGTATTTCCGCGCCAGGATGACGTGCTGCACCAAGAGCGACAGATAGACCAGCAGCAGCATCGCCGGCGCGTATTGAAAGAAGCCGACGAGAGGGATGTCCGCATTGATGATGGGCAGCCTGACCGGGCTGTTAAGCAGCAAGTCCTTGTGGCTGACGGATGCGAGGGTCACCACCACATAGGTGAGCAGAGCGAGAAAGGCGAGCCAGGAGGTCCTGGCCGGCTCGCTGGTCGCGTTGGCTTCGTCGAGGAATCCGTTCACTTCCTCGGGCAATTTGGGCGACTTGGCCATTCGGGCTTGTTCCGGCGGTGAGGATAATTGAAGCTGGGATGCGCTTCGCGTCTCGCGTTACACAATAGAGTCCGCCTCGGGTCAACCCGCGCTCAAGCAGCGAAGCGGTAGCGCAAACAAAAAAGCGCTCAAATAGCGAAGCGGTAGCGCATCATCTTAGCGAGCGGCTCAAGCGGGATACGATCTTGTCCCACTCTGTCTTCTCTTGTTCCGGGTAGCTGATCGAGAAGCAATGCACCACGGCGTCCGGGTGCGTCAGGAAATTGCAGCGCTGATAGAAAATCTTCCCGTCCTTCGTTCCCGAGGCGACGAAGAAATGGTCGGTGATTTGCCTGTAAGTGATTGCGGCGCCGCTCACATCGACATAGTTCTCGACATAGCTCTTCGGCGTGTCGTCGTTCCACGCGCCGTAGATCGCGAGCTCGGCGCGGCCGTCCGCGGTGTGGAAGCGTTGTCCGTCGCCATTCTCCGGCGGCGCATCGAGCACCGTGAAGAGGTCGGCGGGATATTC
>DATBSU010000172.1:0-14128 GCA_036559585.1 Methyloceanibacter sp.
GCCACCCCCGATTTATGCCGGCTTGAGCGGTGGACCGAGTCGAAGGCCACCTCGAACACGAGCTTGGGCTCGACCTGACGTACGGGCCCGAAACTATCCACGGTGTGGTTACGCACCCATCGGTCGAGCTCCTTTAACTCGTCGTCGGTGAAGCCGAAATAGGATTTCCCCACCGGCACAAGCTCGGGCTCGCCGTCCTCGCCGCCCCGCCAGGCGCCGAACGTATAGTCGGAATAATAGGACGAGCGCTTGCCGCTACCGCGCTGCGCATACATCAGCACCGCATCGAGCGTGAGCGGCGCGCGCTTCCATTTGTACCAATGGCCCTTCGGCCGTCCGGCGAGATAGGGGCTGTCTTTGCGTTTCAGCATCAAGCCCTCGATCCCGGTCTCGCGCGCGCCCGACCAGAGCTTTTCCAGGTCGCCAATAGAGCCAAAGCTGACGATTTCCGAAATATCAGTGCGGGGAGGGCTCGCCGCACGATGCCAGGCTTCAAGCCTTGCACGGCGTTCGATGAAGGGGAGGGAGCGCAGATCCTCCTCCCCTTCGACCAGCATGTCGTAGAGACGGATATGAGCCGGGAAGGATTTCAGCACCGCCGAGGTCACAGCCTTCCGGTTTAGGCGCTGTTGCAAATCGTTGAACGGCGCCACCTCGCTGCCCCGCATCACCAGCAATTCGCCGTCGACCACGACGCCGGGCGGAAGCGCATCGACGATCTCCGGAAAGCTATGCGAGATGTCGTCTCCGGTCCTCGAATAGAGTCTTGCTTCCCAGCCGAGTTTTACCGCTTGCACGCGGATGCCGTCCCATTTCCACTCGGCGACAAATTCCTCAGGGTTGATCAGCGCGAGCTCCCGATCCTCGATCTGGTGGGAAAGCATCAGAGGCCGGAACGTCGGCATGGCGCTCACGTCCGGGCGTTCGGCCTTCCTCGACAGCCAGGCAAACAGCTCGGCATAGGGTGGACGTAAGCCATGCCAGACCTCCTCGATATCGGTGAGCTTCTGGCCTGACCAGTCGGCGAGTGCGGTCTTGGCGAGCCGCGCCGAGACGCCGACCCGGAGCGCGCCGGTGACAAATTTCAGGAGCGCCCAGCGCCCAGTTGGGTCGAGACAATCGAGCCAGCCTGCCAGCAGCTTGGGCGCGGTCGCCGGAGTTGCGGCTTTTAGAGCAGTCACGACGGATTCAAGGCTTGGCGGCGGCGTGCAGACTTTTCCTGCAGGCCAGAGCAGCGCAACAGTTTCCGCGGTGTCGCCCACATAGTCGCGCGAGAGATCGTACAGCACCGGATCGACGCGATCCTTCAGCATCTCGCCCAAGATGCGGCGAAACGGCAGTCTGACGAACAACCCATCGGTCAGAGCCGCGAGGGCGAAACCGCGATCGGGGTCAGGCGTCGAGGCGAAATAGTCCGCAAGCAGCCTGAGCTTGTCGTTCCGCGATGGCGTATAACTCAACCGATCGAGCAGGGAGGCAAATGCTCTCACTGGTCCTCGTCCTCGCGTCCGATCAGCGCGAGCGCGCGCCCGCGCCGTCCGGTGCTCTCGATATGATGGAGGAGCGCGTCCTCGCGCCCGTGTGTGACCCAGATTTCGCCGGCGCCTGTCTCCTCGATAGTCGCAGTAAGCTCGTCCCAATCCGCGTGGTCGGAGATCACCAATGGCAACTCGACCCCCTGCTGCCGCCCTCGGGCGCGAACCCGCATCCAGCCCGAGGCAAACGCAGTGAGCGGATCGGCGAAGCGGCGCGACCAGCGATCGGAAATCGCGCTCGGCGGCGCCAACACGATCTCGCCTGGAAGCTTATTACGCTTGGCGTCCGTCGCCGGCTTGAGCTCGCCGAGCTTCACCCCGAAACTCTCATACAGCGCGCAACATCCAGCGAGCGCACCGTGGAGATAGATCGGCCGCTCATATCCCGCATCCCGCAACAGTTTGATCACCCGCTGAGTCTTGCCGAGCCCATAAGCGCCGACCACATGGGTGCGTTCAGGGAACAGCGAGCGCGACTTGAGCAACTTGGCGATCTCGTCTTTCGCGTTGCCATGCCGGAACACCGGAAGCGCGAAGGTCGCCTCGGTGACGAAGAGGTCGCAAGGAACGAGCTCAAACGGCGCGCAAGTTGGGTCGCTCGCGCGCTTATAGTCTCCGGAGATGACGGCGCGCGCGCCCTTATAGTCGATCACCACTTGCGCGCTGCCGAGCACGTGGCCTGCGGGCACGAGCTTGACGCTGACATCGCCGATCTTGAGCGTCTCTCCATAGGCGAGCGCCTGTGTGCCGCGCCGCGCCGCGCTGCCGAGCCGCAGCTCCATCACGCCAAGCGTTTCCTTGGTCGCAAGCACGTAATCATGGCCGTTCCGCGCATGATCGGAATGGCCGTGCGTGATGATGGCGCGCTCCACCGCACCACTTGGGTCGATGTGGAATCCGCCCGGCCGGCAATAGAGACCGCGGCCATCGGCGGAAAGCCAAGTTTCGAAGCGATCGGATTTCATGGCGACTGTGTAGAACAAATCACGGAAAATGTGGTTTCATCTCTGAGTTGCAGTGCATAGAATTGCACGCGTCCAAATTGTTGAGCGTCCCATAGCCTTCGACTATCAGCTGCAGCATCCTCATTTCGATGCGGCGGCCGGGTAGGGGCCGTGGGGGGTTATGTCGACAATGATGGCGTCTTGTCTTGTGCCGCCACGCTCGTGGCGGCGTGGTTGCTGTCGTCTGTGTGATGAGTACGGTGGGTGCGGCGCGCGCCGAGCCACCGCTTCATGTCGACGACGCGCCTCACATGGAACTCTTCGCAGGCTTCGACGCCAGCGACAACGCCGCCGGTGGATATGTGGGCGCCGGCTACGCCTTCGGCAAGGGACTCTACGAAAACGGTTGGCGCTTGCGCGCAGTCAGCGCCTTCGGCCTCTATCAATATGACGGGTCACTCCCCTCGCGTGGCGTGCAAGTTCCCACCAACTTCGACGGCGACGACCTCTATGCCGCCGCACTGATCGGCTATCAGTTCCGCTACCAATCGCTCTTCCTCAAAGTCTTCGCCGGTGTTGAAGCTGAGGATCAGCACATCACGCCGCACGACCCGAACAACTCGGTGCAGGGCCACAAGCTCGGACTCAAATTGCAGGCCGAGAGCTGGTTTGACTATTCGCCACGCACTTTCTTTCGCTCGATGCATCCTGTGGCACCGCCTTCCAGGAATATTAGACGCTCGCGCGTGCCGGCTACAGAGTGACCCCGCGCCTTTCGCTTGGGATCGAGGGCGGCGCGCTCGGCAATGAGGAATATGATGCGGGGCGCGGCGGCGCTTTCACCCGCATCTATTTTCGTAACACCGAGATAACCGTATCGGGTGGCTTCACCGGGAACTATCTCAAGGACGACCCGAGCGGTTATGTGTCGGTCGGAGTCTATCGGTCGTTCTGAAAAAGTAAGGGCGGCGCGAGCCGCCGCCCTTACTTGAAAATTGCACTGCCGGCCCCGCCTCCGGCAGTGCTTGCCCCGTTAGCGGATCCACCGATGCCAGACGTTCTGGCACCGCAGCTCTCGCTCTAGATCGTGCGTTCTGTGCAGGAGAGATCCTCGGAGCGAATCCCCGGTGCCTCTCTCGAAACAAAATCATGACATGAAGGCGACAGCCGATCAAACGAGAGTTGCGCAACTCTCACCACTTTTTTGTGGGCTGTTGCTTGTCGGCAGCGGCGTGAATTCTGCGTCGAATTATTGCGGCTGCGACGGCTTAGACCCAGGTGCTGCACCTTGCGCAGTCGCCGCCAACTCGCGCCAAGTCTCGAAGCGCGCGGCGAGATCCGCGCTATGCTCGTTCCACCAGGCCTCGTCGAATTTAAGAGCATTCTTAAAGTTTTCCGGCGCCGTCGGCAGAAATCGCATCATCTCGACGCCGATCTCCGGCTGCTTGCCGACAAGCGGGATCGCCGATTTCCGCATCGGCCCGTAGGCAATCAGGCGCGCTTGCGCGGCGAGGCGCTCAGGCTGTGCGGCAAAGGCGATGAAGCGTTTTGCCGAGTCTTTGTTGGCTGCGGATTTCGGTACGGCCCAGATGTCGAGATCGTAGATCTGCCCGTCCCAAATGAGATCCATGCTCTCGCGACCGCCGGCTAGTGCGCGGAAAATCCTGCCACTATAGCCGGCGGCGATCGAAGCCTTCTTGGAAGCGAGCAAAGCGAGCGGTTCCGTTGCCTTATTCCACCAAACGATCTCTGGTTTGATCTTGTCGAGCGCGGCGAAAGCGCGATCCGCGCCGGCTGGTGTTCCGAGCTCCGCATACACCTGGTCCGGCGCGACGCCGTCGGCGAGCAGCGCGAGCTCGAGCGTGTAGCGGGGTCCGTTTGGCAGCGCGCGCTTGCCGGGAAAGACTTTAAGATTGAGCAGGTCCGCAATCGTGGTGGGCTGGGACTTGGGAAAAGCCTGCCGGTCGATGACGAGTGCCATGGCCCAGGCCATGCTCGCAACGCCACACGAGGGGAGGCCGCCGGCGAGGAAATCGTCCGCAGCGTCACCCTCACTCGTTCCGAGCGTGGCGGGGTCCACAGCCTCAAGCAATCCGTCGCGGCAGAGCCGGTCCAAGCTTCCGGACGACAGATCGACGACGTCTGGCGCAGGACTTTCGCCGAGCTTCGTCTTGATCGCATCGAAGCTGCCGTCATAAGTCACTGTCGTGATCTTGGTGCCGGTAGACTCCGTGAAGGGTTGGAAATAGGCGGCTTGCTGCGATTGACCATAGGCGCCGCCCCACGTTGCGATCGTCAAGTTCGCGGTATCTTCGGCATGAGCCGCTGCGGTCAAACCTAGTATGCAGAGTGCAGCGCCGCCGAGCGAAATTTCCCTGGTCCGGGTTCGAAGGTGAGTCGATAATGTCATTGCCGGGTCCGGTGCCGTCAGCGCGGCGAGACGATGGGCGCTATGGTGCCAACCGTACCCTCGCCCAGCGCTTGCTGACCCGCCCGTCTGATCGAAGGCTGAGTCAGGAGCCCGCGAATGGATAGTTTCGGCGGCTCCGGCGCGGTCATGGCGGGAGCCCTTGCGGACGTCTTCGGGCCGGTGACGGACAAGTTCCAATCAAGTGCCTGCCGGGGCAGATCAACGTCGCCGGAGCCCGACACCACGCCGTTTGGCGTTTGCATGTTGAACATCTGGCACCAGATATGACCGGCTGCGACCCGGCAATCGGCATTCAACGTATCGAACGCCGTCGCCTTATCGCGGCTCCAGCTATCGGCCTCCAGCGGCGCCGGCGCCGTCACAAGCCGACTGAGATCAATCGGAACCGTGCCGCTCCGCGCCTTCACTTTAAGACCGCCGGTGAGACCGTGTAGGACTTCGACGGCGTCATGGCCTTCGCTCGCGAGTTCTAGTCTCGCGCCACCGATTCCTTGCAGTGGCACGTCGAGTCCCAATTGAGCGAGGCAGGAATCGATCGCTACATCGGCCACACTGGCCGTAAGGCTAAGCCGTTTGGGCACCTGTGAATCGTCGGTGCTGAGGCGCCCTGAGGCAGTTCCCCCGCAGAGTTCAAGCTCGCTGACTTCGCTCACGATCGTATCCTCTTTGGCCGTGATCGTGAACGCGCCATGCCCGAGCTTCAGCTTTCCGGCATCGATGGCGCCGGCCGAGAGACGCAAATCGGCATCGAAATGCCGAAGCAGCGCCCAGTCAAACAACAGCCGGCCGATCGGCTGACCCTCCGCGATTGCGGGCTCGATATAGGGGCCAAGCGCCAAGCGGTCGAAGGCAAGCGTCGCTTCGATACGCGGTGTTGCCCCTTTGGTGATGGCAAGCAATCCGACGGCGCTGTTGCCATCGAGGGTGAAATTGCCGTCGTCGAATGTCAGCGTCGGCCCGGCAATACGGAAACTCCCCGAGGCAGTAAAGCCGTTGAGGTTGGAGCCGTTCGGAACATCGATTCCTGCCCACACCGCGAAACGGCGCACATTGTCGATCTCGGCCCGCATGTCGCCGCTCAACGTGGCTGTCTCGCCGAAGATCGCCTTTCCGACGATCTTGGTTTTCATCGGCGCCGAGGTCAGGGTCAGCGTGAGCGGAAGCGTCGAGGTTTCTGCGTCCTTGGTCAGCGCGGTGCTATCGAGCGCGAAGCGTACGGTCTCGTTCCTCAGCACGAAAGACCCGAAACTCGACACGCTACCTTGGCCGTCGCTGCCATCGAGATGTGCATCGATATCGTTGACGACTTCGAGTCCGCTGTCAGTGCGAAACACCAGCGTTCCATCGCGGACATGAATGACGCGAACCGAGCCATGCGCAAACAGGGCGTCGGCAAGATTGCGTGGATCCTGCGGTTGCGTCAGCTCGTTCTTATTGGTCTGCGTCAGCACGATTCTTGGCCGCACCAGCCGCAACGCATCGATGCTCACCCGTCCGCGCAACAGATCGATCAGGCTAAGCGAAACTTTCGCTTCTTTGGTGATGATCGATTTCACGAAGGGAAGCCGCGTTCCGCCGCTCAGCTCAAACTTGCCGCGGATGGACACGTCGGGAAAATATCGCACTCGGACCGGGCCGCTGAAACTTGCCTTACCTCCAGTCCATGCCGAGAGTTCGGCCGCGACGCGATCGGCGACCCGCGATGAATCCGGAAGCATGTGATAAGAGAGCGCGCCTGCGATGATCGTCGCGAGGAGGCCGAAGAGAAGCCATTTCCACGCTAATTGGCGAGGCTTCATACCGACCGACCCACCCGTTTTGCGCCACGATGTATGGTGCTTTCCGCGACCCCGTCGCGAACCCAGTGTGTTTTAGCCCGAATACGCCAAGATAGCGAGCCCGCAGCTCCAAATTTTCCCGACTTATCAAGAGCGAAGGATGGCAAAAACTGGCGTTCTATCCGGCACTTCTCGCGCCGCCGACGCGCCGGGTCTACCTGCGACAATGAGACCATGGAGTATGAGGAGCGGCGCAAGACTTGTGACCACGATAGTCAATGCCGAGAGACCGGCTTCCTCGTAGCGATAGAGCGAGGCCAAGGTGAACACTTGCGTCGCGAGCGTGTCGAAGTTGAAGGGCCTGAGTAGAAGCGTCGCCGGCAACTCCTTCATCGAGTCAACGAACACCAGGAGTGCAGCAGCGCCGAGCGCCGGACGCAGCAGCGGCAGGTGCACGGTCCATAGCGCCCCACTCACGGTTGCGCCAAGCGTGCGCGCCGCGGCGTCGATATTGCGCGAGACCTTGCCAAGACCAGCCTCGACGGCTCCGAGCGAGGCGGCGAGAAAGCGGATCGCATAAGCGAGCACGATAATCGCTGCGGTCCCGGACAGCGCCAAGCCTGTCGAGATACCGAACAACGAGCGCATCACGCCATCGACCCAATTATCCAAGCCTGCGAGCGGAATAAGAATACCGATCGCGAGCACCGTGCCTGGCACCGCGTAGCTGATGCTCGAGAGCGCGCTAAGCCCATGGATCAGCTTGGACTTGGTCTGCCGGCCTGCATAACCGAGGATGCAGGCGAAGCCGACGGCAACGACCGCGGCAATCGTTGCGAGCATCAGGCTGTGCCAGGCGGCCTCCCAGAAATCCGCAGTTAGCCCCGACGCCAGATGCGCGATCGCGTTGTGAACGAGGACGCCTGCCGGAAGCACAAACCCGATCAGCACCGGCAGCGCGCAGCCCAAACTGGCAAGCGCACCGCGAAAGCCGCGAAGCTCTTCTTCCGGAAGCCGGCGATACTTGCCGGTGGTGTGATGGAAGCGCTGTTTGGCGCGAGAGGCGCGCTCGATCAGGAGCAGCGCGAAAACAAAGATCAACATCACGCCGGCGATCTGCGCCGCGCCGGCCAGACTGTTGCGATCGAGCCAGGTGTCGTAGATGGCGACGGTTAGCGTCCGCACGCCGAAAAATGAGACCGCGCCGATATCGTTCAGCGTCTCCATAAGCGCAAGCGCAACGCCGGCGGCGAGAGCAGGCCGCGCCAGCGGCAGCGCAACTTCCCAAAATGTCGCCGTGGCACTTCGGCCGAGCGTGCGGGCGACTTCGAGCACGCAGACCGACTGGCCGAGGAAGCTCGCCCGCGCCGTGACAAAGACATAAGGGTAGAGCACGGCGCTAATGAAGAAGATGGCGCCGCTTAAGCTGCGAATGTCGGGGAACCAGTAATCCTTGGCGCTGGTCCAGCCGAAGACGCTGCGAAGCGTGGTCTGCAGCAGGCCGGAATAGTCGAACAGCTCGAGAAAGCAGAAGGCGATGATATAGGTCGGCATCGCCAGAGGCAGCAGCAACAGCCAGGCAAGGACCCGGCTTCCCGGAAAGCGATACATGGTCACGAGCCACGCGGTGCCGGTGCCGATCACAAGCGTCAGCGTGCCGACCCCAAGCATTAGCAGCAGCGTGGTCTGAAGCGCGCCCGGCAGCACGTTGGCGATCAGATGCGGCCAGGCATCGCCGCTCGATTGCGCGGCGAGCGTGGCAATCGCGATAAGAGGCGCGATCGCGATCAGCGAAACGACGAGAGCGCCGAGTGACCAACCGAGATTGCCGCTCTCCCAAAGCCGGGCGAGGCGCCGCTGCAGCCGGAAGGAGAGGGCGGGTTTCTCCTCCATCCTCCGCTCAAGTCCGCGAGGCGTGAAGGTCCTTGCCTCCGCCGCGTGAGGCCGCGGCGAGCGCAGCGACGGCTTCTGGCGACAGCCTCTGCTCGGCGTCTTGCAGCGCATCGGCAAAGGCATTGGCCGCATCAATCACCGGATCGACCAGCTCGGAGCCGGTCAGTGCCAAGGCGCAAGCCCGCATTGCCGGACAGCGATGATGTTGGGAAGCGGCGATCAGGGCGATGGCCATACATTCATCGGCGCAGAAGCCGGGGCACCCGACCGGCGAATATTCGATCTTGCGGGACGCCGAAGCGCGAAGCGCCCGGACCCAACAAGCAAGCTCGGTGACGGCGCGTTTCGCGTGCGATGGCCCGAGCGCCACCGAATAGGCATTCCAGCCGCGTTCCCAGCAGGCGATGTCGCCGCTCTCGTAGCCGGCGAGCCAGCATCTGAAGCCGACGCCCACCAGCCGCTCGGCCCCGAGCGCATTCGGCCCGCGCAATGCCGGCATGCCGCCCCGCGTCGGTCCCGGCTCAATTTTGTTTCGTCCGCTCATCTCACCCCCTCAAGAACTCGGCCCGGCATCAAAATCGACTTTGTCCACGAGCTCGCTTGCCTTCTTGCGCGCGGCGGCAAGCTCGTTGAGCGAAATCGGATCGGCTTTGAAATTTCCCCAGGACTGCACCAGCGCCGACCACGGCACGCCGTCCTTCACGGGATATTCGTTGTTGACCTCGGCATAGTCTTTCTGACCTTCGTCCGACGCCAGAAATTCGATCAGCTTTACCGCATTGTCTTTATGCGGCGCGTTCTTGGCAACGATCGCGCCCGAGATATTCACATGCGTGCCGCGGTCATCGGTATTGGGAAACAGCATGTTCACCGAGTTCGCCCACTCTTTCTGCTCGGGCTCTTTGTCGTTCTTCAGCATGGCGCCCATGTAATAGGTGTTGCCGACGGCGATGTCGCACTCGCCGGAATAGACGCCCTTGACTTGCATGCGGTCGTCACCCGCGGGCTTGCGCGCCAAATTGGCCTTCACGCCTTTAAGCCATTGCTCGGTCCATTCCTCGCCGTGATGAGCGATCATCGAGGCGATCAGCGCCACGTTGTAAACGTGCTGGCCCGAGCGGATGCAGATCTTGCCGCGCCATTTCGGATCGGCGAGGTCTTCGTAAGTGATGTGGTCGAGCTTCACGCGCTCTTTCGAGGCATAGACCACCCGCGCGCGGCGCGTCAGTCCAAACCATTGTCCGTCCTTGTCGCGATAGGCTTCCGGGATCGCGGCGTCGAGAATCTCCGAATGGATCGGCTGGCTGACGCCGGCATCGACGGCTTGCGTGAGGTTGCCGACATCGACAGTGAGCAGCACGTCCGCGGGACTGTTGCGTCCTTCGGCGGCCATGCGCTCGATCAATCCTTTCTCGGCGAAGATCACATTGACCTTGATGCCCGTCTTCGCGGTGAAGTCCTTGAACAGCGGATCGATCAGATAAGGCTGGCGGTAGGAATAGACATTGACCTCGCCGGGACCTTCTGCAGGTGCCGGCGCGGCGCTAAACCCAAGCAGGGAAAGGATGAGGAGCGCAAAAAGACCTTTGCGCCGGAGCGTCATTTGCATTCCTGGCCTCCAATGGTCCGGGGTTCAAGGCCCCAGTATCGGACTTAGTGCCTCTCACGGCACCCTCTTGGTTAGGGCCCGCACTCGGTCGAAGTCAACAAGAATGTCTGCAAAAACAGTAACTTAGAAGGCTTCTAAGTTTGTGCGGCAGAATCTTCCGGCGCAGTGCGGCCTTCGCGCCAGGGTTAGACTCTTGTTTCAATGGCGAGAAATCGAACTCGGCTGTCAGCCACCGGTGCCAAACGCGCCACTCACCACGGTTGGCACTATCTCTACCAACCTTTCCTGGGGAAAGATTACGTCGGCAGAAGTGCCGGCGCCCGGCGTGCTGGTCAGCACGAGGCGCGCGCGATGTGCATCGACCAGCGCTTTGGTGAGGGGCAGGCCAAGCCCTGTTCCCGTTTGCTTGCGTGGCGCGGTATCGAGTTGGTGGAATGGCTGCATCGCGCACTTGATCTCGTCTGCCGTCATGCCCACCCCGCTGTCATGCACCCGCAAGCGAAGCTCGCCCTCGTCGGAGAGCTTGGCGCCCACGATCACCTGACCGCCCTGGTTGGTGAACTTGATGGCATTGGACAGAAGATTGAGCAGGATCTGTTTCAGCCGCCTTCGGTCGGCGAGCACTGACGGCAGATTTGGCGGCAGCGATGTCCTGAGCACGATGCGCTCGCGCTTGGCGATCGGTTGCAGACTGTGGACGCAATCTTCGACCAGCTCAAGCACATCGACCGCGGTGAAATCGAGCTCAAACTTGCCGGCCTCGATTTTGGAAATGTCGAGGAGATCGTTAAGCAGGCTGAGCGCATAAAGTCCGCTCTGATGAATGTCCTCGATATAGCCCTTGTAGCGCGGATTGTTGATCGGCCCCAAACGCTCCTCGAGCATGAGCTCGGTGAAGCCGAGGATAGAATTGAGCGGCGTGCGAACTTCGTGACTGACCTTGGCGAGGAAATCGAGCCGCCGCGTTGCCTGCGCCGGATCCCACGGAACCACAGTTTTGGCTTGGATGGGTTTCTCGGTCTCCACGAAAGTCTCTGCCGCCGTTGGTGCGGGCGCCGCCACTTCCTCCGGATCGATGAGCCGTACGAGCTTGATCTCGCCGTCGCCGTCGAGTCGTGTGAGCGTGAAACTTGCCTTGAAGCGCCGCCGTCCCCGCGTCAGCGCATCGACAGAGACATTTTCACTGCTGCTCGCCGCGAGCGTGAGGAGTGCCGGGCCACCCGGCACGATGGCGTCGAGCCCGCCCGCTTCAAACAGCTCGGCGAAAGATCGATAGCCGAAAGCGTAAGCGAACGCTGCGTTGGCATGGATCAGATTGCCGTCGGCCAGGATGCCGATTGCGGCCGGCATTGCCTCGAGCAGCGCGACAAGACCGGTCCCTTCGAGCTTGAGCCGTTCGAGCGTGCTGTCTTCATCGGGCATCGTCAGTCCCGGTCCGCGCAAGACGCGGCCTTCCAGCATGCGGGCGATGTGTTCGAGGGCCTCGCGGTCGGCCTGCACCTCTTTGATGCGAGAGGTCTGTCGGGCATCGGCCATGGATAAATCCCAAACGACACTCGGGTAGCGCGAGCGCCTGGCAGCTAATTCGCCGGTCTTTCGAGGACGAGAGACCGGTTACGCGACTCACCAGACAAATTTAGGCAAATTCAGCGCATTTCCTAGACCGTGCGCACATAATTTGTCGACATCGTTGAAAATAGGCTTGATTTTTTGCGCCGCACCATTTATATTGCAGTGCAGCATAACCTGCTCACGGGTGAGTTCGGACCGCCGCCCGCGCGTTAAGTCCAGTGATGAAACCCGAGGAAACCAGCCATGAATGAACCCTACACACCACAAGCCGCCGCCGAGAAGGCGCGCGAAACATTCAAGAAAGCCTCCGCCGACTTTGAAGCGATGGCTCGCGATGCGACTGTTCCTGAGAGCGTTCGAGCTTTGGCAGAGAAGACGGTGACGCAGACCAGAGAGGCTTATGAGAAAGCCAAGGACGCGCTCGAAGATGCGGTCGATGCGCTCGAGCGGTCTTTCGATGCCGCCGGACAAGGCGCTGCCGCCTTCAACCGCAAACTCATCGACATCACTCAGCGCAATCTGAATTCGGGCTTCGATCTTGCCAAGAATCTCGCCGGGGCCAAGAATCTCGCCGAGATCGTCGAGCTGCAATCGGCCTTCATCCGCCAGCAATTCGATACGATGGCGAGCCAGGCCGGCGAAATCCGAGCGCTTTCAACCAAGATTGCGGCCGATACCTCTGAGCCCATCAAGGCGCAAGTGTCGCGCACTATGGACAAAGTGCGCGGCTCCTAGTCGACCTGTTCAGTACGTCCCCAGTTGGTTTGACAGAAACGGCCCGGGCTGAAGAGCCCGGGCTCTTAGTTTGACGGGACTCTACCGTTCACACAGCTTGCAAGACAGCATGGCTCCGCTTAGGTTCCCCCCGCGACGCAAGACTCGCGAACGTGCCGCGGTAGCTCAGTTGGTTAGAGCGCTTGACTGTGGATCAAGAGGTCGGAGGTTCGATCCCCCCCCGCGGTACCAATAAATCAGCCAATTACAGCCTTAATCGCCCAACCCGGTTCGCTCGACAATTCTAGCGATGCAATTTACTTCGCAAGAACAAAGTCGCAGTACGAGTTGAACCTATGTTGATCGAACGGCGACATTCGCCTCGCAGGCGCACCCTCAAGGAAGGTCGAATTTTCTTCGACGACAAGCGATCCGTGGTTGCTTGCACTGTGCTCAATCTATCGGATAAAGGCGCGAACCTGCGTCTGCTAAGCGTTGCCGACGTCCCGGACACGTTTGAACTGCACATTGGCAATGAAGTTCATGCAGCATGGGTAGTCTGGAAAGCAGACGGTACGTTAGGTGTGACCTGGATTAGCTGAGCTGGCGCCGGTTCGCATGCCCAAGCAGCGTTTAACCCGCGTAGGCAATCCAGACGTTCGGCTCTTCGTAAGTCCCCGTCTGCCGCTCGACATCAATCTCGACCGGAGCGATCGCGCCTTCTAGCGCGTAGGAGCCTGATTGGCTGAAGCGCTGCTTCGACCAGTTCTCCCAGAACGCGATGTGGTCATGCACCACCATCGAGCGCTCGCAAGGCCCGACCATTCGCCCGCCTGCGGAGAGATGACTGCGGATCCAGGGATCGTAAGGGCGGCCTTTGTCGTCGGTCCACGACATGTAATCGGCGATCGGCACCCACGGGTGACGCGCTTTGGCCGTCGGCCGCACCGGGACGACGACGCCGTCGAGGCCCTTGCGCTGTGCGAGCTCGATGAGCGAGCGAATCATCATCCGCGCGTAGCCTTTGGAGCGATGAACCGCCGGCACTGACACGGCGAGCGCACCCAGCATGTTCGCGGGCTTGTCCTTTTGCCGCGCCGCGGTCTCGACCAGCCAGTCCCAGCCCTCCGGCGGTAAATCATCAGGGCCCGAGCAGGCGAAGGGGACGCTGTTTGCCACGGCAACCGGATATCCCGTCTCCTCATCGACGAGGCAGAGCTGGTACTCTGGATAGGCATCCATGAGTTCCGCGTAATACTCGTAATGCGCACGGGTATAATTGAGAAAGCCGAGATTGCTCCAGGCGGCCTGCTCGATCGAGCTGGCGGCCCGCGTTATCTCAGGACTATCCGCGCGAGAACGAACGACCAAGCTCGCCGACATTTGTGCCTCTGAAAATCGAAAACTTGGAGCGGGCCGAAGCTCGAGGCGTGGCCCCACTCTCAGCCCCGCCACGACGTTATATAGTTAGTAAATGGTAAATTTGGTAGATGCAAGGTTAATCACACTGTAAATAATAGGTCGTATCGATTTGGCACAAGTACGGAATCAGTAGAAATGCGAGCGCCCCTGCCTTGGCGAAAACTCGATATTGTACGCTGCGCGTAATGGTTGTATTTCTAGCGTAACTCGAACTTAATGTTTGCGAGATA
>DATBSU010000173.1:0-7919 GCA_036559585.1 Methyloceanibacter sp.
CCAGACGAAGAATCGCCGGCGCTATCTGGTTGCAGGCGAGAAAGCCTGCTTGAGAAACGCGCCGCCGAGGCGCAAGCCTTCGCCGTCGATGCCGTGGCCAACACCTTCCGCGACATGCCACTCGACGGGAAGACCCGCGGCGGCAAGCTGCTCGCGCGCAATCAGCATGGCATCGACCGGGATGACCTCGTCCATGTCGCCATGGACCAGGAGAATCGCCGGGCGGTTGCCGGGCTCCTTGATCGCCTCGATGCCGGGAAGCGCACCGGAGTAGCCGATGATCGCCGCCGGCGCGGGTTTGCGTGCAAGGCCTACGGCGAGCGCGAGCATGGCGCCTTGACTGAAGCCGACAAGAGCGAGGGCGCGAGAGGAGAGTTGCATGCGCTCAAGTTCGGAATCGAGAAAGGCATTCACCACCGGGCCCGCCTTGGCAATGCCGTTCACAATCTCGCTCGGATCGCGGAACGTCAGATTGAACCATTGCCGTCCCATCGGCGCCATACCGCATGGCTCTGGCGCATGGGGGGAGACAAACGCGGCATGAGGCAACGCCCGCGCCCATTCGCGGCCCAGCGAGATCAGGTCGTTGCCGTCGGCACCATAGCCGTGAAGGAACACGACGAGCTGTTTGGCTTGACCACCGGACGCAGGGGCTAGCCGCGGTCCGTCGAGACGCGGCGCCAAGCTCAAGCACCCTCCTCAGGCATGTCGTCGGCGGAATGCGCGTTGAGCTGGCCGTAATTTTGGATGCCGATGTCGTTCAGGAGGTTCAGCTGGGTCTCAAGGTAATTGATGTGGCCTTCCTCATCGCCGAGCAGCTCCTCGAACAGATCCATAGTGACGTAGTCTTCTTCTTTGCGGCAGCAGGCGCGCGCCTCCATATACAGCGCGCGGGCGCCGTACTCAGCCTTGAGGTCGCATTCCAGGATTTCCTTGATGTTCTGGCCGATCATCAGGGGATCGAGGCGCTGCATGTTGGGAAAGCCCTCGAGAAAAATGATGCGGGTCACGAGCTTGTCGGCGTGATGCATCTCCTCGATGGATTCCGCGCGCTCCTTCTTGGCAAGCTTGGTAAATCCCCAGTCGTCCATCAGGCGGTAGTGCAGCCAATATTGGTTGACGGCGGTGAGCTCGCTGGTCAGCGCCTTGTTGAGATATTCGATGACTTTCGGATTGCCCTTCATTTCCTCATCTCCCGTCAGGTCCGCCCGCGATCATGACCGGTTCTGCCGATTTAGGCTAGCCGTCCTCAAAAGGCGAGCGATGACCGCCCGCACCCGGCATTGCCGGGCCTTCCTCGTCAAACGAAAGCATCAGCTTGGAAATTAATGGCAGACATGTGCCGCAGGACGGCCGCTTGCCTAATTGCCGGTAGATCAGGCCCGGGGTCAGCACCACAAAGGGATCGTTGGTGCGCAATGCGGCCACGGCCTCTTCGATATCCTTCGACGTGATCTCGGTACAGGAACAAACAATCATGGATGGGGTCTTAGCCTCGGGCCGAGGTCAATTAAATCAAATTCAATCCAATTACTTAGCTCTGACTTAAGCGATCAGTTGCATCATCACCCAAGCTTGCCACAGCCGAGCAAATTGGGGGTTTATCCATGCGTCCAGAGGACTTCCGCGCCGACGATTTGTTCGGGCAGATTCAGGCCCTGGTCGACTGCTTAGCACAAGAGCGAGAGGCCAAAGAGGCGGCTGAAGCCGCAGACCAAGCCAAGTCGGAACTGCTCGCCACGGTCAGCCATGAACTGCGCACCCCGATGGGCGCCATCATCTCCATGGCCGAGCTGTTGCAGCAGACCGCTCTCGACGAGACGCAGAAGAAATACGCAAGCACGCTGCATCAGTCGGCAAGAAGTCTGCTCACGGTTCTCAATGACATTCTCGATTTCTCCAAGCTCGATGCCGGAAGGTTCGAGCTCGACACCGCGCCGTTCGACCTGCACGATCTGGTGCAAAGCGTCGCACAAGGCCTTCAGGCCAGAGCCAGCGAGAGGGGTCTCGCCAGCGGGCTCGATATCGGCGCGACCTGCCCGCGTTTCGTCAAGGGCGATGCAACACGGATCCGCCAGATCCTCACCAATTTGGTCGACAACGCGCTGAAGTTCACCTCTGAAGGCTCGGTGCGCTTGCATGTGAGTGCGCGCGAAACCGACTCCAGCTTCATGCTTCGCTTCGACGTGTCGGATACCGGCATCGGCCTCGACCATGAAGGTCAAGAGAGGCTGTTCGAGCCGTATATCCAAGCCGGCAGCACCACGGCCACGCAGTACGGCGGCACCGGACTCGGGCTTTCGATCGCGCAACGGCTGGTGCTTTTAATGGGCGGCGAGATCGGTTGCGAGAGCGAAGTCGGCCAGGGCAGTATGTTCTGGTTTGCGATTGCCGCCGAGCGGGCTGAAAGCAGTCAGAAGGCCAAGGAGGCGCAGCCGACTCGCCGCCTGCAAGGGCATCTGCTCGTTGTCGAGGATAATGCGGTGAACCGCATGTTGATCGGCGCCTATCTCGACGAGTTCGGTCTCACCTACGAGATGGTCGAGACAGGCGCGTCGGCAATCATGGCGCTCGCCTCCAATAGCTACGATCTCGTCCTCATGGATATCATGATGCCGGAGCTCGATGGCGTGCAGACGACGCAGCGCTGCCGTCTGCTGCATGGGCCTGCCGCAGAGGTTCCCATCATCGCGTTGACAGCGAAAGCCATGAAGGGCGATCGAGAGAAGTTTCTCGCGTCCGGTATGAACGGTTACGTGTCGAAGCCGATCCGCGGCCGCGAGCTTCATGCGGCGCTGGCTCCGTTCCTCGCGCTCGACGAGGACATGGCATATCACGACGTGGTGCCGTTCCTGCCGCGCCGCAAGACGCGGAACCGCGCATCCTAGTCCTGACCTTGGACTAGAGATTGTCCATCAGGACGCCGGCGACCAAGATCAGATAAGCGATCAGCAACAGCCCGAGGCCGTAGCCGGTGAAGAACGGCAGCGCCACGATCTGGCCGAGCACGACCAGAATGGCGATGACGACAGAGATCAGAAACGTCTCCCGGCGCGGCGCGCTAAGATTGATGTTCATGGTGGTCCCCCGTATATGGCGCTTCGGGCCCGCCCCCCCCGGCAGCCCCAAAGCACAGTGTAACGCCAAAGGACCCGGGAAACTATCGCCGTCCGTACACGCCCGGCTTGAGCAGAAAGCGATACGGCTTGGCCGACCAGACCGGCCCGGCATAGTCGACGCCGATCCGTGCCGTCCGGAGGATCGCGTTGCGGGCAGGAGGGCTGCCGCAATCGGTGAACCACAGGCCGGAACCTTTGCGAGCGAGCGTCCCGTTGAGTGCGCCGGTGATGTTGAGCGCGCGGGTGAGGCGTGCAGGTCCTTCGGCTCCTTCAATGCCGCGGATCAAAACTGCCGCCGGGTACCCGATCTCGCCAGTGACGACGTTCAGCATCCAATGCATGCCATAAACGAAATAGACGTAGAGCGTGCCGGCTTGGCCGAACATGATCTCGGTCCGCTTGGTGCGCCGGCCGCCCGCGGCATGCGAGGCGAGATCCTCCGGTCCGATATAGGCCTCGGTCTCGGTGATGATGTGGGTGGTGAGGCTGCGTCCTCGGCGCCGCAGCAAGGCTTTGCCGAGCAAGTCCCGCGCAACCTTATCGGCGGGGCGATTGAAGAATTCCGGTGTCAGCGCGGGGGATGCGCCGCTCACTGCCCGGGGCAAGCGGTTGAATCCCCGGCCGTGGCCATGGGCTTGCCGTTGATAAAGACGCTGGAAGAGCCCGTCACCACCGAGCCGGCGCAGCCGGTCTTGCTGCCTTGAATGGCGGCAGGCTTGCCATTGATGAAAACGTTGGAGGAACCCTCGACGACGGTGCCGTTGCCGGTGCTGTCGCCGGCACGGGCCGCTTCTTTCCCCTCGACGCTCACGTCGCCGCTTCCGGAAATGATCTTCGAGGGGCCACTGGGCGGGCTTTGAGGCGTGTTCGCGTCGCCTGCCTGCGCAAAGTTCGGCGCAAGAGCGAGTGCAGCTGCAAGCGCGAGTAACGTAGTGACTAGTCTCATAGCGGCACCTTCTCCCGGGCGCGAAGCGGAGGAACGGGGATGCTCGCGCCGGCGAGCTCCTCAGCCTTGGCGTCAACGAGTTTCACGATGCCGGCCATGATGTCGTTCAGCTGGAAATCCTTCGGCGTGTAGATGGCGGACGCGCCACATTGCTTCAGGATGTTGACGTCGTCGGTCGGAATGATGCCGCCGACCACGATGGGAACCGCGCCCATGCCGGCTTCCCGCATGCGCTGCGCCACGTCGCGGACCAGCGCCACATGCGAGCCGGACAGGATTGAAAGGCCAAGCACGTGGGCCTTGGCTTCTTTGGCTTGCGCCACAATCTCGGCGGGCGTCAGCCTGATGCCGTCATAGACGACTTCCATGCCGACATCGGTGGCGCGGACCGCGATCTGTTCGGCGCCGTTGGAATGGCCGTCGAGGCCGGGCTTGCCGACCACGAAGGTCAATCGACGCCCGAGCTTCTCGGAAAGCTCGTCGACGCTCTTCCGCACCTGTTCGAGCCGCGCTTCATCCTTCTCGCGCTTGGCGTGAATGCCGGTGGGCGCGCGATACTCGCCGAACACCTCGCGCAACACCTGGCCCCATTCGCCGGTAGTGACGCCGGCTTTGGCCGCCGCGATCGAGGGTTCCATGATGTTGCGGCCTTCGGCGGCCGCAGATTTCAGCGAGACGAGTGCCGCGCTGACGGCCTTGTCGTCGCGGCGCTGGCGCCAAGCGTTGAGGTTGGCGATCTGCTCGAGCTCGACCGCTTCCGACACGGTCAGAATGCCGTCGCCGCTCGCCGACAGAGGCGAGGGCTCGGTCTCGGTATAGGCATTGACGCCAACCAGGATCTGCTCGCCCTTCTCGATCGCTTCAACGCGCGCGGCGTTGGATTTGATCAGAGCCTCTTTCATGTAGTCGATAGCGGCAACGGCGCCGCCCATCTCCTGGATGCGGGCGAGTTCGGCGCGTGCTTCTTGTTTCAGCTCTTCGACTTTGTGCTCGATGGCTTCGGAACCGTCGAAAATGTCGGCATATTCCAGGAGGTCGGTCTCGTAGGCCACGATCTGCTGAAGCCGGAGCGACCATTGCTGGTCGAAAGGCCGCGGCAGGCCGAGCGCTTCGTTCCAGGCCGGAAGCTGCACGGCTCGGGCGCGCGCATTTTTCGACAGCGTCACGGCGAGCATCGAAAGCAAGATGCGATAGGGGTTGTTCTCGGGCTGCTGCTCGGTCAGGCCAAGCGAATTCACCTGCACGCCGTAGCGGAAGCGGCGGAGCGCCGGATCGTCGACGCCGTAACGCTTCTCGCCAATGTCGTCCCAGAGATCGACGAAAGCGCGCATCTTGCAGATCTCGGTGATGAAGCGCACCCCAGCATTGACGAAGAACGAGATGCGGCCGAACAGCTGCGGGAACTCCGTGTCGGAGACTTCGCCCGACTTCTTCACCTCATCGAGCACGGCCTCGGCATGGGCGAGCGCGAAGGCAAGCTCCTGTACCGGCGTGGCTCCGGCCTCCTGCAAGTGATAGGAGCAGATATTGGTCGGGTTCCATTTCGGCATCTCGCGGCTGGTGTAAACGATGGTGTCCTTGATCAGCCTGAGCGACGGCGCCGGCGGGAACACATAAGTCCCGCGCGAGAGATATTCCTTCAAGATGTCGTTCTGCACTGTGCCGGTGAGCTTATCGCGCGGGACGCCTTGCTCGTCGGCAAGGGCGATATAGAGCGCGAGCAGCCAGGCGGCCGTGGCATTGATGGTCATCGAGGTGTTCATCTCGCCGAGCGGGATGCCCTCGAGCAGCGCCCGCATATCGCCGAGATGCGAGATCGGCACGCCGACCTTGCCGACCTCGCCGCGGGCGAGGATGTGGTCGGAATCGTAACCGGTCTGGGTTGGCAAATCGAATGCGATCGAAAGCCCCGTCTGACCTTTGGAAAGGTTCTTCCGGTATAGCTCGTTCGACGCCTTAGCCGTGGAATGGCCAGCATAGGTGCGGAACAGCCATGGCTTGTCCCGCTTTGGAGATTTCCGGCTCATATTCGTGCTCGGTGACGTGGTCCTGTCAGCAGGGAAGCATGGCGGATCGGATAGGGCAATATGGCGGGAGCGCCTGCCACCCGCTGGAGCGAAGTTGGCTCTGAGGGTTAGTGACCCGTGCCGCTCGAAGGCTCGGGCATGCCGAGGGGCGAGGGGCCAGCAGCACCCAAGGCCGGATCGGGATTGTCGTCCTTGGCGTCGATGGCCTCTTCGGAGTCGAGCTTCGCTGCGGGGCCGCGAGCAGGGGCGCCAATTGTGGCGGCGTCCACTGGCAGTCCATCGAAGTGCTCGCCTTGAATGCCGAAGCCAAGAGCGGTGTCAGACTCGACATCCATGTTGTGCTTTTCTTCCCGCTCGCCGGCGAAGGCAAAAGCGGTGCCTGCCAAGAGAAAAAGAGAAGCTATGAGCAAGCGAGCGGACATGGGTCGTCTCCCGTGAGTGGTTGTCCGAGTAGAGCGTAATTCCGCTCCGACTTCGCTAATGTCCGCCGATTATAGCCCGGTTCGCGGTTTCTGCGTTAAGGAGAAGTAAATAACCAACGACAAACGGCGGTCCCCAAAAGGAAGCGCCGTCTTCCGCAAGCCTGGTTTGCATTCCTATTCGCTCGGCGAGGCGCCTTATTCCTTGTTGGAGGAACCTTCACTTCCCTCGTTATCCTTCTTGTTGTTTACGTTCCGGTCGTCAGAAGCTACCGGCGGCGCGGAGGTGGCCGGATCGCCTTTCTCACCTGGTGTGCTTTGCACAATGGTGATGTCGCTATGGGCGCCGGGCGCCTCATCTGCGGCAATGGCGAAGCCGGCGAGGCCAAACCAAACGGCCGTAGCCGTTGCGAGCGCGAGTTTGTTGGTCATGACATTCCTCCTTGGCGGGCCTGATGAAAGGCCCGCTCGGTGTGTTCCAAGCTCCCAAGAGCAAACGGTTTAGGGACGGATGGGTTCCTGATTTACTGGCCGCCGCCAATTTGCGAGGGCGTATCATTCGCCGCTTGGCACGTGACGCTCGTGGAACAGGTCCGGCTTCGCATCGCCGTTTTCCGATCGGCCCTCCTAATGCCGGGACCAGGTCTCGCATCGGTCTCACCTTGAGAGGCGTGTCCGGTCGTGTCCGACCCGGTATCGGAGGGCGAGGTTGTTTCTGTCGTAGCAGGATCGACCCGGCGATGACGGGCCGGGCGTGGCCAGCGTAAGGGGGTGCCACTGCCCGTCATGCCGCTCGACGTCGGCGGGGAGCCTGCTCTGGTCGTGGTGGCCCTCGAGGTCGAGGGGGCGCCCTTGGTACCCGCCTCCCCAGACTGGCCTGGGCTGGACACGAGGAGAAAGGCGGTGAGGGCAAGCAAAAGGCTTGGGATCTGGGCGTTGCGAGGCACGATTCCGTCCTTCCTTCTAAATCACTTTTGTACCCCTGTGCAGAGGCCAAGCTTTTTGCTAACCGTCTCTCCCGCGGGGCAAAACTCTGCCTTAGAACACCGATCTAAAACGTCGCATGGTCTTTTCAAGGGCTTTGCGC
Organism: Methyloceanibacter sp.; assembly: GCA_036559585.1. Taxonomy (GTDB): domain Bacteria; phylum Pseudomonadota; class Alphaproteobacteria; order Rhizobiales; family Methyloligellaceae; genus Methyloceanibacter. Next base: position 7,599 of record DATBSU010000173.1, read on the forward strand.
GTTAAGGCTTGGCCGAGTAAATTTGTTGCAGTCGCGAGATGGATGACAGACAATTGCCGCAATGCAAAAATCCGGCTAAAGGCCTGAAGGCGTCGGCGGGGGAACAAACGGATGAATGAGATGTCGCTAGCAGCAGTGCCTCTCGCGGAGAGCGCGCCAGAACTGAAAGATCTGTACGAGATCGGCGAGATTCCACCGCTCGGTCACGTGCCGAAGAACATGTACGCCTGGTCGATCCGCAAAGATCGCCACGGTCCGCCGGATCAGGCGATGCAAGTCGAGGTGCTGCCGACCTGGGAACTCGATAGCCACGAGGTGCTC
>DATBSU010000174.1:0-19604 GCA_036559585.1 Methyloceanibacter sp.
GAGGTTGGCGGCAGGCGGATCGCTCGCCAACCGGGTCAGGTCCGGAAGGAAGCAGCCCTAACGAGTTGATGCGGGTTGCTCGTCCAGCCTCCCACCCCCTTCGCGTGAAAGTTCCTCGTCCATGGCCAAAGCCAAAGACCAAGCCGACGTTTCGAAACCTGCCGCCACCAGTGTGGCGCATGCGGCGCTTGCCCGGAAATATCGGCCCGCGACCTTCGCCGAGCTGATCGGCCAAGAGGCCATGGTGCAGACGCTCAGGAACGCGTTCGCGACTGGGCGCATCGCCCAAGCCTATATGCTGACCGGCGTGCGCGGCGTCGGCAAGACCACGACGGCGCGGCTGATCGCGCGCGCCTTGAACTATGAGCCTATGGCAGGTGGCGGCGCCCCGACGCTGGAAATGAGAGAAGAGGGCGTGCATTGCCGCGCGATTCTCGAGAGCCGGCATCTCGATGTCGTCGAGATGGATGCGGCTTCGCATACCGGCATCGACGACGTGCGCGAACTGATAGACAGCGCCCACTACAAGCCGAACACCGCGCGTTACAAGGTCTATATCATCGACGAGGTGCATATGCTGTCGAAGCAGGCCTTCAACGGCCTACTCAAGACGTTGGAAGAGCCGCCCGAGCACGTGAAGTTCATCTTCGCCACGACCGAGGTGCGGAAAGTCCCGGTCACCGTGCTGTCGCGCTGTCAGCGCTTCGATCTGAAGCGCATCGAAGCCGACGAGCTAAGCAAGCACCTCGCCGGTATCGTCGCCAAGGAAGGCGCCGAGGCCGATGCCGCTGCGCTGATGCTGATCGCGCGCGCCGCCGAAGGCTCTGTCCGCGATGCGCTCTCGATCCTCGATCGGGCCATCGCCTTCGGCTCCGGCAAGGTGGAGACAGGATCCTTGCGCGGACTGCTCGGTCTCGCCGACCGCGACCGCATCTTCGATCTGCTGGAGACGATTTTCTCCGGCAATGCCGGCAAGGCGTTGACCGATCTCGACGCGCTCAATCGCGACGGCGCCGAGCCTGCGCAAGTGATCGCCGATCTTGCGGATGCCGTGCACGCCATCACCCGGATCAAGGCCGCGGGAGAATCGGCCGCCGATGCGCCCGAGAGTGAGGCGGAGCGGACGCGCGCCACTGCGCTCGCTTCGCGGCTCTCCATGCCGGTGCTCGCCCGTGCCTGGCAGATGCTGCTGAAGGGCTATGATGAGGTTCGTGCCGCGCCACGGCCGCTCGCCGCCGCCGATATGGTGCTGGTCAGGATCGCCTATGCCTCCGATCTGCCGACACCGTCCGATCTGCGGCGCGGCCGCGATGAGGGCCGTTCGAGCGGCGAACCACAGGAGCGCTCGAGACCGGCGCCAGCGCCGCGTGAGCGCGACCCCGTCGCCACGGCACCAACGATGCCAGACATGCCGGAATTTGCGCCGATCGAGGCCGCAGTCGAGAGCACATCGGAGCTTCACAATCCGCAGAGCTTTGAGGATCTGGTTGCTCTGGCCGAAGCGAAGCGCGATCTGAAACTGAAACATGCGCTTCTGGAGCAGCTTCGCCTCGTCCGCTTCCGCCCCGGTCATCTCGAGATCAATCCCCTGCCAGCCGCGCCGCGGGAGCTTGGCCAGGAGCTGATGCGGAAGCTAAAAGCCTGGACGGGCCGGGTCTGGATCGTGGCCGTGAGCGCGGAAGAGGGTGCAGAGCCACTTGGTGCGCAACGTCGCGCGCGGGAAGCAAGCGAGATCGAACGCATTCGCGAGCACCCGCACGTAAAGCAAGTCTTGCAGCACTTCCCCGATGCGCGCATTGCGGCCGTCCGGTCGACGGAGGCCGAACGCACCGCGCCGGACCCCGAACATGAGCCTTTCCAGGAGGACGGGACCAACTGATGAAGAATTTCGCGCAGATGATGAAGCAGGCGCAGGAGCTGCAAGGCCGCATGACCGAGATGCAGGCCGAGATGACGCGCGTCGAATGCGAAGGTCGCTCCGGCGGCGGGCTGGTGACGGTGGTACTGAACGGCAAGGGCGATATGGTGCGGCTGAAGCTCGACCGCTCGCTGCTGAAGCCCGAGGAGGGCGAGATCCTCGAAGATCTGATCGTCGCCGCGCATAACGATGCCAAGGCCAAGACCGAAGTCCTGATCCAAGAGAAGATGAAGACTCTGACCGGCGGTCTGCCCCTGCCTCCCGGCCTGAAGCTGTTTTAATGGCCCGCGCTGCTGCTAGTCCCGAAATCGAGCGTCTGATCCAGCTTCTGGCAAGGCTGCCGGGGCTCGGGCCACGCTCGGCGCGGCGTGCCGCGCTCGCACTGGTGAAAAAGAAAGAGCAATTGCTGGGCCCGCTCGCGGCAGCACTCGCCGAAGCGCGCGACACCATTGTGACTTGCGAGATTTGCGGCAACCTCGACACCGTGTCGCCCTGCACGCTCTGCCGCGACGAGACCCGCGACCGCTCGCTGATCTGCGTTGTGGAAGAGGTCGGCGACCTCTGGGCGCTGGAGCGCGCGCATGTCCTGAACGGGCTCTACCACGTGCTCGGCGGCACGCTGTCGCCGCTCGACGGCATCGGCCCTGAGGAATTGACCATCGCCAAGCTGATCGAGCGCGCCAGCGCCCCCGAAGTGAATGAGGTGCTGCTCGCGCTCAACGCCACGGTCGAGGGCCAATCGACCGCGCATTATCTGATGGACCAGCTTTCAGGCTGCAATGTCACCGTGTCGCGCCTCGCCCATGGCGTGCCGATCGGCGGCGAGCTCGATTACCTCGATGACGGCACCCTCGCTGCCGCCGTCAAGGCGCGCAAGGTGATGTAAGGAGATGATCCCGATTGCATGGCCGCGTAAGATCCGCGAGCCGGATACCATCGCCTACTCGGCGGTCTGGAACGATTTCCAACTGGCTGAAAGGCTAGCCGGTCGCCGCTGCCTCTTTCTTCTCGATCGTCTCGAAATCGCCACGGGCAGTGAGCAGCCACAGAAGTGCTAGGCCCGGGAGCGCCGCCGCGGCGCACAGCATGAAGAACCACACCCAGCCGACGCTTGCCGCGACAAAGCCCGTGACGCTCGCGAGCGTGGTGCGGCCGAACGAGGAAAGTGCCGTGAGCAGCGCAAATTGCGTCGCGGTATGCGCGGGGCTGGTGCACAGCGCCGATAGATAGGCGATGAACACGACGGTGCCGATCGCGGAGGTGAAATTCTCAGTCGAGATGGCGATTGCGAGGCCGAGATGGCTCACCCCAATCGAGGCGAGCCAGGAAAAAGTGAAATTCGCCACCGCCTGCAAGATGCCCGCGACCAGCAATGCCCTTGACAGTGGCATTGCGCGCGCGAGCAGTCCCCCTGCGAAGCCGCCAGCCAGCGAGGCGGCGAGACCCACGCCCTTGACGATCGCCGCGTAGCTCGCTTTGTCGAAGCCGAGATCGAGCACGAACGGTCCGGTCATCACGCCTGCGAACGTATCGGTGAGCTTGTACAGCACCACGAAGAGCAGGATCAGCCACGCATCGCGCTTGGAGAGGAAATCGGCGAAGGCATCGTAGGCGGCTCGGAAGAAGCGCAGCAGCGGATTCGCCTGTCGTTCATCAAGCGCTTTGGCTTCAGCCTCACGCTCCTTGGCGTGGGGCTCGTGGGCGAGAAGCGCCGCCACCATGCCGATGACGACGAGCGCGGCCATGGCGATGTAGGCATAGGTCCAAATCAGACTGCGATCGACGCCGATATGTTCGAGATAGGCGACGAGCGCCACGGCGCCAGCGGTCGAGACCAGCATGCCGATGCGATACGCCGCGACGAAATAGGCCATGCCGGCAGCTTGCGCGTCGGTCGGCAGATATTCCGTGCGAAACGCATCGATGACGATGTCTTGCGTCGCCGAGGCCGTCGCCACGGTGACTGCGGCGAGCGCGATCAGCCAGGGTGCCGCGAGCGGATTCTGCACCCCGAGGAAAACGATCGCGACCATCAGCAAAAGTTGCGACAGCACCAGCCAGCCGCGGCGGTGCCCAAGCAGGCGGCCGAGTACCGGAACATCGAAGGCATCAACGATCGGCGCCCAGAGAAATTTGATGGTGTAGGGCAGGCCGACCAGCGCAAACAGCCCGATCGTCGTGAGATCGACCCCGACATCCTTCATCCAGAACAGGAGCGTCGAGCCGGAAAGCGCGAGCGGCAGCCCGGAGGAAAATCCGAGCAGCAGAATGATCAGCACTTTGGGGTCGAGAAACACCCTGGCCGCGCGCACGAAACGCTCGCCCAGACCGGCCTTTTCGGTTGTTTCCCCCGTGGTCATGACCCTTGCATAGCAGGCGAAGCCTAGCGCGTCATGGCTCGCAATTGGTATCGAACGCGGTGACGCTTGAGTGCGTTAGTAGCAGCGTAGAAAGGCGCATCAGGAGAGCGAACATGGTCCGAGTTGCAGGAATTGATCATCTCACCATCACCGTCGGAGATTTCAAAAAATCCAAGGCCTTCTACGGCCCGCTGATGAATTTCCTCGGCTTCAAGATTCTGGATGAATATCCGGAAATGATGGGGTGGACAAACGGCAAGTCCCGCCTCTGGATCGCTGTGGCCGACGCGGAAGGCAAGAAGCATAAATATCGCAAAGGTGACGTCGGCTTCCACCATTACGCCTTCCAGCTCAGGAACCGGAAGGACGTAGATGCTTTGCAGGGCTTCCTCCAGGAGCAGGGCGTTGAGATCGTGGATCCCGCGGGCGAATATTACGATGACTATTACGCAGTGTTCTTCCTGGATCCCGATGGCATGAAATTCGAAGGCATGAAATGGGGCGAGCGCCACGAGAAAACTGCGCAGGCACGCCGCAAACGGAAACCAAAGAAGAAGTGAAGCCGGTCTAATGCGTCTCGCGGGCCAGCAGATCCGGCTGCCGCACGACCGTGACCGGCTTGTGCTTCTCTGCCGCGACTGGTGGGGTGGCTGCCGAGGCTTGAACGCCGTTGGCGGTATGCTCAACCGGAAGCACGGCCACCTCGGCCTCAAACTCCAGCGCCTCGATCTTCCGCCCGCGCGAATTGATCCGGTCTGACGAGGTCAAGATCTTCTCGATATCGGTGTTGGCCTGACCAAAATGCCGCTGCAGATCGAGCACGCGCTCGCGCAAGCGCTCCGTGTCTTCCATCAGATGAATCACTTCGCGCTGAATGAGATGCGCCTGCTCGCGCATCTTCACGTCTTTCAGGATGGCCTGCATGGTGTGCACCGCGAGCATCAGCATGTTCGGTGCGCAGATCATGATCCGCGCGCGATGCGCCTTCTGCACCACGTCATCGAAATGCTCGGCGAGATCGGCATAGATCGATTCTGACGGCACGAACAGGATGGCGGTGTCTTGCGTCTCGCCGGGAACGAAATAGCGCTCGGCCATCGCCTCGATATGCCGGATGACGTCGATGCGTACGCGCTTCGCCGCTTCCTTTTTCTCCTCGTCGCGCCGCGCGGTGCGGAACGCCTCGAAGCCCTCGAGCGGGAATTTGGCGTCGATGACGACACCGGCGGATGTGTTCGGCAGATGCAGAACACAGTCGGGGCGCTTGCCGTTCGACAGCGTGGCCTGGAACGTGTAGGCGCCCTTGGGCAGCCCGTCCTGGATGATGGTCTCCATGCGCATCTGCCCGAACGCGCCGCGGGCCTGCTTGTTGGATAGGATCTGCTGCAACGAGACCATGTTGGTCGAGAGATCGGTCAGATTTTTCTGTGCCGTGTCGATCACCGCCAGCCGCTCGTTTAGCTTGGAGATCGACTCGTTCGTCTTGCGCGCGGTCTCGTTGAGGTCGGTGCCGACTTTATGCGTCATGCGGTCGAGCCGCTCATTGACGCCGCGGGCAAGCTCTCCATGACGGCTGACGCTGATCTCGGCGAGCGTCTGCAGTCGCACCTTTAGCTCGGTGAGCTGCGCGTCCTGGCCCTCGGCCTCGCGCCGCCTCTTGCCGATATTGATCAGGGCCACGATGGCGAGCACGAACAGCGCGAGCACGGCCAACCCGGCCAAGACCAGCAGCACGAGCTCCGGCTCGATCGTAAAGCTCCCAACCTGGATCGGGTCCAAGAACATTGACCCAGTCTAGACCGATTCGGGCCTTTGGACCAAAACGAGAACATAAGCCTCTAGGGCCTTGGCAAACTGGCGCTCCTGGCCCCCGACCGCCGATTGACCGCTGGCCCGCGCACCCCTATGTCACGGCCAGAATGGCTACTCTCCCCATCATCGTGCTTCCGGACCCGGTCCTGAGGAAGGAATCGGCGCCTGTTGAGCGCATCGACGCCTCCTTGAAGCGCCTGGCCGACAACATGTTCGCGACCATGTACGACGCGCCGGGGATTGGCCTTGCCGCGCCGCAAGTGGGCGTCTCCCGCCGCCTCATCGTCATGGACCCAACCCGCGACGAGGAAGCTAAGACGCCGCTCACCATGGTCAATCCGGAAATTCTTTCGCGCGGGTCCGAGATGCGCGTGCACGACGAAGGCTGCCTCTCGATCCCGGATATTACCGCCGAAGTGGAGCGGCCGGCGCTGACCCGCGTCTCTTATCTCGACCTTGAAGGAAAAAAGCAGGAGATTGAGCTTGAGGGCATCTGGTCGACACTCGTGCAGCACGAGATCGATCACCTCAACGGCGTGCTCTTCATCGACTATCTGTCGCGGCTGAAGCGCGACATGATCGTGAAGAAGTTTACGAAGCTCAAGCGCACCGACGCGCTTTAACCGACGGACTTAGGAGGCATTGATGGCGAACGCGATGCTACTGCTTTCGATTGTGCTCGAAGCCGCCGTCGCCATCATCGCCGTTCTTGCCGCGCAAAAGCAAAGGCCGCATCTTTACGGCCTTGCCCTCACGTTCACGATCTACGTCTTCTACGATCTTGCCCGCTTCTTGGGCTGGAACGTTGAGCATGGAGTTCTGTCGAGCCTGTTTCTCGTCGCTACCGTCAGCGCGCTATACGCCGTGTGGGCCCTCTACAAAGAGCGCTCCTGATCCGCGAGAAGCTGCTCAAGTTCAGACGATAAAGTCGGCCTTGGTCAAATGATCTCCATGCACCGCGATCTCGAAATCCGCCTTGCCGTCGCCGTTGATGTCGGCCTGCACGATATTGTCGGCCGTGACGCGGATTACCCCGTACCATTGCGCCTTGCTGTGGCCGCGGTGATAGGCGACGAAACTCTGGGAGAGATCGTCGCCGTCGGCGAAATGGAAAGCCTGATTGCCGGACTTCGAACTATTGGCGTCGATGACGCTCAAGTCGATGTGGTCGCCGTCAGCATGGCTGAAATCGAGAATAGAATACCGCGACGCAAGTGACGTGCCGCACCCAATCGAGGCCCGAATTAATGGTGAAGATCGGAGTATTTGCTTAGCTTGCAGCAATGCTATCAGGGTGGCCAGCCAGCTTGAGAAACAGAGGTGTTCGATTTTGACGCGGATTGTCTTCATGGGAACACCCGACTTTGCGGTGCCGACCCTCGCCGCTTTGTTCGATAGCGGCTATGACATCGCCGCCGTCTATACCCAGCCGCCGCGCGCGGCGGGGCGGGGGATGAGTTTGCGTAAATCTGCCGTGCAGGTTTTCGCCGAGGCCGCGAACATGGAAGTACGGGTGCCGGAGCGCCTGAAGAGCGCAGAGGAGCAGGAACGCTTCCGCGCGCTTGGCGCCGATGTAGGGGTCGTCGTCGCGTATGGGCTCATTCTGCCGAAGCCGATCCTCGATGCGCCGGGTCACGGCTGCCTCAACCTGCACCCCTCGCTGCTGCCCGATTGGCGGGGTGCCGCCCCGATCAATCGGGCGATCATGGCGGGTGACACTGAGACAGGGGTCTCCATCATGCGCATGGATGAGGGTCTCGATACCGGTTCCGTTTGCCTCGTTGAGCGCGTGCCCATCGAGCCCGATGAGACGGCCGGTGAACTTCATGACCGGCTCGCGTTGCTCGGCGCCAGGCTGATGATCGAAGCGATCGATGCGCTCGAACAAGGCAAGCTCACCTGCTGGCCGCAGCCCGAGCAGGGCAGCTATGCCGAGAAAATTACTCCTGCAGAAGCTCGCCTCAATTTTCGAGCACCCGCTCACCAACTGCACGATCGCATTCGCGGTCTCTCGCCCCATCCCGGCGCCTGGTGCGAGATCGAACTGAACGGCAAGCCCGAGCGCATCAAGGTCTTGCGCGCGACGCTCGTCGAACAAGACGGCGCGCCGGGCACGGTGCTGGACGACAATCTCGCCATTGCTTGCGGCAAGGGCGCCATACGCCTCATCGAGGTCCAACGCGCCGGCAAGCGCCCGATGACTGCCGAGGAATTCTTGCACGGCGTGCCGACGCCCAAGGGCACGGTCCTCACTTAGATCGCCATGCCCCGCTATAAGCTCATCCTCGAATATGACGGCACGCCCTTCGTCGGCTGGCAGATGCAAGGTGCCGCGGCCTCCGTGCAGGGACGGCTCACCGAGGCGATCAAGGCCTTCTCCGGCGAGCACAATATCCCGCGCGGTGCCGGCCGCACCGATGCCGGCGTCCATGCCGTCGCCCAAGTGGCTCATTTCGATCTCGCCAAGGAATGGGACGGCGAAAGAGTCCGCGATGCGCTGAACGCGCAGCTCCGGCCTGATCCAATCAGCGTGCTCTCCTGCGAAATCGTCGCCGACGATTTCGACGCACGGTTCTCCGCCAAGGCGCGCCATTATCTCTATCGCATCATCGATCGGAGGCCCCCTCTCGCGCTCGAACGCGACCGCGCCTGGGGCGTGTTCCGCACCCTCGACGCCAAGGCCATGCACGATGCCGCGCAAAGCCTGATCGGCCATCACGACTTCACCACCTTCCGCTCGACCGAATGCCAAGCCAAAACGCCGATGAAAACTCTGGATCGCCTCGCCGTGTCGCGCCATGGCGAGGTGCTCCGGATCGAGGCGTCGGCGCGGTCCTTCCTGCACAATCAGGTCCGCTCCATGGTGGGCTCGCTCAAGCTCGTCGGTGAGGGAAGATGGACAAAACTCGATCTGGAACAAGCTCTTGCCGCCAAATCAAGGGACGCTTGCGGGCCCGTCGCCCCGGCCTACGGCCTCTATCTCCTCAAGGTGGACTATTGAAATTCGACCCGCTTCGCGGCGGCGGCCTGACAGGATAAGCTGTACCCGCCGATGTGAGGGAGGCGTCCGATGCGGGTTCTTGCCGTAGTTTTCTTTGGCCTTATGGCCTTTGCCACGACCGCCTTCGCCGATTCAAAAAAGGAATGGGACGATTGCGCCTCCACAGATCCCGACCGCAGCATCAAAGCCTGTAACGCCATCATCTCCCGCGGCAAGGAGACCAAAGTCAATCTCGCCATCGCCTATTACAATCGCGGCAACGACTATCAGGCCAAGGGCGATCACGACCAGGCCATTGCCGACTACACCCAGTCGATCAAGCTCGATCCGCAAGCGAGCGCCTACAACAATCGCGGCTATTCCTATTCGCGCAAGGGCGAGTACGACGCCGCCATTACCGATTTCGATCAGGCGCTGAAGCTGAATCCCGATCACCAATACGCCAATTACAATCGCGGCTGGGCCTATTCCGCCAAGGGCGATCATGTCCACGCCTTGATGGATTATAATCGCGCCATCGCGCGGAATCCCGACGACGCCATCTCCTATAACGATCGCGGCCATTCCTATGCGGAGATCGGCGATCTCGATAATGCGTTCGCCGATTTCGAGAAGGCGATCTCGCTCAAACCAGACTACGCGTTGGCTCACTCCAATCGCGGCTGGGTGCTGGCGCAGCGCGACAAGCATACCGACGCGGTCGCCTCGTTCACCGAGGCTTTGAAGATCGAGCCGCAAAATGCCAGTGACTTGAACAGTCGCGGCTATTCGCTGGTCAGGATTGGCGACTACGACAAAGCCATCGTCGATTTCAACGAGGCGCTGAAGCTCGACTCGGCCCAACCCTTCGCCCAGCAAAATCGCGGCTGGGCCTATTGGCTGAAGGGAGATCTCGACCAGGCTCTCGCGGATTTCGACGCGGCGCTGAAGAACTCGCCCGACAATGTCGATATCCTCGTCGATCGTGGCGCCGTGCTCGACGACAAGGGTGACCATACGGCCGCCGCGACCACTTACGACAAGGTCCTGGCGTTGAAGCCCGACAATGCGAACGCGCTGAACGGAAGGGCCTGGGCCTATGCGCAATTGGGCCAGCTCGACAAGGCGCTGGTCGATGCAGAGCGTGCGGTGGCGCTCAATCCGAAAGAGCCGAACACCGTTCATACGCGGGCTTGGATCTACACCGCCAAAGGCATGCTCGACCTCGCGCTGGCCGATTTCGACAAGGCTCTCTCGATCGATCCCGAGCTTGCCGGCGCCTATTCCGATCGCGGCCGTGCCTACGAGTTGAAAGGCGAACACGACAAGGCAATCGCGGATTACCGCAAATCGCTCTCTCTCAAGAGTAAGCAGCTCTATGACGACAAAGCCAAGGACGAGGCCCTGAAGCGCCTCACTGCGTTGGCTTCCGCGATCCCGACCGAAATCGAGAAGCCGATCCCGAAGCCAGAGCCTGTCGCCGATCTGCCGAAGCCGGAAAAGCGCGTGGCGCTGGTGATCGGCAATGGCGCCTATACGGCCGTCAGCGTGCTAAAGAATGCCGACGCCGACGCGCGCGCGGTCGCGGCAAGCTTGCGCAAACTCGGCTTCGACGTGATCGAGAAACATGATCTTACGCTCACCGCTCTCATCGCGGAGTTGAAGGGCTTCGGCGACAAGGCTCCGGCCTATGATTGGGCGGTGGTCTACTATGCCGGTCACGGCATCGAGGTCGCGGGCACCAATTATTTGATTCCCATCGACGCCGAGCTTTCCGCCTCGACCCATGTCGACGACGAGGCCATTCCGCTCGAACGCATCCTATCCAAGGTCGAAGGCGCGAAGAAATTGCGGCTGGTCATCCTCGATGCCTGCCGCGAGAATCCGTTCGTCGCCAAGATGGCGAGCAATAGCAGCACCCGCTCCGTGGGCAGGGGGTTGGCGCGGGTCGAGCCCGAGGGCGGCGTGCTGGTCGCCTACTCAGCCAAGGACGGCCAGGTGGCGCAGGATGGCGACGGCGCCAACAGCCCCTTCGCCCAGGCCCTGCTCGATCATCTGAGCGAGCCGGGGCTCGAGATCAATATGCTGTTCCGCAAGGTCCGCGACGACGTGCGGAGCAAGACCGGCGGCCAGCAAGAGCCCTTCACCTATGGCTCTCTCCCGGCCGAAGCCATGTATTTCAAGGCTGCGGGGAATTGAACCGGCAATTAGGGTCATTCCCGCGAGGGCGGGAATCCAGTAGAAGTCCCAGCCAGTTGCTAAATGGCGGCGCATGAAGGGACCGGATGGCCGCCTTCGCGGGCATGACGGCGGCGCGGTTAAGCTGGCCCGCACTTCCTGAAAGCACGCTAGAGATTGGAGCGTTTCGAGATGATCCGCCGTATCGCCACAGTCGGCGGCCTCACCTTGATCTCCCGCGTCACGGGTTTCGTCCGTGATGTCGTCATGGCGGCGGTGCTGGGGGCAGGACCCATTGCCGACGCTTTTTTTGTCGCCTTCAGGCTACCCAATCATTTTCGCGCGATCCTTGCCGAGGGGGCGTTCAACGCGGCCTTCGTGCCCGCTTATGCGCGCACCCTCGAGCAAGATGGGGTCCACGGCGCCCGGCTTTTCGCCGACCGCATCGCGGCGGCGCTGCTTGCGATCAATATCGTCCTGCTCGCGCTCGCGCTGTTCTATACGCCCTCGGTCGTGTCGCTGCTGGCGCCGGGTCTCGACCAAGACCCGGAGCGCTACAATCTCGCTGTAACGCTCACCCGTATCACCTTCCCTGCGCTGCTGCTGGTGTCGATGCAGACCATGATTTCCGGCGAGCTCAATGCCAACGGCAGATTCGCCGCCGCCGCAGGCGCGCCGATCTTACTCAACATCTGCATGGTGATCACGCTGGGCGTTTCCTATTGGTTTCCCAATGCCGGATACGCCGCAGCCTGGGGCGTGCTGATTGCTGGCGTCGCCCAAGTGCTGTTGGTGGCGGCGGACGCCGAGCGGCTCGGCATTGGCTTACGCTTCCGCGTCCCTCGCCTCGACAATCGGACGCGGAAATTTCTTGGCGCTCTCGGGCCAGCCATCATCGGCGCCGGCGGTGTGCAGCTCGCGCTGTTCGCCGACACTGTGATCGCATCCTACCTTCCGACCGGCGCTCTGTCGGCGCTCTATTACGCCGACCGCATCAACCAGCTCCCGATTGGTGTCGTCGGCATTGCCGTTGGCACGGTGCTGTTGCCGGAAATGTCGCGACGCCTCGCCGCCGGCGACGAGCGCGGCGCGGCGCTGGCACAGGCTCGCGGCATCCAGCTCGCGCTGCTGTTGACGCTCCCTTGCGCCGCCGGCGCCATTGCCATTCCCGATCTCATTATGCAGGCGCTATTCACGCGCGGCGCCTTCACCATGGAAGATGCCAGCGCCGCCGGCATGACGCTCGCCGCCTATTCCATCGGATTGATTCCGTTCGTGCTGTTGCGGAGCTTCACTGCGCCGTTCTATGCGCGCGGTGATACCGCAACCCCGGTGATCGCAGCCCTCATCGCCATGGCGGTGAACATCGCATTGAAGATCGCGCTCGGCTATTTCGGCTCCTTCGCGCAAGTCGGGCTAGCCTTCGCCACCAGCATTGGGGCGTGGGTCAATTTGAGTCTGCTGACAGTCTTTGCCAAACGCCAAGGTTTCGCCGTATCCGGCGCCGGATTGAAACCCGTGGCGAAGCTGTTCATCGCAGGCGCGATCCTCATTGGCGCACTCTTTTTTGGCGAACGGGTTCTTACTCAAGCCTTTGCCGGGCTGCCTTATTTCCGCGAGGAAATGACCCTTGGCGTCCTGCTTGTGTTCGGCGCCCTGATCTATGCCTTGTTGGTATGGCTGCTGCTGGGGCGGGGGTGGCTCAGATCCCTACTTCAGGATGTCGGAAGCGCTGCCGACAAGCCGGCGAAGGCCACGCTCGAACAGCCAGACCCCTTGCAGGACTCCGCCGCGCTGCCCGATAACACGCCGCCACCTAACGTCTAGACGTCAAGCGATCGAGCGAAGATCGACCAACTCTACGTCGTTCTGATCGATGGCTCGACCGAGGAAAATCTTGCCCACTCTGGCGAAACGTTCGGGCGAATCCGTCGCGAATAGGCGAATGCGCGGAGTATTCGCTTCGGCGTCGTTGGCCAGGCCTCCAGCGCCGAGAGCTTCGGCCACAGAACTCGCCGTCGTTGCCGCGGAATCGACGATTGCGACACCGGGCCCGGCGGCACGCGCGATCGCCTCGGCCAGAACCGGGAAATGCGTACAGCCAAGCACCAGCGTATCTGGCGATGCAGGGCGATCGAAAAGCGGTTTCAGGTAGCTCTCGGCCGCGGCAAATGTGACCGCGGAATCGATCCAGCCTTCCTCCGCAAGGGCCACAAACACCTGGCAGGCTTGCTGCGTGACGGCGATGTCGCTTCGGAGTGCCTGCACGGCACGCTTATAGGCGCCGCCTTTTACCGTGCCCTCCGTGGCGATCACGGCGATATGGGCGTTGCGGGTGGCGGCGACGCCCGCGCGTGCTCCCGGTTCAATGACACCGATCACCGGAAGCGGCGCCAATTGCCGCGCCAAAGACGCGAGCGCGACAGCAGAGGCCGTATTGCAGGCGATAACCACCATCTTCACGCCCGCCTCGATCAAGAGCCTGGTCGCCTGCAAGGCGTAGGCCTCGACCGTCGCGGGACTCTTGGTGCCGTAAGGAAGTCGCGCCGTATCGCCGAGATAAATGAACCGTTCTGAGGGCAGCCGCTCCATCAGCGCGCGGAGCACGGTCAATCCACCCATGCCGGAATCGAATACGCCGATGGGACGCTGGTCCGCCATGCTACGCGACCGGGAAATTGGCGAAATAGAGCTCAAGGAATTGCTGGTAGATCGCGGTGAGCCGGGTGAGATCGGCGACCGCGACATGCTCATCGATCTTGTGGATCGAAGCCGTGAGCAGGCCAAACTCCACCACCGGGCATAGATCCTTGATGAAACGCGCGTCCGAGGTGCCGCCATCGGTGGAGAGCGATGGCATCAGCCCCGTCACATCGCGCACCGCTTCGCTGAGCAGCGCATCGAGCGGCCCAGGCGTGGTGATGAAGGCTTGGCTCGGCGGCTCGAAGACGAGGGTGAAACCGAGATCGGTCCCCTCCAGGGCTTGCACAGTCCTCTGCCGCAGCAACGTCTCGAGCGTCTTTGCCTCGTGACGGTCGTTGAACCGAATATTGAAGCGGGCCTCGGCCTTTGCCGGAATAACATTCACCACCTCGTTGCCGACATCGATGCTGGTCACTTCGAGGTTCGACGGCGAGAAATGCGCGGTGCCGTGGTCGAGCGGCTCGTCATAGAACCGGTCGAGCACCCGGATCAGACCTTTCACCGGGTTGGCGGCGAGATGCGGGTAGGCGACATGGCCCTGCACACCCATCACAATGAGCCTGCCATTCAAACTGCCGCGCCTGCCGATCTTGATGGTCTCGCCGAGCTTCGTGGCGTTGGTCGGCTCGCCGACGACGCAATGATCGGGAAGCTCGTTTTTGGCGCGCATCCAGTCCAGCACTTTGCGCGTGCCGTTGATCGCCGGCCCCTCCTCGTCGCCGGTGATGAGGAAGCTGATCGAACCTTCGAAATCGTCGCCCTTGGCCGCGACGAAATCGAGCGCCGCCGCGGCGAAGGCCGCGATAGCGCCTTTCATGTCGGAGGCGCCGCGTCCGTAGAGAATGCCGTCGGCGATCTCGGCCGCAAATGGCGGGTGGTGCCATAGGCTCTCATCGCCCGGCGGCACAACGTCGGTATGCCCGGCGAAACAGAGATGAGGCTCGCTGTCGCCAATCCGCGCATACAGATTCTCGATCTTCGGCGTGTCGGTGTCGGAGAAGGTGAGCCTGTGGCAATGTGCACCGGCCTTTCCCAGCACCACGTCGAGTAGCTCGATGGCGCCGGCATCCTCCGGCGTCACGCTGCGGCAGCGGATCAGCGCGCGCGCAAGCTCGATGGCACGCTCTTCAATCCTCGTCACGGTGCATTCCCCACATAGAAAGTGTTGACGAGAACGGGTGACCGAAACGAGTGCTGCATTGCCATTTGGCCGACGACTACTTTACGGCCAGCGGATCGGGTCCATAACGGTTGGAGCCCGTCGTGCCCTTCAGAATGCCAAGCTCAATCAGGAACCACAGCCCGACGCCGATACTGACGATCGAGCAGACCCAGGCGATGGCGTTCGGCTGGTCGGGCGTGCCGGTAAGGCCGAGAGCTTGCAGCAGACTGACAACCAACGTCGCGGCCAGTCCGTAAAGGGCAAACTTTGCCGGCTTGTCGCGGTCTTGGAACCGTTTAGCGCAGACAGCGTATGATGGATAGAACAGCGCGAGGGCGACGATGAAGCTCAGCAATCGGCCGAAAAATCCCAAGCCGAACAGCTGATACACGATCAGGCCGATCGCGATATTGATCAACGCGATGATGACAACCCCCGCCCACCATTTGGCCCGGTTGATGCGCCCGTCGAACGACGTAAAGAGATAATTGAAATCCATCGTTATCCCTCCCTCTATGGCCTTCAACCGGCCGATAGGCCTTTTTAGAGCGTAAGGGGGGTTGTGCGAAGCCCGAACTGGGCCTCGTTGGGCTTATCCACGGACCATCAGACTGTCCCTAGAGGCTTTGGCTCGCGCTGGGCGCTCCGAGCGGATCTGGGCCCCAGCGGTTGGGGCCTTGCGTGCCCCTGAGGAAGCCGCACTGCACCAAGAGCCAGAGACTGAAGCCCATGCTGACCAGGCTCAGCACCTGCACAGGTACGCTCTGATGCTCGAACGTGCCGCCATGCCCGGTATTCTGCAAAACGATAATGGCGATGGTGATGAGCGTCGGAATCACCACCCAGAAGCCTCTGATGTCGCGATCATGCAGGCGCTTGGCGCCGAGTGCGATACCGATCCAGCTGACAACGGCCGACAGCGCGAGAAACACCTGCAAGCTTCGGCTGGAAAGATCGAAAGCGACAATATTCTCGAAATTGTCTTTGCCGACATGGATGAGGACGGCAGCGAACGCTCCAATCATCACCACCGAAAGCACGAGCGTCCAGATCCACCAGGTGCGGCGGGGGATGCGTCCACGAAATCCGAACAACGTCTGCGCCAACCCCATGTCTCTTCTCCCTGGTTTGCGGCGCCTTTAAATCTTGGCGTCGCTTTGTGGTGCCGCGAGCAGATCTGGCCCGAAGCGGTTCGGCCCTTGTGTGCCTTTGAGGAACCCGATCTCGATGAACATCCAAATCATGAGACAGGAGACCGCGAAGACGGCAGTGACAGTAATTCCGTTCAAAGGCTCTCTTTGCCCCTCCGGCTGCATCATCGTCGCCACTCCGAGGACGATAGCGACGATAATGGCAAGGTACACGACTGCAATCCACCAGCCCGTGCGGTCGCGATCATGCAGACGCTTCACGCTGACGGCGAAATTGATCCAAAGGTTGAAGAGGGCGATCACGCCTACGCCGATCCCAAACGCGCCCGACGGCTCGAATGCCCCGGTGTCCGTGTCGATCGCGCCGGCTCCCATCTCTCGTGCCCAGAATTCAAGACCCTGAGTGAGCATGCCGGAGACCACGGAAACAACGAGGCTCGTCACCCACCAATAGAGCCGCGTGATGCGGCCCTTGAAACTGAACAGGAGCTGCGGCCAATTCATCTCGCGTTCCTAATCCCTCAGCAGCTCGTTGATGGAGGTCTTGGCGCGGGTGCGCTCGTCGACAGTCTTGACGATGACAGCGCAATAGAGCGACGGGCCCGGCGATCCATCCGGAAGGAGCTTGCCGGGCATGGTGCCTGAAACCACCACGGAGTAGGGCGGCACGCGACCGTACAGGACTTCGCCGGTCATGCGGTTCACGATCTTGGTCGACTGGCCGAGATAGACGCCCATCGACAACACCGAGCCTTCGCTCACGATCACGCCCTCGGCGACTTCGGCGCGGGCGCCGATGAAGCAATTATCCTCGATGATCACCGGATTGGCCTGTAACGGCTCCAGCACCCCGCCAATGCCGGCACCGCCGGAGAGATGCACATTCTTGCCGATCTGCGCGCAAGATCCGACCGTGGCCCAGGTGTCAACCATGGTCCCGGTATCGACATAGGCCCCGAGATTGACGAAGGACGGCATCAGCACGACACCCGGCGCGATGAAGGCCGAATGCCGCACCACTGATCCGGGTACCGCGCGGAAGCCGGCCTCACGAAAATCCTTTGCCTTCCAGTCCACGAACTTGGTCGGGACCTTGTCCCACCATGCAGCCCCGCCGGGGCCGCCGTCGATCCGGGTTGGGTCGTTCAAGCGGAAGGACAGCAGGATGGCCTTCTTCAGCCATTGATGCACGGTCCAACTGCCGCCGACCTTCTCAGCGACGCGAACCTCGCCCTTATCGAGCAGGCCAAGCGCTTCGTCGACCGCGTCGCGCACTACGCCCTTGGTCTTCGGCGTGATCTCGCTTGCGTGCTCGAAGGCGCTCTCGATGAAACTCTTGAGATGCTCGTGGCTCATTTGAAAGGTCCGTTAGGTAAGACAGAATTGGGCTGAGAGCGGAAACTCGCGCGAACGCTCTGTTTCGTCTTGCAGCCGCGCTCCGATTTCCGCGAGGAAGGGCGGCAGCGCACCCGTGGCGTGATGGATGTGTTCGGGCAGCTCTCGCCAGCCTTGCAAGGCTTGATGTTCGGGATGCTCCGTCGCGCCCGAAGCGACCAGCACCGTGGTCATGCCGAGGCAGTGCGCGGGCTTCAGATTTTGTGGCAAATCGTCGAACATCGCGGCGGCTTGTGGCGTCACGCCGTGCGCCCGGATGAAGCTCTCATAGGTCGCAACGTCGGGCTTGGGGATGAAATCCGCCGCGTGAATATCGAAAATCTCCTCAAAGCAGCCGGCGAGCCCGAGCCGCTCCGTGATGGCCTCGGCATGTTTGCGCGAGCCATTGGTGAAGATGAATTTCCGTCCCGGCAAGGCGGCGAGAGCCTCACGAAGCTCGGGCGAGGGCGCGACCACGCTCAAATCGATGTCGTGGACATAATCGAGAAAGCTGTTGGGACAGACGTCGTGCAGCCGCATCAGTCCGGCGAGTGTCGTGCCATATTGATAGTAATAGGTCTTGCGCAAACGCTGCGCCGCCTCGATCGTCATGTTGAAGCGCTCGGCAATGAATGCGCCCATGCGCTGATCGATCTCGGCGAACAGATTGCAATCCGCCGGATAGAGCGTGTTGTCGAGATCGAAGATCCAGGCCTCGACATGATCGAAGCCGTCGGGGCGGTTGAGCTTCCGGATCATGACGGACCCCGCTTGCTGTCCTTCGGCCTGCGGCGCTCGATTAAGGTGCCAGCGCCATGCTCGGTAAAGAGCTCGAGCAGCACGGCATGCGGGACCTTGCCGTTGATGATCACCACCGCCTCCACGCCTTCCGCGATCACGTCGAGACAGCCTTCGATCTTGGGGATCATGCCGCCGGAAATCGTGCCGTCCTCGATCAGCTCTTGCGCCTCCGACGTGGTCAGCGACTTGATCAACTGACCGTTCTTGTCGAGCACGCCTTCGACGTCGGTCAGCAGCAGGAGCCGCTTCGCCTTCATCGCCGTAGCCAGCGCCGCGGCGAAGGTGTCGGCGTTGATGTTGAGCGTCTCGCCATTCGGCGACAGGCCGATCGGCGCCACTACCGGAATCAGATCCGATTGCACGATCACGTCGATGATATGTGGGTCGACGGCGATCGGCTCACCTACGAAACCGAGATCGAGAATTTCCTCGATATTGGAATCCGGATCTTTCCACATCCGCTCGATCTTCCGCGCCCGCATCAGATTGGCGTCCTTGCCCGAGATGCCGACGGCCTTGCCGCCTTGTGCGTTGATCGCGGTCACGATCTCTTTGTTGACCGAGCCGGCCAGCACCATCTCGACCACGTCGACCGTCTCCCGGTCGGTGACGCGCAAGCCGCCTTTGAACTCGGAGCGGATATTGAGCCGCTCCAGTAACGAGCCGATCTGAGGGCCGCCGCCATGCACCACGACGGGATTCACCCCGGCCTGCTTCAACAGCACGATGTCGCGGGCGAAATTGGCGGCGAGTTCGGCATCGCCCATGGCATGACCGCCGAATTTCACCACGACCGTCTTCCGGTCGTAGCGCTGCATGTAGGGCAGTGCCTCGGAAAGAATCTTGGCCTTGGCGTGCACCGTCGACAAGACTTCGGCCACGCCGGACGAAGGCTTCAGTTTTGGCCCGGTGGCGCTCGGCTTGGACCGGGCGGGGGCTGATTTAGGTTTGGTCTTGCTCACCGTAGTGCTTATAGCGGCGCATCGGCTCAAGGCACAATCGGGTTTGCCAGCTGAGCCACGGCCGCGCGGAGTTCCTTGATGCCGCTTCCCATCCGCGCAGAGGTCACAATAACCTGTGGAAAAGCCGCCGGCCGCTTGGCGAGTTCGGCTCTCACTTTGGCGGTAATTGCTTCTAGCTCCGAGGCTTTTGGCTTGTCGGCCTT
>DATBSU010000175.1:0-12486 GCA_036559585.1 Methyloceanibacter sp.
CGGCCACCGCCGGCGCGTGGAAATTGCCCGCAGCATCCTGCATAGCCCGAAATTGCTGCTGCTAGACGAGCCGACGGTCGGGCTCGACGTGCCGACTCGCACGGCCATCGTGCGTCACATCCATGAGCTCGCGCGCAAGGATAAGATCGGCGTGTTGTGGGCGACGCATTTGTTCGACGAGATCGAGCCAGGCGACGATCTCCTCGTGCTCAACCGGGGCAGGATCGTGGCGCGGGGAGAAACCAAGGATGTTGTCGCGGAGACCGGCGCCAAGGATCTCGACGGCGCGTTCCAGCTGTTGATTGGCGGCGACACGGGTGAGGACATCGCGGCATGAATTTGATGCATTTGACGCGCGCCTTCAACGGCATCGTCTGGCGCGAATTGTTGCGCTTTCTACAGCAACGCGAGCGGTTCTTTGCGGCGCTGGTCCGGCCGCTGATCTGGCTGATCATCTTTGCCGCGGGGTTTCGCGCCGCGCTCGGCATCGCGATCATCCCGCCCTACCAGACCTATATCACCTACGACGTTTACATCACGCCGGGACTGCTGGCGATGATCCAGCTCTTCAACGGTATGCAGAGCTCGCTGTCGATGGTCTATGACCGCGAGATGGGCTCGATGCGCGTGTTGCTGACCACACCACTGCCGCGTTGGTTCTTGCTGATGGCGCGGCTTTTCGCCGGAGTGATCGTCTCGCTGTTCCAGGTCTATACATTTCTGCTGGTCGCCTATTTCTTCGGTGTTGAGCTGCCGCCGCTCGGCTATCTCACCGCGATCCCGGCGCTGATCTTAACCGGCATGCTGTTCGGCGCGCTCGGCATGCTGCTCTCGTCCACGATCAAGCAGCTGGAGAATTTCGCTGGCATCATGAATTTCGTCATCTTCCCGATGTTCTTCGCGTCGTCTGCGCTCTATCCGCTGTGGAAGATGAAGGAGGGCAGTCTCTGGCTCTATTATATCTGCCTCTACAACCCCTTCACCTGGGCGGTCGAGCTGATCCGGTTCGCCTTCTATCTGGAGGTGAATTGGACCGCACTCGCGGTAGTGGTCGGATGTCTTGCGGTGTTTCTCGGATTGTCGTTCTGGGCCTACGATCCGTCCTTCGGCATCCAGCAGCGCAAGGTCGGCGGCCCGGCCCCTGCGGCGGCGTAAGCCCTTTAACCCGCGAAGAAATTGGCCGGATGCTGGCGCAAGAGGTCCCCATACATGGCCTCGACGGCGTCGGGGTCCCGCTCTGCGCGGGGTGTGGTGATGGGGATGGTGGCGACCACCTTGGTCGGCCGAGGCGCAAGCAGCACGAGCTGGTCCGCGAGCAGAATGGCTTCTCGTGGGTTGTGCGTGACGAGGATCGCCGTGGTGGGCCGGGCCGACCAGACTTCGATCAGCAGCTTCCGCAATCGATCCGCGGTCCGCTCGTCGAGCGAGACGAAAGGCTCGTCCAGCAACAGCAGGTCCGGCTTGGCGGCAAAGGCGCGGGCAAGCGCCACGCGGCGCGCCAGGCCCAACGACAATTCTTGCGGATAGCCCGCCAGCTTATCGGCGATGCCGACGGCTTGCGCCAAATGCTCGAGGTCGGCTTCAGTGAAGCTTGGATCGGCAACGAGCATGATGTTCTGCTTCACCGTGCGCCAAGGCAGCAGGCGCGGGTCCTGAAACATGAGACCGATGCGCGCATTTTCCGGCATGATGATGTTGCCAACGAAGCGATCATCGAGCCCAGCGAGAATGCGGAGCAGCGTGGTCTTACCGCAGCCGGAAGGTCCCATCAGCACCGTCATGCTGTCGGGTACGATATCGAGGACGAAGTCGCGGATCGCTGGAACGAGCGTTCCGTCGACCCCGACATGGGTCTTCTCTTCGATGCGGATTTCAAACCGGCTTGTTGCGCCAGCGGGTCGAACGTCGTTCAAGGGGCTGTACCAATAGATATTCGATGGCGAGCATGACGGCGACAAAGGCGAAGGTGTAGCCAAGAATCGCCGTCACATTGAAAAGTTGGAAATTGAGATGGAGCTCGAAACCGACGCCGTTCGGCCGGCCAAGCAATTCAACCACGAGCACGATCTTCCAGATCAAGGAAATGCCTGAGCGCGACGCCGCAGCGAAGTAGGGTTGCAGCTGCGGCAACGTCACGTTGGCGAACTTCACCATTGGCGGCATGCGATAGGCGCGCGCCATTTCGTCAAGGCCCGGGTCTAGGGCTCGGCCACCTTCGCGAAGCGTCACCACGACATTTGGGATTTTGTTGAGCGCCACGGCGCCGATGGCAGCCGCTTCGTTCAGGCCGAACCACACATAAGCGAGGATGATGATGACGAGTGCGGGCAGATTGAGTAGCACAATGAGCCAAGGATCGAGTGCGCGGTCCAGAGCGGGGGATTGGCCCATGGCGAGACCGATGACGCTGCCGATCAACATGGCGACGACGAAGGAGGCGACCACGCGCCAAAGTGTAATGCCGAGCTCGGCCAGCATGTCGCCGTGAAGTGTCTCGTTGACCATATAATGCAGGACCGCGCCAGGTCCCGGTAACAGTCGGCTCTGTGCGATCTGCGCCGCAATTAGCCAGATCAGCAGAAAGATCGCGACCGACAGCACGGAGACAAGCGGGCCGCGAAACGCACGCAGCCAGGACCTTTGCTCCGTCGGGGCAGCAAGCACGCTCAATTCTTTTCGCCCTTCCAAAATGTGCCGGGCGCGAGTTCCGTGGCGGGTCCGACGAGCTTCTCGCCGCCGAGCTCGCGCAAGAATTGGTAAAGGACCTTGGCGTCGGCCTCGTTTTCGGCCACGGAGCGCTCCGGAATGCCTTCGCGATAGCGGCGTCTCAAGGCCTCGAATGTGGCCTGATCTTCGACCTGCATCAATGGCTTAATGCGATCCCACTCTTCGTTTGAGGTCGCCAGCAGCTCGTCTGCCTTGGCCGCGGCGCGGAGGAAGCCGGCAACGGCCTCGGGGTTTTGCTTCGCCCAGCTTTCGCTGAAGACATAACCGACCATGGCGACCTCGCCTTTGGCGCCAAGCTCGCTGACAACGTCCTCAACGCCGATCAATTGCTTGAAACCTTTCGCTTCCAGCCGGGCGGCATAGGGCCAGAAGTTAAGGACCGCGTCGATCGCGCCCTGCTGGGCTCGCTCGGAGAGGAGAGGCGGCGCGCCATATTCAGGGGTCGTCGCGGTGCGCAGATCGAGATTGGCGGTCTTCAGCGCATAGGCCACGAGCAAGAGCCAGCTCTTATCGAGCGGGCCGCCGGCGACACCGAGTTTCTTCCCCTTGAGGTCGCTCAGAGTTTTGATCGGCGAATCGGCCGGCACCATGATAGAGCCGAGCGCGGTGGTGAAGGAGGAAAAGGTAAAGTCGGCGCCGCCGCTCCGCTCACGCGACACCCAGAGCCAGTCGGTGGCGATCATGTCGACAGAGCTTGCTTGCAGGCCGACGGTTGTGGCTTGAGTGCTGGCGAGCGGCATGATGTCGAGTTCGATGCCTTCGGCCTTATCGAGATCATTGTGTTGAATGACGTCGAGCACCCAGCTCACCGTGCCGAATTTCAGCACGCCGACCTTGATCTTGGTCATGGCGTGCACCGGTGTTTGGCCCGCCATCGCAACGAAGGCGCAAACCAAGAAAGCAATAAGACCTAACCGCAACGGGCGTCCTCCAATGTTATCGTTCGAACCTAATGTGCCCGGAGCTTGCCACCGTCGCGCACTTGGATTCTTGTTGCCGCGAAGGGCGGCAAATGCTGCCGGGGCTGGCTAAAAATAGGCCCGGGATGGCTATGTCGCGATAGAGCGAGAGTGGCGGCGCATACTCTAGCGATCTCGGCCAGCTACGCAAGATTTGCTTCCTCTTTCCTGGCACCGATAGGGACATTAGGCAAAATCTGGGGTTTTCGCTTGGCAAATTGTCAGGCAGAAGGCTTCAGACGATAGCCATGGCCGCGTACGGTCTCAAATAGGGGCTCCGCCCCTTCCGTGTCGATTTTCCGCCTGAGCCTCGCAATATAAACGTCGACGACATTGGTCAGCGGATCCTCGCTATAGCCCCAGACCTGGTTGAGAATGCGGGTCCTTGAGAACACCTTGCCGGGCGCGCTCATCAAAAGCTCGAGGATGGCGAGTTCCTTGGCGGTGAGCTTGATGGTCGTGCCGCCGCGCCTCACTTCGAGCAGATCGCGATCGAGCACGAGATCTGCAATCTGAAGGATATTGGAGGTGGGCGCGAAATTGTGCGAGCGGCGGACGAGAGCCTCCAGACGCACGAGTAACTCGTCGAAATCGAAGGGCTTGGCGAGATAGTCATCGGCGCCGATTTTCAGGCCCTTGATCTTGTCCTCGAGCGTGTCCATGGCGGTCAGCATGAGGATGGGGGTGTGATCGCCGTCTTGGCGCAGGCGCTGACACACAGCATAGCCGTGCATGTCGGGCAGCATCAGGTCGAGCACGATCACGTCGAACTCCCCGCTCTTGGCGAGTTCGACCCCTTCGCCGCCGGTCGGGGCGACGGTCACGCCGTGATTTTCGGCGCGCAAGCCCCGGTCGATGAAATCGGCGACGCGGGGCTCATCTTCCACCAGCAGAACGTTCACTTGGCGGCCTCCGTGTTTGCCGTGGGCAGCGCGATCGTCACCGTGGTTCCTTCGCCTAAACGGCTCGCCATTTCAATCCTTCCTTTGTGTGCCTCGACAATGGCTTTGGCGACGGGAAGCCCGAGCCCCAGGCCTTCGGCGTTGTGCTCCGCGGCATTGCCGGCGCGTCGGAAGCGCTCAAAAATGTTCTCGAGCTCGTCCTCGGGGATGCCGATGCCGTGATCGCTGACGCGCACCGTCACCTCGCCGTCATGCCGCGTCATGCCGACTTCGACCTCGCCGTTCGACTTGGAATAACGCACGGCATTGTCGAGCAGCACGAGGAAGAGCTGGCGCAATCTTGCCGGGTCGCCGGTGACATGCTGGTGCGCCGCGCCGTTCACGTCGCAAGCCACATGCACCGACTTGGCATCGGCCAGAACTTCGGCATCGCCACAGACCTTCTCCACGAGCTCGCTGAGATCCACGGACTGCAGGTTTAGCCTGGCGGCGCCGGCGCCTTGGCGGGCGATGAAGAGTAGGTCGTTGACGAGGAGCGTAAGCTGCTTGGCCTGTTCGACGATGCGGGCAATGGATTGCTTGTAATCGCCTATGCGCTTATTGGCGCCACGCAGCGCGATCTCGCCTTCGCCGCGGATGATGGTAAGCGGGGTGCGGAGCTCGTGACTGATATCTGCGAAAAAGCCGCGGCGCCTCTCGTCGATGTTGCGCAAGGTCTGGTTTGCCCGGCTGAGTTCCTCGGTGCGCTCCTCAACAACCTTCTCCAGGTTGTCGTGTGCATCCTTTAGCGCCTGTTGATGGGCCTGCAGATCCGCGGCCATGCGATTGAAGCTCTGACCGAGGTCGGCGAATTCGTCGCGCCCGGAAATGGCGATGCGGTGTGACAGATCCCCTTGGGCGAGCGCGCGGGTGCCGCGTAACAGCTCGGCGAGCGGTGTGCGCAAGCGGCGCAACAGCAGAAGCACGAGTGACAACGTAGCGAGGATCGAGACCAAGGCGAGAATCTGACTGAAGCGCTCAAGCCTACTCAGGAGCTCCGCCGCGTCGGCGTCGATGCGCACGACCTCAGCGCTCTCGTCGGCGACGGCCACCTCGATCAACTCGTTGAGCTTCTGGTCGATGCCGCTCTTGAGCAGCGTGATCAGGCTTTGCCAGGCAACGTCGGGGCGGCCGCGGCTTCGCAATTGCTCGACTTCGTTCAACTGGTCGAGGGTGTGTTGAAACTCCTTTTCGATGTCGTTCAGGCGCGTCAGTTCCACGGATTCGCTGTGACGCTCGGCCACGTCAACCATGGCAAGCTCCTGCTCGCTGAGAGACCGGAGTGTCGCCAAGTCGGATTCGATGACCTTACGCAGGTAGGCGGCTCCCAGAGGCCGGTCGGACATGCCGGTGAGGAGGGTATCGGTCCAAGCCTTGAACAGCTGTTGGCTGTGGCGCGAGAGCTGAAGCTGACGCTCGAGTTCCTGATGGGCGATACGGGAGCGGGCAAGATAGGAGTTGGACTGGGTTACGCCCCAATAAGCCAGCGCCGCAGCAGACAGCGCGAGCGCCAGCAAGAGACAAGCTGTAATGAGGAGCTTGGTCTGGTAGCGCATGACTGTCTCAAGAACTCGGGTGCCCGGAAACCAGGATTATTGTCTTATTGCGGTCGGCGGAGCCTACCTTTGCCGCCTCACAATATTTGGCCCTCTATACAGTACTTTCCTAAAGAATTGGCCGTTTTTTGCCTTGACGCCAACTGCTCAAGGTCGTCATTGGCAGCTTATCATGCTGATCAAAGTCCTAGGCGCTGCTGCCGGGGGAGGCTTCCCGCAGTGGAATTGTAACGGTCGCAACTCTGCCGATTTGCGTCAGGGCGTAGCGGGACTGAAACCGCGCACGCAAGCGTCGGTCGCGGTCAGCGCCAAGCACGGCGAATTCATCTTGTTGAATGCGAGCCCCGATCTCAGGCAGCAGATCAATGACACCAAAGAGCTGCATCCCGACGCCAGTGGCCGAGCGCGTAACAGCCCGATCAAGGCAGCGGTATTGACCAATGCCGATGTCGATGCCATCGCCGGGCTGCTCACGCTCCGCGAAGGGCAGGCCTTCAATATTTATGGCAGCGCTCGCGTGCTCGACGTGCTTGCGGCCAACAGCGTGTTCGATGTGCTCGATGCTTCACTAGTCAAGCGGCATGCGATCGAACTCGGCAAGCGCTTCAACGTGGAGGGACCGTCGGGGCCGCTTGGAATCGAAATCGAAGCGTTCGTGGTGCCGGGCAAGATTCCACTTTATCTTGAGGACGAAGAGGCCGGCGTCGATCTCGGCACCAAGGAAGGCGATACGCTGGGACTGAAGGTGATTGAGTCCGCGACCGGCAAACATTTCTTCTATGTGCCTGGCTGCGCCAAGCTTGATGAGGATCTCCGCGCTCGGCTGAAAGGTGCGCCGCTCGTGTTTTTCGACGGCACGCTCTACACAAATGACGAGATGATCAAGCAAGGTCTGCTCGACAAGACGGGAGACCGTATGGGCCATATGAATATGTCGGGATCGTCGGGCACGATCGCGGCCTTCGCCGATCTCGGAGTCAAGCGTAAGGTCTTTATTCATATCAATAATTCGAATCCGGCGCTCAGGGATGATGGCCCTGAACGGAAAGCGGTCGAGGCGGCGGGCTGGGAAGTTTCCTATGACGGGATGGCGTTGAAGGTCTGATTCCATGTGCGGTATTGCAGGCTTCCTCGAGCTGGAGCGCCGCTCCGGAACGAATCAGCTCGAAGCGCTTGCGGGCGCCATGGCGGAGAAGCTTGCGCATCGCGGACCGGATGCGAGCGGCGTCTGGGCCGATGCGGAAGCGGGCGTTGCGTTAGGCCATACCCGACTCTCGATCATCGATCTGTCGCCTGCGGGCGCACAGCCGATGGTGTCGTCCTGCGGACGTTGCGTCATTGTCTATAACGGCGAGATCTTCAACGCTGCGGAGCTCAGGCCTGAGCTCGAGGCCAAAGGTCGCCGCTTCAGAGGTCACTCCGACACCGAAGTGATCGTCGAGGCCTGCGCCGAGTGGGGGGTCGAGGAGACCGCGAAGCGCATCATCGGCATGTTCGCGTTCGCGGTGTATGACAAGCGTGAAAGGCATTTGGGCCTGGTGCGCGACCGGCTCGGCATTAAGCCGCTTTATTGGGGAAGAGTGGGGTCGCGGCTCGCCTTCGCCTCGGAGCTGAAAGCGCTTGCGGTGTTACCCGGCTGGACGAAGGAGCTCGACCGCGACGCGCTCGCTTCTTATT
Source organism: Methyloceanibacter sp. (assembly GCA_036559585.1). Taxonomy (GTDB): domain Bacteria; phylum Pseudomonadota; class Alphaproteobacteria; order Rhizobiales; family Methyloligellaceae; genus Methyloceanibacter. Next base: position 7,861 of record DATBSU010000175.1, read on the forward strand.
TCAGATTTGCCTATGTGCCTTCGCCGCATTCGATCTATCGCGGTATCGCGAAATTGATGCCGGGGCATATTGCGACAATCGACTCTTCCGGCGAGGTGCGGATCGCGCCATTCTGGACTCTGGCCGAGGCGGCGGAGCGCGGCAAACAAAATCAAATCGATGTCGGCGACAAGCAGGCATGCGACATGCTGGAAGCGCTGCTCGGGGACGCGGTCGGGCGACGGCTGGTTTCCGACGTGCCGCTTGGCGCATTTCTCTCCGGCGGAATCGATTCGACCGCCGTCGCGGCGATGATGCGGATGAAGAGCAACGCTCCGGTGAGGACATACTCGATCGGGTTCCGCGAGCAGGGCTTCGATGAGGCGCCGCATGCAAGTGCGGTGGCAGCCCATCTCGGCACCGAGCACACCGAGCTCTATGTCAGCGCCAGAGACGCGCAAGACGCGATCCCGCTGATGCCGGAGATTTATGACGAGCCGTTCGCGGATTCTTCGCAGGTGCCGACTTATCTCTTGTCGAAGCTGACGCGCCAGCACGTGACGGTGGCACTCTCGGGCGATGGCGGCGACGAATTGTTTGCAGGCTATACAAGGCACCGCTTTGCGCGGCGCATACAGTCGATGCCGCCACGGGTGGCGCAAGTTCTGGCGTCCGGGCTCGACCTCGCCGGGCCCGCAGTCTGGGACACGTTGTTTCGCTTGGTACCGGCGCGGAAGCGACCCTCCTATGGCGGCGACAAAATCCAGAAGACGGCCGCGATGTTGCGCGAGGGGCCGGCAGGCGGCTATCGCAGCCTTGTCAGCGCCTGGGACGATCCGGAGGCGATCGTGCCTGGCGCCAGAGAGCCCCAGGGCGTGATCTTCGACCCCGAGTTTGAAGCGGCGCTCCCCGATGGGCTCGATCGCATGCAATATCTCGACACGCTCACTTATCTTCCCGACGACATTCTCACCAAGGTCGACCGCGCCAGCATGGCGGTGGCGCTAGAAGTCCGCGTGCCGATCCTCGATCACCGCATGGTGGAATTTTCCTGGAGATTGCCCTCGCGGTTCAAGATGCGGGGCGGCAAGGGCAAATGGCTGTTGCGGCAACTGGCCTATCGGCACGTGCCCAAAGCCTTGCTGGACCGCCCGAAAAGCGGGTTCGCCGTGCCGATCGGCGCGTGGCTGAGGGGTCCGCTGCGGGACTGGGCGGAGGCCCTGCTCGAGCCTAACAAACTTGCCGAAGGTGGGCTGTTAGAGGCCGGCCCGATCCAAGCCCGCTGGCAGGAGCATCAGAGCGGAAGGCGGAATTGGCACGCCTCGCTCTGGACCGTGCTGATGTTTCAGGCGTGGCGGGAAGCGAACGGGATCTAGCTTGCCCGGCCGGTTCTGAGATCTTCCAGCGAGACGACATTGGCGGCGCGATCGTCGCCTGGCTGATCTGTCTTCGCCGATTCGGCAGGCATGTCCTGGCTCGTGACAATCGGGCGGTGCAGGACTTCGGTCGCGAGCCGCCACTGCTCTTCGATGTGCTCGACAAAGGTGCGCGGGCGTTCGGCGAACAGACGTTCGCCACGCGCCTTGGCTTCGCGGCGGAGTGCTTTTTGCCGCTTCCGGCAGCGCCGCAAGAACGACTCGGTGTCGTCCGGCGTGCCGAACACCATGGTCGGCGTCGAGATCAGCCGGCTCAAAAGCGCAATGTCGTGATCGTCGCCAAGAATTTGGGACAGGGCGCGGGAATCTTCGACGCGAGCATTGAGCACAGCAGGCCAACTCGGCGCCAGAAGCTGCATATGCCGCCAATGATGCTGCACGCCTTTCCGCCAATCGTGGAAATCTTCGTCATGGCCGGTGGCGAAAGCCTCGGCAAAAGCCTGGCGCGCGGCCTTGTAGCGACGGCGCACACCGTCTGCCACGACCTGAAAATCGTCGGGATAGATGGCAAGGCCGGCGACGGCAGGCTCAAGCGCAGAGAGGGCTCGCAGCGCATCCGAGACGGCGGTGCCTTCGAGGTTGCGCTCCGCAGCATCGCGCCGCTTCATCAGCCAAGCGCGCAACGACTGAGTGGGCGTCACCGCCGCGTCGCTCGAATTGTCGGTTCCGAGTTTGTCGATCGCGTCGATCAAAGCATGGGCGTCGCGAGCAGGCGCGAGCCCGAGGGCAACGGTACGGAGCCGATCGGTCAAATTGTCGAACACCGGATCGGGGAGGCCGGGCCGGATCAGCGTGAGGAGGGCACGCAACCGCTTCAGGCATTTGCGTGCGCTATGGATACCGCCATGGCGATCGGAGGCGGACCGAAGCGCACTCTCGGCATATTCGAGTTCGGCAAGCGCGACGCGCCGCACGCTCTCGCTCATCGGCAAAAGTGGGTCGAGTTTGTAGCTCATCTTGGCCCTTTAGCCTCCTCAAGGGCGGTCTGATGATCCTGGGACAAGGGCCTTCTGGTCAAGACTGAATCTGTCGGCTCAGCCCTGTGGACGAGCTGTGGATAAGTCGCGCCGCCAAGGGGACGTGGCTGCAATCCAGGAGCGAGTTCTCTCCTCAGGGTTGAGATTTGTGACAATGTCGGTGATGACGGCGGCGGACGATGCGCCGGCTTCAAGCACCGAGGCCACGGTTTCGAGCGTAATCCCACCAATGGCAACGAGCGGGCGGCCCACCTTGTTCCGCCATTCGGCAACACGGGCGAGGCCTTGCGGGGCCCAGGGCATCTGCTTCAACTTGGTCTCATAGATTGGCCCCAGCGCGACATAATCGGGTTCGGCCTTGAGCGCGGTGGCAAGCTCCCTCTTACTATGGGTGCTGATGCCGAGCTTCATTCCGGCGCGCCTGATTGAGGCCAGATCGGCGGACGCCAGATCCTCTTGGCCGAGATGGACAAAATCAGCGCTGGCCTCGATTGCCTCCCGCCAATAGTCGTTGACCACGAGCTGGCAATCATGCGCGCGGCAGAGTTGGATGGAAGTCTCGATCTCGGCGCGAACCGTCTCGGGGGGCTCGTCCTTGATGCGGAGCTGGACCAGTTTGAGCCCAAGCGGCAGCAATCGCTTGAGCCAGTCCGTATCGGGGAGGATGGGATAGAACGGATCGAGCGTCAGCACTGGATCAAGAGACACGGTCGATCTTAAAGAAGGGCGTGCCGGCGACCGGCGTCGAAGGTGTGCCCATATCGCGCGGCTCAATCAGCCCGGCTTCGAAGCCCTGCCTGCCGGCCTCGACGGATTTGGCGAAGGCAGACGCCATGGTCACCGGATCGGCGGCCTTGGCGATGGCCGTGTTGAGCAAAACGCCGTCATAGCCAAGCTCCATGACTTCGGCGGCATGGGACGGCGCGCCGAGACCGGCATCGACGATCAACGTCGTTTCAGGGAAATATGCGCGGAGCGTTTTCAGCGCCGGTTTGTTCATGAGGCCGCGCGCGGAGCCGATCGGCGAGGCCCAGGGCATCAGCACCTGGCAACCAGCAGCAACCAGACGCTCGGCCGCGCTCAGATCTTCCGTGGTGTAGGGCAGCACCTCGAAGCCTTCAGCACAAAGGACATTCGCCGCCTCGACAAGCCCGAATAGCTCCGGCTGCAAGGTGTCGTCATTAGCGATGACTTCGAGCTTGACCCAATTGGTGCCGAACAGCTCGCGTGCCATTTGCGCAGTGGCGATAGCTTCCTTGGCGGTGCGGCAGCCGGCCGTGTTGGGCAGCACGCGGACGCCGAGCTGCTCGATCAATTCCCAGAAGCCTTGACCGGTTCTGGCGCGCGCCGACTCGCGCCGTAACGAGACGGTAACGATCTCGGTGCCCGAGGCTTCCACTGCCCGGCGCAAGATGTCGGGCGAGGGATATTGCGCGGTGCCGAGCAACAACCTCGAAGCGAAATTGGCGCCGTAGAGTTTCAACATCAGCCACCCTGCCTTGGCGACACGATCTCGATTTCGTCTGCCGGCGAAAGCTCGGTCGATGCGCGTTTGACTGCGGCGACAAAGCTGCCATTGATAGCGGTCGCAATCTTGGCGCCGGCGAAGCCGAGCTCGCCGCAAAGCTCATCGAGATTGCGTGCCTTGGTGGCGACGGGTTCACCGTTGATCAGGATCTGCAACGAACACCTCCGGATCGGCCGCGCCGGTGTCGAGAAAATTGGCCACAAGCTCGGCCAAAACGGGCGCGAGTAAAAAGCCGTGGCGGTACAGGCCGTTCACATAGATATAGCGCCCGCGCAGGATAATCCTAGGGAGATTATCCGGAAAGGCAGGCCTTGCGCCCGCGCCCTGCATTACGATCTCGGCCTCGGCAAAGGCCGGATCCAAAGCGTAAGCGGCCGACAGCAGATCGAGCGCGGAGCGGAGCGAAACCGGGCCGGTCTCGTCGCTTTCGATCACGGTGGCGCCAAGAAGATAGGTGCCGTGGCCCCAGGGCACGACGTACACGGGAAAGCGCGGGTGGAGCAGGCGGATCGGCCGCGACAGCAAAACGTCGTGGCTCTTGATCACGATGCGTTCGCCGCGCACACCGCGAAGATTGGGCAAATCGTCTTTGGCGGTGAGGCCACGACAATCGATGACGAGGTCGGCGTCGCGAGGGGCCTCGCCTTGACCGAAGCGAAGCTCGACGCCTTTTGCTTTCACTTGATTGAGCAAGAAGTGTAGGGCC
>DATBSU010000176.1:0-5076 GCA_036559585.1 Methyloceanibacter sp.
GCGGGCCAGAGGGAGCACGGGAATGATGGCGGGTCGCGGCACGGGCTTTACGGCCGCCGGCGGACCGGCCCGCCACATTCCCGTGATGCTCTCCGAGGTCCTGGAGACGCTTCAAACTAGAGACGGCGACATCATCGTCGACGGCACCTTCGGCGCCGGCGGCTACAGCCAAGCCATTCTTGCTGCCGCCAACTGCAAAGTCATCGCCATCGATCAGGATCCCGACGCGCTCGCGTGCGGCCGGGAACTTGCCGAACTGTCGCGCGGCCGGCTCGTGCTGGCGCTTGGGCGCTACAGCGACATGGCGGCAATCGCTGCCGCAGAGGGCTTTACCTCCGTCGACGGCGTCGTGCTCGATCTCGGCGTCTCCTCGATGCAGCTCGATCAACCGGAGCGTGGCTTCTCCTTCATGGGCGACGGTCCGCTCGACATGCGCATGAGGAAAGAGGGACCGTCCGCGAGCGACATCGTCAACGACTTCTCCGAGCAGGAACTGGCTGAAATCATCGCGGTTTTCGGCGAGGAGCGGCGGGCGAGGGCGATTGCCAAGGCCATCGTCAAACGCCGGAGCGAGCAGCCCATCCTGCGCACCGATGAGCTGGCCGGCCTTGTCGCTGGTGTCTTGGGCCGCAAGCGCGACGAGCTGAAACACCCCGCGACCCGAACCTTCCAGGCGCTTCGCCTCTATGTGAATGACGAGCTTGCCGAGCTGGCGCGGGGCTTGAGCGCCGCCGAGCTTCTCTTGAAGGCAGGCGGTCGCCTCGTCGTGGTCACCTTCCATTCGCTGGAAGACCGTATCGCAAAACGCTTTCTCGCCAGCCGGAGCCTCGAAGCGCCAAAGGGCTCGCGCCACCTGCCTGAACAAAAATCTACCGCGGGCGCTCCAAGCTTCCACCTCGTTAACCGGCGTCCCCTTATACCTAGCGAGGGGGAAACCAGATCGAATCCCAGGGCGCGCTCGGCGCATTTGCGGGCTGCGGTTCGCACCGAGGCGCCGGCGCACGCTCTCGATCTTGCCGCCCTCGGCGTGCCGGATGTCGGCCGTCTCGTGTAGTGCCGTCGATTGTTAGTCGAAGAGTTCTGTCATGTTGCGTTTCTTCAATATCTGCCTCTCCCTCGCGCTCGTCGTGCTCGCTTACGTCATCTATCAGGTGAAGTACGACACGCGCTCGCTGGATGTGGATATCGCCAGCCTTTCCAAGGACATCGAGGCCGAGCGCGATTCGGTCGCCGTGCTTCGGGCCGAATGGAGCCTGCTCAATCGGCCCGAGCGGATTGAGCGCCTCGCCGAGAAATATCTCGACCTCGCCCCGCCGAAGCCGCAGCAAATGTTGGCGCTCGAGACAGCATCGCCGGGCGATCTGGACCGGGCCTCAGCCGCGCTTGCACAGCCATCGCCGCCGGTCGTCCCCGCCGTTGCTAAGGCGCCGGTTAAACCTGCGGCCAAGCCGGTGCAAGCCCCATCTATCGCGCAAAAACCAGCGAAGTCAGTCAAGGCCGCGAAGCCGGCCCCGGTCCAAGCCGCCGCGCAATAGTCGAAAGTCAGAAGAGTGTCCGAGACCGCAAAGCCAGACGCTGTGCCCGATAGCGCCAATTTCGCTAAAGGGCGGAAACGTTTCCGCCTGATTTGCCTCGCGCTGGCGTTGAGCTTTGTCATCATCGGCGGCCGCTTGGTTGAGCTCGGCTTCGCTGCCACGGACCCTGGCTCCGGCGGCTTGCACGACATTTCCAGCACAGTGCATCGCCCCGACATTTTCGACCGCAAAGGCGCGCTGCTCGCGACCGACATCAAGAGCGCAACTCTCTATGCCGACCCCGCGCGCGTCATCGACGTCGACGAGCTGGTCGAGCAAGTGACCGGCGTGCTTCCCGGCGTCGATGCCGCAGAGCTTCGCGAGAAGTTGAAACAAGGGCGCCGCTTTGTTTCCATCAAGCGTGAGCTGTCGCCGAACCAGCAGGCCGAAGTGCACGAGCTCGGCGTGCCGGGCTTGGCCTTCGTCGACGAGTATCGCCGGGTCTATCCGGTGGGCTCAACCGCCTGTCATGTCGTCGGCCATGTCGACACCGACAATCGCGGGCTCGCCGGCATCGAGCAATTTATCGACGAGAATCCGCAGCTCTCGATGGCATCGACGAGCGGTGAGTCCGTCACCCTCGCGCTCGACCTCGGTGTCCAGCACGTGCTGCACGAAGAACTTGCCGCTGCCGTGAATATGTATCAGGCCAAAGCTGCTGCCGGCATCGTCATCGATGTGCATTCCGGCGAAGTGGTGGGGATGGCCTCGCTTCCCGATTACGACCCGAACCATCGCGAGCAGGCGCTCGACAAGGACCGCCTCAACCGCATCAATTCTGGCGCCTACGAGATGGGATCGGTGTTCAAGGTTTTCACCGTGGCCTCCGCGCTCGATGCCGGCACCGTCAATTTGCGCTCGAGCTATGACGCATCCTCGCCGATTCATGTCGCCTCTTTCACCATCGACGACTTCCATGGCAAAAAGCGCAGGCTCACCGTGCCTGAGATCTTCATCTACTCCTCGAATATCGGCGCGGCGAAAATGGCGCTCGATCTCGGCGGTGATCGGCAACGCACCTATCTCACCAAGCTTGGCTTGCTGTCCAGGGCAACGACCGAGCTCGGCGGAAGCGCAAGCCCGATCGTGCCCGCACGGTGGGAGAAGCTCACCACCATGACCGTCGCCTTCGGCCATGGGTTGTCCGTGACACCGCTCCAGCTCGCTTCCGCCATGGTGCCGCTCGTCAATGGCGGCATCGCCGTGCCGCTCACTTTCCTGCCGCGTTCGCGCGAGGAGGGGATGAGCGTCGGCACGCGTGTGCTGAAGCGCGAGACCAGCGAGGCCATGTTGTCGCTGCTTCGTCTCAACGTGTTGAAGGGAACCGGCAAGCGCGCCGAGGTTGAAGGCTTCCGCGTCGGTGGCAAGACCGGCACTGCAGAGAAGGTCGTCGGTCGTCATTATTCTACCAGCGCGCTCCTCACTTCGTTCCTGTCGACCTTCCCGACCGACGCTCCCGAATATGTTGTGCTCGTCATGCTCGATGAGCCGCAGCGCGTCGCGGCGAGTAACCATGAGGCCACGGCCGGCGTGAACGCGGCGCCAACGGTCGGGCGCATTATCAAGCGGATCGCGCCGATCCTGGGCGTTTCCCCCAAGCTCGCGGACGACAAGCACAAATTTGACGCCCGCCTGCTCGCCTCCTATTAAAAGACCCGATCTCTCAGGGCCTTGGCGAACCTTGGCGGCGTGGGAGATGAGGGCTTTTGCGAAGGCATGGCGAGCATGACTCTGGCTGAGTTGATGGGTCCCGAAGCGCGTCTGCCCGCGCCTTGGGGCGCCGTGCCGATTCTCGGCCTGACAGCGGATAGCCGCGCGGTGAAGCCTGGCTTTCTCTTCGCAGCGCTGCCCGGCACCCACACCGATGGCTCCAAGTTCATCGCGGATGCGTTGGCGCGTGGCGCCGCGGCGATCCTCGTGCCGCGGGGCGGCGCGCCGAAGCGTGCCACCACCCCGGTTCTGGAGGACGCAGACCCGCGCCGGCGCCTCGCGTTGATCGCCTCACGCTTCTTCGCAGCTCAGCCCGAGACCGTCGTCGCCGTGACCGGCACTAACGGCAAGACATCTGTTGCCTCTTTCGTGCGCCAGCTTTGGGAAGGGCAAGGCATTCCCTCTGCGAGCCTCGGCACCATCGGTGTTGTCAGTCCGAAGACCACGCGGAAGCTCAACCACACCACGCCAGATCCGATCGAGCTGCACGCCATTCTCGCCGGGCTTGCTAAGGATGGCGTCACGCATCTCGCGTTCGAAGCCTCGAGCCATGGGCTCGAGCAGCGCCGCCTTGACGGCGTCCGTCTCGCGGCGGCCGCCTTCACCAATATTACGCGCGATCATTTGGATTATCATGAGAGCTTCGAGAATTATTTCGAGGTGAAGCTTCGCCTGTTCCGCGAGCTGCTCCCGCCTGGCGCGGCGGCAATCGTCGACGTCGACAGCGACGGAGGCAGACGCGTCGCCGAGATTGCCAAGTCACGCGGACACAAACTCGTCAGCGTGGGGGAGGCAGGAGAGACCCTCCGCCTCGTCTCCGCGAAACGCGACGGCTTCGCTCAGCGTCTCATCATCTTGCATAACGGCAAGAGTTACGAGGTGAAGGTGCCACTCGTCGGGGACTTCCAGGCCACCAACGCCCTTGTCGCCGCAGGGCTCGTCATCGCGACCGGCGGCGACCCCGCTCGTGTCATCAAGGCGCTGGCAAATTTGCGCGGCGCCAAAGGCCGGCTCGATCTTGCCGGCACCACCAAATCCGGCGCGCCAATTTTTGTCGACTATGCCCACACTCCCGATGCGCTCGCCAAAGCGCTTGCCGCGCTCCGCCCTTACGTCAAGGCGCGCCTCGTCGTGGTGTTCGGCTGTGGCGGCGACCGCGACAAGGGCAAGCGCCCCGAAATGGGAGCCGCGGCTGCCACAAATGCCGACTCTGTCATCGTCACTGACGATAATCCGCGTACCGAGGAGCCGGCCGCGGTTAGGCGCGCCATCCTGGCCGCCGCGCCAAACGCCGTTGAGATCGCCGACCGCGCCACAGCGATAAATCAGGCAATTCAGGGCTTAAACGCCGGCGATGTGCTTCTGATCGCCGGCAAGGGTCATGAGACCGGCCAGATTGTCGGCGACAAGATCATTCCGTTTTCCGATCACGACGCCGTCGCGGCGGCGCTTGGAGAGATCCGTGGCTGAGCCGCTCTGGACCTTGGGCGAGATGCGCAAAGCGACGCGTGGTGAGAGTCCCGCGCCGGCGAGCCTTGGCATTGACGGGATCTCCATCGACAGCCGCAGCCTCAAGCCTGACGAAGCGTTTATCGCGCTCCGCGGCCCCAACCGCGATGGCCATGCTTTCGTCGCTTCGGCGGTCGAACAAGGTGCCGCGCTCGCCATCGTCGATCGAAACTTTCCGCCGTCCCCGCACGAAGAGAAATTGCTTCGCGTCGAGGACACCATGGGCGCGCTGAACGATCTCGGCCGAGAGTCGCGAGCGCGCGCCACGAAAACCAAGATCATT
>DATBSU010000177.1:0-5520 GCA_036559585.1 Methyloceanibacter sp.
CCGATCGATCCAGGCGAGAAGCCGCAAATGCGCAACATTCGCTTCCGTACCCTTGGATGCTATCCTTTGACTGGCGCGATTGAGTCGAAGGCGACCACGCTGCCGGACATCATCGAGGAACTGGTGGTCGCGCGCTCTTCAGAGCGGCAGGGCCGCGTCATCGACCACGACCAGTCGGGCTCGATGGAGAAGAAAAAGCAAGAGGGCTATTTCTGATGCAGCGCTTGAGCCTGGTCGAAACTTCGGGCGAAGACGCAGAGGCGCGGCTGAAAGCCCGGCTCGATGCGGAGGAACATCGCGGGCTGCTTCGTTTCCTCACGTGCGGCAGTGTCGACGACGGCAAGAGCACGCTGATCGGAAGGCTGCTCTACGACGCGGCGCAAGTCTATGAAGATCAGCTCAAGACCGCGGAGCACGACTCCAAGCGTTCGGCGGGCGGCACCAGCGGGGCGCTCGATCTTGCCCTGCTTGTTGATGGGCTTCAGGCGGAGCGCGAGCAGGGCATTACCATCGACGTCGCCTATCGCTACTTCTCCACGCCGAGGCGGAAATTCATCGTCGCCGATACGCCGGGCCATGTGCAGTACACGCGCAACATGGCGACGGGCGCCTCGAATTGCGACTTCGCCGTGCTCCTGATCGATGCGCGGCTCGGTGTGCTCACCCAGACGCGACGCCATGCCTGCATCGTGTCGCTGCTTGGCATCAAAAAGGTCGCGCTTGCCGTCAACAAAATGGACCTGATCGATTTCGATCAGGTGAGGTATGACAAGATCGTCGAGGACTTCAACAATTTCGCAGGCCCGCTTGGCTTCGAGCAAGTCACCTGCATTCCGGTCTCGGCGCTCAAGGGCGACAATGTCCTAAACCCCAGCGCGCATATGCACTGGTATCACGGGCCCACGCTGCTCGGTCATCTCGAGACCGTGGATGTGACGCCCTCGTTGCAAGGCAGGCCGTTCCGCTTCGCCGTGCAATGGGTGAACCGGCCGCATCTCGATTTTCGCGGCTATAGCGGCACGGTGTCGAGCGGGGAGATCAAGCCCGGCGACGAAGTCTTGATCCACCCCTCAGGCAGGCGGGTGCATGTAGCGCGCATTGTCGTGGAGGACGGCGATCTCGACGTGGCCCGGGAAGGTGATGCGGTGACGCTCGTCTTCGCCGAGGAAGTCGACGCCAGTCGCGGCGACGTGCTCTCGACGCCGGATGCGGCTCCCTCGGTTGCAGATCAGATCTCGGCGAAGGTCATCTGGTTCGACGAAGAGCCGATGCTTCCGGGCCGGTCCTACGCCATCAAGACCGGCTGCCAGAACTCGACGGCGACGATTTCCAGCCTCAAATATAAGCTTAATGTCGACAATCTCGATCACGTCGCGGGCAAGACGCTGGAGCTGAACGAGGTCGGCTTGTGCAATCTCTCGACGGCAAAGCCGCTGGTATTCGACGCCTATACCGAGAATGTCGATACGGGGTCGTTCATTCTCATCGACCGCTTCACCAATGCGACGGTTGCGGCCGGGATGATCGAGTTCGGCCTTCGCCGCGCGACCAACATCAAATGGCAGGAGCTGTCGGTCGATAAGACCGCCCGCGCGGGGCTGAAGCACCAGAAGCCTTGCGTACTCTGGTTTACGGGTTTGTCCGGGTCCGGCAAGTCGACCATCGCCAATGCGCTGGAGAAGCGCTTACACGCGCTTGGGCGGCATACTTACGTGCTCGACGGCGACAATATCCGCCACGGACTGAACAAGGATCTCGGCTTCACGGATGTGGATCGGGTCGAGAATATCCGCCGTGTGGCGGAGGCGGCGCGGTTGTTCGTTGAAGCCGGGCTCATCGTCATGGTGTCGTTCATTTCGCCGTTCCGTTCCGAACGGCGCATGGCGCGCGACCTGTTCCAAGAGGGCGAGTTCATCGAGGTTTATGTCGATACGCCGCTCGAAGTCTGCGAGGCCCGCGATCCCAAAGGGCTCTATCGCAAAGCGCGCGCCGGGCTGATCAGCAACTTTACCGGCATCGATTCCACGTATGAACCGCCGGAGCATGCCGAGCTGTCGTTTGCGACCAGTCACACCAGTCCCGACGTTCTCGCCGAGCGGCTGTTGGAGGAGCTGAGGCGCCTTCACATCGTTTAAAAGATCGAGGCCGCAGCCGCCGTTCCCCCCGATTGGTCCCTCGGAAATAGACGGCTGCGGCCCTTCCTCGCTAAGCCCTTGTCTGACGCATGATGGAGCCCGAAAGAGTCCGCCAACTTTTCGGGATCATGCTCTAGTCCGCCAGGCTAGCGAGAATCTTCAAACGCTCCGTTGCCGCGACATTGCCGATACCTGCAGCGCGTTCGTACCAGAGCTTCGCTTCTTTCTTGTCGCCGGAGACCCCGCGCACGTTGAGCGAGGCCAAAACGTCCGCGTCGAAGGTGCGCGCGAGCTCAAAAGCTGCGCGGTCGACGCCTCGATCGGCGAGATGCCGGAACAGCAGCCGCGCACTCGCGACATCGCCTTGATCCATGAGATCGTCGGCGCGCGAGAGCAGAGAAACGGTCTCGGGCGGCGTGCTCAGCACGGCGAGGTCCATCAGCGACGAGGACAAATTCATCGCCGATTGCTCCTCTTCGGAGGGGTTTGCGTCGACGCGCAGGATGAAGTTGCGGCGTGCCTGCGGTGCTGTTTCGTCGCCGAGCAGGTACACCTCCAGAGGATAGTCACCGGACGAAGGGGCTACGGCAGGCTCGAACTCCGCGCCACGGAAGCTGAGGGTTAGGTTGCCGACATCCTCGTTCCGAACCATCCAGCCGCCGCTCGTGTTGCGCAAGCCCGAGGACAGCTTGGCGTCGTCAGGTAGCCCGCGGATCAGCACATAACGCGCCTGCCGACGAGGCAGGAGTGGGGCGAGGGCGAGTTCGCGACCATGGGAGGCGAGAATGATTGGCGCCCCCGGATCGGCGTTCGAGTGAAAAGCGGCATCGATCAGCAGCGGCGACCGCGCCGAGGGTGTTGCCGTAGCAATCAGCAGGGAATCTCCCTTGGTCTCCTGCTCCGGCCGCTGCCAGGCGATGCTCGTGGCACGGCGCATCAGCGTCGGGTTCTCGATCTGAGGTTGCGGTCTGGTAAAGCTCATTGCCGTGGCGAAACCAAGGACTGTCAGCAGACACGCCGAAAACAAGCTCGCCGCGACCAGGAGGTTGGCGTCCTGCTGACGTTTGCGGAAATCGTGGATCAGGGCTTGCAATTGTGCTTCCCGCGCCGCTGCCAGCGGCTTTGCCATCTCGGATTGGAGGGCGGCGAGGATACGATGGGCGCCTTTAGGAGCGTCCGGGGCCGCGTCATCGCCGCTACCGTCGGCGAAAGCGAAAATTGAGGGTGGAATCCGATCACCTAGATCGTCTACCCAAGCGGGGCAGCTCTCGAGGCGCAGAGTGGAAGCGGTCATGGTCGTTTGCTCCGTATCTTGATCAAGCGGGCGGACCCCGCTCGTTCCATGCCCCCCATCCCCGGGCTCGGAAGCCAAGCTACTGGCTCTTACCGCGCTGCCATTCGATGAATGATTTGAACAATGCCTCCTTCTGATCCTTGCCAAAAGCCGGCGCAGCCATGCCGGCTTCGATAACCGGCTTGGGTGCGCCCTGCTGCTGATGCTCGTTGAGCCAATTTTCCGCCGCCTCCGCCCTGACGAAGCCCGGCAGTGCTGCCGCGAGATTGACGTCGCGCCATTTCAGGTGATGCCGCCCGGTCTTGAGCGTATCGATCTTGGAAAACAGCGCGGTGATAAAGGACTCGATATTGATCTCGAAAGCGGGGTCGGTGCTGCGATCCGCGGTCAGCAGCAACAATCCTGTCGCCACTGTCGGGAGCGCCACCGAGGCGGCGATCAAACCGGGATAATCGTCATGACTGAGCGAAGCCGGCAGATAAGAGGTTTCGAGCGGCCCTCCGAAATTAACGGGGACCAGATGTAGTCCGCTGCCGGCATCGAGTTTGGTCAGGAGCGGTACGGGCCGTGGACCTAACACCACGCTCGCGGCGATGCTGCCCTGCTGCAAAGCCGCGATGGCGGCGGCGCCGTCGAGCGCCACCGGTTTGATTTCAATGCCGAGCGCCGTGAAAAGGTGGGCCCCAGTCAGGGCCGAGCCGCTGCCCTCCGGTCCAAGATTCACGGGCTTTCCGGCCAGATCGCCCAAACTCGCAATGTCTGACCGGGCAACGATATGAATTTCCTGCGGTCCGAAGTTCGCAACGAGCCTCAGGCGAGCGGCGCGGAGGGGCTCTTCATCGCGCGTGGCGTAGAGAGCGTCGGTGGCGACGAAAGCCATCGAAATGTCGGGGGTCTCGAGCAGGTGCTCGATATTGCGCAAGCCGCAATCGCCGGAAACTGGCACTACCGCAAACTCGGCCTTAGCCGAAACCAGGCCCGACATGTCGCGTGCGAGGGAAGTTTCCGAGCCGCCCGCATCGCCGGAAGCGATGGAGAGCGCCGTGGCGGCATCGACCTGTCCCATGAAACTGGTGACAACGGCGGAGGCAAGCGCAAGGCGCGCCAGATTTTGCACTGAACGCAACGACATCACCCTGTTCCCTCTCGGCGCGAGCGAGCGTACTCATCCCGCTCCCGCCGATTTGCATCGCCTCGTTTTGTCCGTGCCCAGGACTTTCAAGGCGTTTTTATTGTTCGGTTAATAAACTAGACCGCGACTAGGGCGCTATGTCGGCTTGATTACGGCGAAGCGTGGGCCGACAGTTCTTGCATCATGCTCTGATAAAGCTTGAAGGCGAGGCCGTCGAAGCCGAGATGCGCGGCGATGGCACTCGGCAAGATGAAGCGGACATAGAGGTCGCGAAGGATTTCCGCGCGCTTTTTTTCTTCGAGCGCGTTCAGAAGGGCAGGGGCGAGCGCATAATAGAGCGCGATCGCAGCCTGACCGTCCGGCGTTCCGGCCAAAATTTCATCGCGATAGCGGCGGAGCGCGCGTAGCTCGAAGCAAGTGTCGGGGAGGCCCAGCACCTCGCAGCAAGCGGTGGTGATGAAGCAGCCCTTCGGCGGGGTGCATTGCTCGTCTTCAAAGCCTTTCTCAAGGATATCGCGCTGCGAAACGGCCCAATCGATCGCCTTGCGCAAGGCGTCGCAATTGAGCTTGAAGCGGCACTCCTCCTTAGAGCCGAGCTTGATCGCCATTTCGATCTCGCGCTCGGATTCGAACAGCGGCTTGCAGGCAAGCGGCAAGATGATCGAGACCTTGTCGTCGTGGATGTCGGTGCAGACGCCGCATAGCGGCTCGTCGATGGCCACGGTCCCCGTCGAGGTTCGAACCATGAGACGGTTGTCGGACTGGATCAGAAATTTCTTCGGAAGCGGCGTCTTGTCCGGATCGCCGTAGACGACGAGCTTGCCTTCGAAGCTGGACGACACCTGGACTTCGACGTGGAGGTCGCAATGGCTCGGGTCGAGGAAAGCCACCTGGCCGAGCTTGGCGCCAGCCTGGGTATTGCTGGCAATGGCCACCCAGGGCGATACTTGCTGGGTTCC
>DATBSU010000178.1:0-4058 GCA_036559585.1 Methyloceanibacter sp.
TCGGTCCAGGCCGTCTCCATGTTGTTCCGCACGATCTCGGGATAGATGCTGTAGAAGGCGCGGCCCACTTTCTGGGTGAAGGCGAAATCGGCCTCCCAGTCGCCGGTATTCAGATCGTCGTAGAAGATGCCGCCAATCCCGCGCATCTCGTCGCGATGCGGCAAGAAGAAATATTCGTCGCACCATGTCTTGAAATGCTCGTAGTCGGCAGACGGCTCGCTCTTGCAGGCGTCCTTCATCGCTGCGTGGAATGATTTCGAGTCCGCATCCTCTTGCGTCCGGCGCCGCGTTAGCACGGGCGTGAGATCCCCGCCGCCGCCGAACCAGAGCTTGCTCGTTACCACCATACGCGTGTTCATATGCGCGGTCGGCACATTCGGATTGCGCGGATGAGCGATGAAGGAGATGCCCGAGGCCCAGAAGCGCGGATCCTCCGAGGCGCCCGGGATCTGTTTGGCGAATTCCGGCGGGAAGTTGCCATGCACGGTCGAGACGTGGCAGCCCACCTTCTCGAAGACGCGCCCCTCGGACATGAGTGCCATGACGCCGCCGCCGCCGTCCTGCTCTCTGGTCCATGGCGTGCGTTTGAAACGGCCAGCTTCCTTGCCGGCTGCCCCGGGCACCATGCCGGCAGAGTCCTCGATGGCTTCGAGAGCGGCGCAGGCCTCGTCGCGCAAGCGCTCGAACCAGGCGCGCGCGCGTTGTTTTTTCGCATCGAGCTGATCGCCGAATGTGCGCTCGCCCCGATTTGCCGTCATGTCCCGCATTCGCTGTTTCTGCATGGTCGCCCGCGTCATCCTCGATATAACCGACAAGCCTTTAGCAGCGAAACGCCAGGAAATGGCCGGTTGCGCCACGACCCGCCATGAGCCAGATCAATTCAGCAGCGACACGTCGCCTCACGCGAAACCGCGCTTCCATGCGCTAATTTGCCCTTGTAACCGGTGCTGGACAACCAAAAGGACCGATGCAAGAAAGCGGCACATATTAAGTGCTGCCGCCCGGCAGTCATTTACCAGTCTGGTCCTCTTATAAATTGCTAAAGCTGGCATAGCGAGGAGCACGCCCCAATTGGCCGAAACGATCCAAGACACGATGAATTCGGACGATGAGCCGACCCGCCGCGACGTGATTCTCGTTGCCGCTGCGGGCTTTGCCGCCGTGGGCGCTGCTGCTGCGCTATGGCCGCTGCTCGACCAGATGAACCCCGATCAATCGGCACTATCGCTCGCGACCACCGACGTCGATCTGTCTCATATCGATGTGGGTCAGGCCATCACCGTGATGTGGCGCGGCAAACCGATCTTCATCCGCCGCCGCGCCGATGACGAGATCGCCGCGGCGAAATCAGTTCCGGTCGATGATCTGCCTGATCCCTACGCCCGCAACGCCAATCTGCCGGACGACGCACCGGCGAGTGATGAGAACCGCGCCGGCAAGGACCGCGAGCCCTGGCTGGTGATGATCGGGATCTGCACCCATCTCGGCTGCATCCCCAAGGGTCAGGCGGTTGGCGACAATCGCGGCGAGTTCGGCGGCTGGTTCTGTCCGTGTCACGGCTCGCAATATGACACGGCGGGTCGCATCCGGCTCGGACCGGCGCCGCAGAACTTGGCGATCCCGCCTTACAATTTCGTCTCCGACACCAAGATCAAGATCGGCTAAGCGACTTAACCATGGCGCATAAATCCACCTACGTGCCCACAAGCAGCTTCGGCAAATGGATCGACGCGAGATTGCCGATCCCGCGGCTGGTCTACGATCAGTTCGGCGTGTTCCCGATGCCCCGCAATCTCAACTATTTGTGGACCTTTGGCGGCATCCTTACCTTCATGCTGGCGGCGCAGATCGCCACCGGCATCGTGCTGGCGATGCACTACGTCCCGACGGCTGAAGGCGCTTTTGACAGCGTCGAGAAGATCATGCGCGACGTGAATTGGGGCTGGCTGCTGCGTTATTCACACGCGGTCGGCGCCTCGCTGTTCTTTCTCGCCGCTTTTATCCATACGTTGCGCGGTCTCTATTACGGCTCCTACAAGGAGCCGCGCGAAGTGTTGTGGATTCTCGGCGTGCTGATTCTGCTGCTGATGGTGGCCACCGCCTTCATGGGGTACTCGCTGGTCTGGGGCCAGATGAGCTTCTGGGCGGTGACGGTGATCACCAATCTGTTCTCGTCGCTGGATTCAGTCGTGCCGGGATTGGGGACCAAGCTGGTCGAGTGGATCTGGGGCGGGTTCTCGGTCGGCGGTCCGACGCTGAACCGGCTTTACGCGCTGCACTATCTGCTGCCGTTCGTGATCGCCGGCGTCGTGGTCTTACATATCTGGGCGCTGCATATTCCCGGCAGCAACAACCCGGCAGGCGTCGAGGTGAAATCGTCGCGCGATGTCGTGCCTTTCCATCCTTACTACACGATCAAGGATGGCTTCGCGATGGTGCTGTTCATCCTCTTGTTCGCGGTTCTGGTGTTCTATGCACCGAACCTGCTCGGCCACAGCGACAATTACATTCCGGCGAACCCGTTGGTCACGCCGCCGCATATCGTGCCTGAATGGTACTTCCTGCCGTTCTACGCGATCCTGCGCGCGATCCCGAGCAAGCTGTTCGGCGTGATCGCGCTCGTGGCTTCGATCGGCATTCTGTTTTTCGTACCGTGGCTCGATACGTCGAAAGTTCGCTCCACGGCCTACCGGCCGGTCTATCGCTGGTTCTTCTGGGCGTTCGTCCTCACCTGTTTCGCGCTCGGCTATCTCGGGTCGCAAGCGCCGGAGGGCTGGTATCTCATCCTCGGCCGCGTGTTCACCTTTTACTATTTTGCCTTCTTCTTGGTGGTGATGCCGGTGCTGGGGCGGATCGAGAAGCTCCGCGCGCTGCCGGACAGCATCGCCGACTCCATGAGCAGGGGCAAGAAACGTACGGCAAAGCCAGCCAAGCAGTTGGAGGCCGTCTGATGATCTCCAAGCGTTTTGCTTGCCTGTTCGCGGCAGTCATCACGCTGGCCACGCCAATCGGTGCTGCGCTGGCGGGACACGATGAGCCGAGCGTCACGCGCCAAGACTGGTCGTTCAACGGCGTGCTCGGCAAGTTCGATCGCGCGCAGTTGCAGCGCGGCTATCAGGTCTATTCGACGGTCTGCGCGAACTGCCATTCGACGCGGCTGCTCTCCTATCACAATCTCGGTCAAGAAGGCGGTCCACAATTCTCGAAAGAGGCGGTCGAGATCCTGGCGTCAAAGGTTCAAGTCACCGACGGGCCGAATGAGAAGGGCGAGATGTTTCAGCGACCGGCTCGGCCGTCGGATCGTTTCCCCCCGCGCTTCGCCAATGAACAGCTGGCGCGGCTCGCGAATAACGGGGCGCTGCCGCCTGATTTGTCGGTGATGGCGAAGGCGAGGCCTGCTGGTCCAGACTATATCTACGCGCTGCTGACCGGATATAAGCCGGCGCCTGCCGACATGAAGATGACGCCGGGCATGTATTATAATGTTGCCTTCCCCGGCCATCAGATCGCGATGCCGCCGCCTTTGATGGACGGTGTGGTGCCCTATACCGACGGTACCAAGAAGACGGTCGACAATTACGCGAGGGACGTCTCTGCCTATCTGATGTGGGCCGCGGAGCCCAAGCTCGAGGAGCGGCACCAGGTGGGCGTCCGGATCATGCTATTCCTGATGGTGTTCGCCGTGATCATGTTTCTTGCCAAGCGGGCGGTCTGGTCGCGGATGCATTGAGGTTGGGCGCGCGGCAACGATCTCGTCATACCGGCGAAAGCCGGTATCCAGCGCAAGAATCTTCCACTATTCACCAGCCCAGGGCTTCATTATTTTTCACTGGATTCCGGGCTTTCGCCGGAATGACGAGCGGAGGAATTTGCATGACGCGACTGACGCTTGTTCTCTTGCTTTTCTTCGGCATGGCCCCGGCCTTGGCGAGTGACGAGGCGCCACCGCCGAAGGACATGGTGCTGCTCACGGTGAGCGGGCTCATTACCAAGGCCAATCGCGGCGCGTTCGACCCGAAAAGGGACAGCCTGCTCGCCTTGCAGAAGATCGGCTTCGA
>DATBSU010000179.1:0-3554 GCA_036559585.1 Methyloceanibacter sp.
TTCTGGCGCATGCACGAGAGGGGCGAATCGCCGGGCCGAATCTGCCCGGAAATACGGCAACGGGGCTGGGTGACTTGATTCCACATCGACTTCTCATGGTGATGACGGCGCTTGTGGCGTTGCTGGTCGTGGGGCCGGTCCAAGCGGCCGATGATGAGAAGCCCAAGGCCGAACAGACCGGCGCCAGCGGGCTCGGACTGCCCCGTTTCGTCAGTCTGAAATCCGACAAGGTGAATGTCCGCAAAGGACCAAGTACCGACCAGGCCATTGTTTGGGTGTTCAACCGCGCCGGTCTTCCCGTCGAGGTGATCGCCGAGTCGGAGAATTGGCGCCGCGTGCGCGACAGCGAAGGCGCCGACGGTTGGGTGCTGCATAGTCTGTTGAGCGGGCGCCGCACCGTGCTCATCACGCCCTGGTCCAAGGACCATGAGAGCGTGCCGCTTTATTCGAGCAAGTCGATTGCAAGGAGCGTGGAAGCCGCGCTCGAGCCCGGCGTGCTCGGTAATGTCATGGATTGCGACGGCGAATGGTGTCAGATCTCGGTCAACGACTTTTCCGGCTATGTCGAGCAGGACAAGCTATGGGGCGTCTATAAAGGCGAAGAGATTAAATAGGTGCTCAACTCTCGCGCTTGGCGACCAGTCTGACCAGCACGTCGATGCGCGAGATCGTCATCCCCTCGGGCGCCTCCGGCAAACCCGCGATACGCACCTCGCCGGCCTCGATGTCGAGCAGCTTGCCGGAATTCTCGCAGAAGAAATGGAAGTGGTTCGACGTATTGGTGTCGAAATAGGTCTTGGCGCCTTCGACCGCGACCTCGCGCAACAGGCCTGCTTCCGTGAACTGATGCAACGTGTTGTAGACGGTTGCGAGCGAGACCGGCACTTTATGCCGCAAGGCCTCTTCGTGCAGCAACTCCGCCGTGACATGGCGGTCACCCGCCTCAAACAGCAGGGTCGCCAACGCCACGCGCTGCCGCGTGGGCCGAAGCCCGGCGCCGCGCAGGCGCTTTGAGATCTCGTTTGGTGCCAATATTGGGTTATGCATTCCAAGAAGCCCAGGCTTGCTGATTTTCGGAGAATATAGGGGTAAGCGTCCCATCAAGCAACGCGCCAAACGGCCGCTCTCTGACGAAGAACAGCCTTTGATGCAACGGAGCCGGCTCCTCGGCGGGCTAGTGACAAGGCCTTGTCTATGTTAGGAAACGGGCCACATAAGAGGGTCCCCTTGTCACAGACAAAAAGGCTGGAGAATTCAGTCCCGATGACCGAGCGGCGTGACCGTTTTGAGTATGAAGATCTGCTGGCTTGCGCCCGTGGTGAGTTGTTCGGCCCCGGCAACGCGCAGCTTCCGCTGCCGCCGATGCTGATGTTCGACCGCATCTCCGAAGTGAAGGAGGATGGTGGTGAGCATGGTTATGGCCGCATCGTCGCAGAGCTCGAAATTAAGCCTGACCTCTGGTTCTTTGCCTGCCATTTCAAAGGCGATCCCGTCATGCCGGGCTGCCTCGGCCTCGACGCGCTGTGGCAGCTGCTCGGCTTCTTTCTCGGCTGGCTCGGCGCCCCCGGTAAAGGCCGCGCGCTCAGCGTCGGTGAGGTGAAATTCTCCGGCATGGTGCTGCCCACCGTGAAGAAGCTCGAATATGTCGTCGAGTTAAAGCGCGTGATCCGCCGCAAATTCACCCTCGGCACCGGCGATGGCTGGCTCAAGGCCGATGGCGAGACGCTTTACACCGCCAAGGACCTCAGGGTCGGCCTGTTCCAAGCCGGCGAAACCGCTCCGGCCGGCGCCTGACCCGTATAGAAGCCTTCGGCGCATCGAGGATTTGAAGCCATGAGACGAGTGGTCGTAACGGGGATGGGTATCGTGTCCTCGATCGGCAATAGCGCCCAAGAGGTGCTCGCCTCGTTGCGCGAGGCGAAATCCGGCATCGTCAAGGCCGACAAATATGCCGAACTCGGGTTTCGTTGTCAGGTTCATGGCGAGCCCAAGCTCGACTGGGAATCCATGATCGACCGCAAAGTCCGTCGCTTCATGGGCGCGGGCGCTGCCTGGAACTATCTCGCCATGGAGCAGGCGATCCGTGATGCCGGGCTTGAGGAGAAGGATATTTCCAACGAGCGCACCGGCCTGATTATGGGCTCGGGCGGACCCTCGACCAGAGCCATCGTGCAAGCCGCCGACACCACGCGCGAGAAAGGCCCGAAGAAGGTCGGACCGTTCGAAGTCCCAAAAGCGATGTCCTCGACCAACTCCGCCACGCTTTCCACGCCCTATCATATCAAGGGCGCGAGCTATTCGATCTCGTCCGCCTGCTCGACCTCGGCGCATTGCATCGGCAATGGCAGCGAGATAATCCAATGGGGCAAGCAGGATATCGTCTTCGCCGGCGGGGGCGAGGAGCTCGACTGGACCTTGTCGGTTCTATTCGACGCCATGAACGCCATGTCCTCGGACTTCAACGACCGGCCCGAAGTTGCAAGCCGCGCCTATGATGTGAACCGCGACGGCTTCGTCATTGCCGGCGGCGCCGGCGTCGTGGTGCTCGAAGAGCTCGAGCATGCACGCGCGCGTGGCGCCAAGATCTACGCGGAGCTTGTTGGCTACGGCGCGACTTCGGATGGGTTTGACATGGTGGCGCCGTCAGGCGAGGGCGCGGCGCGCTGCATGCGCCTGGCCATGTCCAATCTCAACGGCCAAAAGATCGATTACATCAACCCTCACGCCACCTCGACCCAGATCGGCGACGTTAAGGAGATCGAAGCCATCCGCGAGGTTTTCGGCGAGAACGTGCCTCCGATCAGCGCCACGAAATCGCTGACCGGGCATTCGCTGGGTGCCGCCGGAGCGCATGAGGCGATTTATTCCCTCCTGATGATGAATAATGGTTTCATCTGTGAATCCGCCAATATCGAGACCATCGATGCCGAGGTCGCCGATATGCCGATCGCGCGCAAGCGGATCGACAATGTCGATCTGAATTGTGTGATGTCCAATAGCTTCGGGTTCGGCGGCACCAACGCCACGCTCGTTTTCCGTCGCCATGATCGCTGAGTGGGGATCAGCGCATGAGTTTCTTAACCCCCAAGAGCTAGGTCAACCGTCATGACAACAACAAAAGACATTGCCACCCCGGGACCCATCATGGCCGGGAAGAAGGGCCTGGTGATGGGTGTCGCCAATGACCGCTCCATCGCCTGGGGCATCGCTCGGGTGCTTCACGGCCAGGGCGCGGACCTTGCCTTCTCCTATCAAGGCGGCGCCTTCGGTCGCCGTGCCGTGCCGCTGGCACAGTCGATTGGCGCCAAGATTATCGAGGAAGCCGACGTCGAGGATCTGGATAGCGTCAAACGCGTGTTCGACGTGATCAAGAAGAAATGGGGCTCTCTCGATTTCGTGGTGCACGCGCTCGCCTTCTCGGATCGCAATGAGCTTAGGGGACGCTATTGCGACACGACGCGGAAGAATTTCAGCCACACCATGGTGATCTCCTGCTTCTCCTTCACCGAGATTTGCAAACTCGCTGCGGAGTTGATGCCGAAGGGCGGCTCGTT
>DATBSU010000180.1:0-14531 GCA_036559585.1 Methyloceanibacter sp.
AAGGTCAACGTTCTCGTACAAGTGAAGTCCGGCGATCAGACGCGATTTGTCGCGCTCTCCCTAAAGAAGGCCTAAGCCACCTTCGACGCCGGAGGGCGGCGCGGTTCCCCCCCAACCGCGCCGCCCACCTTTTTTCTTAACATTGTCGTCCCTATCTTCCGTGTCAGCTAAACTTCAGGAGCTTTCCAGCCATGCGGGTACTGGTGATCGAGGATGACCAGGAGACCGCGAACTTCCTCAAGCGGGCACTGAAGGAGCAGGGTCACGTCGCGGAATATGCCGCGGACGGGCAGACCGGGCTCGATCTGGCAAGAGGCGGGGCCTACGACGTCCTGATCGTCGATCGCATGCTGCCCAAATGCGACGGGCTCGCGGTGATAGGCACGCTCCGCGCCGAAGAGGTGCGCACCCCTGCGCTGATCTTGAGCGCGCTTGGCGAGGTCGATGACCGGGTCAAGGGCTTGCGCGCCGGCGGCGACGACTATCTGACCAAACCCTATTCGTTCAGCGAGCTTCTGGCGCGGATTGAAGCGCTGGCCAGACGCACCTCGCCAGAGGAGTCGAACACCAAATTGGTGGTCGGCGACCTGGTGTTGGATCGGCTCTCCCATAAAGTGACGCGCTCGGGCGAGGCCATCATCTTGCAGCCCCGCGAATTCCGCCTGCTCGAATATCTGATGAAACATGCGGGCCAGGTCGTCACCCGCACCATGCTGCTGGAGAATGTGTGGGACTATCATTTCGACCCGCAGACCAACGTGATCGACGTGCATATTTCGCGGCTAAGGTCGAAGATCGACAAGAATTTTGGGAGCCCGCTGCTTCATACTGTTCGCGGCGCCGGCTACACCATCCGTGATAGCGCTCACTAAACTTTTCCGCACCGTCACCTTCCGTCTATCGCTGACCTACCTCGCGCTGTTCGGCGCGGCGGCCACGATCGCGATGGTCTATATCTATTGGAACACGACGGTGCTGCTGTCGCGGCAGCTGCACCAGACCATCGATGCCGAGCTGAAGGGTCTCGCCGAGCAATATAAGGCCGGCGGACTCGATCAACTGGTCAAGACCGTCGCCGATCGGAGCGAGACGCCGGGTAACAGCCTCTATCTCGTGGCGGACGCGCAAGGCCACCGCATCGCCGGCAATCTCAGCGCCGTCTCGCCTGAGCTCTGGAATAGTCTAGGCCCGGTCGAATTCGTCTATAGCCGGCCGGCACCAGGCGGCACGGAGACCCGGCTCGCTTATGCCAATGTGTTTCGGCTGACCGGCGATTATCGCCTGATCGTCGGCCGCGATATCGAGGAGCGACGAGAGCTGGCGCGGGTGATCGGCTCTGCGATGCTGTGGGGTCTCGGCTTCATGGCCTTGCTCGGCATCGGCGGCGGTTATTGGGTGAGCCGCAATCTCCTGGACCGGGTCGACGAGATCGGGGCGACGTCGCGAAGGATCATGGATGGAGATCTGTCGCGACGACTGCCGGTGAAAGGCTCGGGCGACGAACTCGATCGACTTTCCGAGGGCTTGAATTCGATGCTGTCGCGCATCGAGCAATTGATGACGAGCTTGCGCGAAGTCTCCGACAATATCGCCCACGACCTCAAGACACCGCTCAGCCGCTTGCGGAACCGGGTCGAGGCCGCGCTGAGCGAGCCAGATGGCGGGCCGGTCTATCGGGAGGCGTTGGAGCGGACCATCGAAGAGGCCGACGGGCTGATCAAGACCTTCAATGCGCTTTTGTCCATCGCGCGGCTGGAGGCCGGCGCCGGCGGCGAGAATCGTGAGACGCTCGATGTCGCGGGGTTGGCGGATGAGTTGGCCGAGCTCTACGAGCCGGCGGCGGAGGAGCGCGGGCTCGTGCTGAGGGCATCCACCGATGAGCCGATCTTCGTTCACGCCGATCGTCAGCTGTTGGGCCAGGCCATCGCAAATCTGCTCGATAATGCGATCAAATATGGCGCGCCGTCGGACGGTGCGCCTGTCTCCGAAGCCAAGCCCGAGATTGGGATCGCGGCCAGAGTGGCGGGCGACATGGCGGAGATCGTCGTCACTGATCACGGGCCCGGCGTGCCCGCGCCGGAGCGCGAGCGCGTGCTCGGCCGTTTTGTTCGACTCGAAGCCAGCCGGTCCGAGCCCGGCAGCGGCCTTGGCTTAAGCCTGGTCGCCGCCGTCGCGAGCCTGCATGGCGGCACGCTCAAATTGGAGGACAACGAGCCGGGCTTGCGCGTGGTGCTGAGCTTGCCGCGGGAGCGTGAAGCTCTTATCAATGGGACGCCCGAGCAGGAGCCGAGAGCAGAGACCCATCACGCGTGACACAATTCTACGAGCGTATCGCCGAGTGCCCGCTGATCTTCGATGAGAACCGGGCGCGCGATGTGCTCGACACGCTGAGCAAGCACCCGGGTTCGCTCAGCGAACTCTTAGTTCGATCTCCCAAAGTTCGCGCGCTGCTCGAAGGCGCTTTTTCCAGCTCCTCCTATCTTGCTTCCCTCGCGCTGCGCGACCCCGACCTTCTCGCCGATTGCCTGTTGCGCGATCCAGAGGAGCACATGGCGTTTGCTCGCGCGGAGCTTGCGAAAGAGGTTGGGGCGAGCGGATCGATGAAAGAGGCGAGCACGCTGCTTCGGCGCTTTAAGCGGCGGATCGCACTTCTCGCGGGCCTCGCCGATCTCGGCGGCGTCTGGGAGGTCGATGCGGTCATCGCCGCGATGAGTGAGGCGGCAGACGTGGCGCTGAATGAAGCCGTTGCCTTTCTGTTTCGGAAGGCGAAAGAGGCCGGGGAGATCGGCGAGGGCGTGCCGCCCGGCAATGGCTATATCGTGATCGCTATGGGCAAGCTCGGGGCGTCCGAGCTGAATTATTCGAGCGACATCGATCTCATCGTGTTCTACGACGCGAAGCGTGCCGGCCTCAAGCAAGGCAGCGAGCCTTCCGTCTTCTTCGTCAAAATCACGCGCGATCTCGTCAAGCTGCTGCAAGAGCACACCGGCGAGGGCTATGCGTTCCGCACCGACTTGCGGCTGCGGCCCGATCCGGGCGCGACGCAGATCGCGCTCTCGACCGACGCCGCTCTCTCTTATTACGAAAGCTTCGGACAGAATTGGGAGCGCGCGGCGCTTATCAAGGCCAAGGCGGCGGCGGGTGACAAAGAGCTCGGCGAGGCGTTCTTGCGCCAGCTCTCGCCCTTCATCTGGCGGAAATATCTCGACTATGCCGCCGTCGCCGACATCCATGCGATGAAACGGCGCGTGCATGTATTCAAGGGTCACGGCGCGGTTGCGGTCGAAGGCCATGACATCAAGCTCGGGCGCGGCGGCATTCGTGATATCGAATTCTTCGTGCAGACCCAGCAATTGATCGCGG
Organism: Methyloceanibacter sp.; assembly: GCA_036559585.1. Taxonomy (GTDB): domain Bacteria; phylum Pseudomonadota; class Alphaproteobacteria; order Rhizobiales; family Methyloligellaceae; genus Methyloceanibacter. Next base: position 3,364 of record DATBSU010000180.1, read on the forward strand.
GTGGGCGGCATCCGGAGCTCAGGACGCGAGGCACGATCGAGACATTGTCGCGGCTTGCCGAGGGCGGCTGGATCACCTCGGAGGCCGCGAGCGAGCTCAGCGCCGCCTATCGATTCTTGCGGCGGATCGAAAACCGCCTGCAGATGATGGGCGACGAGCAGACCCACGGCCTGCCCACGACACCCGAGGAGTTGCTGCGCGTCGCGCGACTTTCCGGGTTTGAGACCACCGATTTCTTCGCCGATGCACTTCTTGCCGAGCTTCGCAAGGTCGAAACGCATTACGGCGCATTGTTCGAGCGACTGCCGCAAGTCCCTGGCTCTGCGCCCGCTATCGTCATCACCGGTGCCGAGGCCGAACCCGCGACGCTCGCGTTGCTCGAGCGGCTCGGCTACACCAACCCTTCGCAAGCCATCGAGACGGTGCGGGCCTGGCAGGCCGGCCGCTACGCGGCGACCAAGAGCGCGCGCGCGCGCGAGCGGCTGACGGAGTTCCTGCCATATCTGCTCGATGCTTTCGGACGCACCGCGGAACCTGACCTGGCGCTGGCCAATTTCGACCGCGTCATCGCCACGATGCCGGCCGGGCTCCAGCTGTTTTCACTGCTCGCCGCCAATCCGAGCCTCACTCGTCTCATCGCCGACATCATGGGGACCGCGCCGCGGCTCGCGCAAACCATCGCGCGTCAGTCACGGCTGCTCGACGTCGTGCTCGATCCCGGGTTCTTCGAGGCGGTGCCGGCGGCAGCCAAGATCAAGGCGCTGATCGAGAATGCGCTTGGGCAGGCACTCGACTATTCCGAGGCGCTGGACCGGGCGCGGATCGTGGGCCGCGAGCAAGCCTTTCTCATTGGCGTTCGCGTGCTCTCGGGCACGATCTCAGCCGAGCAGGCGGGATCGGCCTACGCCAATCTTGCCTCCGCGCTGATCGAGGCTCTGTTCCCTCGCGTCGAGCAAGAACTGATACGCCAGCATGGGCGCATCGCGGGAGGCCGCGCCGCAGTGCTCGCCATGGGCAAGCTCGGCGGTTACGAGATGACGGCGTCGTCCGATCTCGACCTCATTCTTATCTATGACTTCAAAGACGGCGCGCAGTCAGACGGCACGAGAAGCTTGCCGGCCACGCAATATTATGCGCGGCTGACGCAGCGGCTGATTGCAGCACTGTCGGCGCCGACCGCTGAAGGATCGCTCTATCAAGTCGATATGCGACTCCGGCCCTCCGGCACGCAAGGACCGGTGGCGACGCGGCTTTCGAGCTTCGTCGACTATCAGCGGAACCACGCCTGGACCTGGGAACATCTGGCGCTGATGCGCGCGCGCGTGCTGACGGGCCCACCGGACCTCAAGGACGAGATCGAGACGACGATCGATGAGGTGCTTTGCCGCTTGCGCGATAGAGCGCGGCTCGCGTCGGATGTGCGAGAGATGCGGGCGAAGATCGAGACGGAGAAGGGGACCGAGGACATCTGGGAGCTGAAGCAGGTGCGGGGCGGGCTCGTCGATATCGAGTTCCTCACGCAATTTCTTCAGGTTGCGAACGCCCATACCCATCCGGACGTGCTCGACCAGAACAGTGCGGTGGGGCTCGCCAAACTTGCGCAAGGGGGGGTGCTGTCGCCGGGCGACGCCGAAATTCTGCTCCCCGCGATCAAGCTCTATCACACGCTGACGCAAGTGCTGCGGCTCTGCCTCGACAAACCGTTCGTGCCGGAAGAGGCGCCGCGCGGCTTGAAGGAGCTGTTGGCGCGCGCTTCCGACATGCCGGATTTCCCGACGCTCGAAGCGAGGCTGAAGGACACGCTCGAAGCGGTGCATGATGCCTTCGAGCGGATCGTGCGGTGAGGGAGGTTCTTCGCGGGCATGACAACAGGAGACCTAGGCCGACGCGGCGTGGGCCTCGTAGTCTTCGTCCTCGGCCATGACGGCCTTGACGGGGAGGGTGCAGATCACGGTAGTGCCCTGGCCTTCGCGGCTGGTGATGCGCAAGGAACCGCCATGGAGCTCGACCAGCGCGCGCGAGATGGCGAGCCCCAAGCCGCTGCCCTGATGGCTCTTGGAGAATTGGTTCTCCACCTGCTCGAAGGGCCGTCCCAGCTTGACGATATCCGACTCCGGGATGCCGATGCCGGTATCCTTGATGGCGATGCGCACGATGCCCTTCGATCGCGACAGATGCACGTCGACCGTGCCGTCCTCGCGGGTGAATTTGACGGCATTGGAGAGCAGGTTGAGGAAGATCTGCTTCAGCGCGCGTCGGTCCGCCTCGATCATTAGGCGCGAGGGACCATGACGCGATAAAGCGATGCCGCGGTCGCCGGCGGCCTGGCTCACCACCTTCATGCTGTCGGCGACGATATCGGCGACATCGACCTGGTCGATGTCGAGGCTCATGCGGCCAGCCTCGATCTTCGACATGTCGAGAATGTCGTTGATGACCTCGAGCAGATAGGCGCCGCTGTCGTGAATGTCGCGGGCATATTCCTGGTACTTGGCGTGGCCGAGCGGGCCGAACAGAGATTGCTGCATCACCTCGGAGAAGCCGATCACGGCATTCAGCGGCGTGCGGAGCTCGTGACTGATATTGGCGAGGAATTCCGACTTGGCGCGGTTAGCCGCCTCGGCGCGGTTCCGCTCTAGGGCATATTTCTCGGCGAGCTCGGCCAACTGCTGCTTCTGCTGCTCTAGCTCGCGGCGGGAATGGCGAAGCTCGGTGCCTTCCGACTCGAGCTGCTCCTCGTTCTCGGCAAGACGCTGCTGGTTCTGCTTGAGGATGGTGACGTCGGTGCCGACACTGACAAAGCCGCCATCCTTGGTGCGGCGCTCATTGATGTGCAGCCAGCGCCCGTCCTCGAGTTGCGCCTCATAGGTGCGGCTATCGATGTCCCTGAAGTCGACGTCGATGCGCTTCCTCACGATCGGCTCGGTGGAGGCTTCGATCACGGCGTCATAGGGCGTACCTGGACGAACGGCATCATCGGTAAGTCCATGAAATTGTTGATATTTTGAGTTGCACATGACGAGGCGGTTCTGATCGTCCCAGAGCACGAACGCCTCGGAGATAGTCTCGACAGCATCGCGCAAGCGGAGATTGGCCTCGGCGTCGCGCGTTCCAGGCAGCTCGTGCTCCACCGGAGCGGCGATCGCCGTGAGGTAGGGCTCGTTGCTCTCGGCGTCGCGGCTGATATGGCCACGAAGTCTGAGACGGATGTGATGGCCGTTCGCATGGCGGAGCCGGATGCATTCATCGAAGCTCATTTGGCCGTCACGAAGATGGCGGTCGGCGAGGGCGCGGAGATCGTCGGACGGATGTAGAAGCGTCGCGATGGCGCGGAAGCTCATAGCATCGTCCGCCGGCTCGAGGCCGAGTAGACGATACATCGGGGCGGACCAGTGCACATGGCCGCGGGCCAAATTCCAGCGCCAGACGCCGCAGCCTGGCAGCGCCTCGCGCAGCTCGTCGGCGAAACCGTCCTGGCTCGCCACGTCGAGTTCGGGTTCACCCAGATAGAAGACGGCGCCGCCCAGTAAGAGAAGGAGAAGGCATGAGCCGGCAAGGAGGGTGACCTCGATCCTCGTATCCCAGCGCCAAACGGCGAGCGCCGCATCGACGGGCTGGATCAGAGTGAGTTGCGCGTCCGTGTCGGGGACATCGCGCACCGTGACGATGGAATCGGTGCCGTCGGCGAGCGGCATTTCCAGCACGCCGGCGTTGGCGCCAAGGGTTGTCAGCGGTTGTTGCGGGCCGAGGATGGAGAGAAGATCTTCCGGCGCTTCACCTTGCAAGGGCGCGCGGGCCTCGATCTTGCCGTCGGTATTGGCGAGCAGCGCCATGCGGCCGTCGAGCGTCGCGCCCTGAGGCAGGCTCGATGCAAGCGCGCCCTGCCAGTCGTCCTTGCTGGCTTGTATCTCGTCTTTCAGCTGGAGTGAGGCGAGATCGGCCATCAGCGCCAATCGATCGCGCGCGGAAGCAAGGGTGGTCTGTTGGCCTTGGTCGAGCCGGATGTAGGTGCCAAGGCCTGCGAGCAGCAGAAAGGCCGCAATCAGGATCGGGATGAGGCGACGGAGGGCCGTGGCCGAGGGCATATAGGAATGAAAGCGCTCGCGGAGCTCATGGAATGGCTCCCCGATCGCGAATGACTCCGTACGCGCGGAACGTGTCCGCGACATTCGGTCCCCCTTCTTAGATTCTCCCGCCGGCAAACTGGAGAAACTGCCGCATCTCCGAATCGCTCAGTTAATTGAGGCGATTGCCGAGTCTTCTGTCTAGAGGGAAACTGTGGAAAGACGGTTAATATTCTGTTGACAGGATCCGAATCTAGGTTGTGCCGAGGGTTTTGGCGACAATCTCGTAGCTGTCCGTGGAGAGCTTGGCGGAGGCGAGCCGGCTCAGGGTTTCCTTGGCGCGCGCTTTGCGAATCGGCTCCAAGCTTTGCCAGCTTTCGAACGCGCCGAGCAGCCTCGCCGCCATATGCGGGTTAAAGCCGTCGATCTCGAGCGCGCAAGAGGCGAGCAACTCGTAGCCGGCGCCATCTAAGCGGTTGAAACCGGTCGGATTGCCATGGACGAAGCTGCCGATCAGGGCGCGGACGCGGTTTGGGTTCTTCAGCGAGAATTTCGAGTGCGACAGCAGCGCATGGACGATCTCAACCGAATCCTCGCGCGCGGCTCGCGCCTGCACCGCGAACCATTTGTCGAGCACGAGCGGCTCGTCCCGCCAGCGCTCGAAGAAATCGGCCAAGGCCTCGTCGCGGACGCGACCGTCGAGAAAGGCCAGGATGGCGAGGGCGGAGATCGAGTCCGTCATGTTGGTCGATTCGCGATAGTGGCGGAAGGTGCGCTCGGCTTCCGCCTCATCGCCGGTGCCAACCAGAAGATCGAGGGCGGCGCCTCGAAGCGCGCGTTTCCCCGCGCTATCGGCGTCCGGGGAATAGGGGCCGGACTGCTGGTTCGCCGCGTAAAGCGCGATCAGGTCGTCGCGAATGGCGGTACCGATGGTGGTGCGCAAGGTCTCGCGCGCGCGACGCACGGCGTCGGTGTCGACGTCGTGTCCAAGCTCGCGGGCGATGTCGGATTCGTTCGGCAGTTTCAGGAACTCGGCACGATAGGCGCTGAGCAGCGCGTCGTCCTTGGCGGTGGTGGCGAGAGCGCTTGCGAGGCGCAAGGCCTCCTCGCCGCTGACACGCTCCAGATTTGAGCCGTCGCGCGAGGCCGCGACGAGGAGCACTGTCGCGTAGCCCTGCGCTGCCTGCCAACGATTGAAGGGATCGTCATCATGCCGCATCAGAAATTCGATTTGCGGCAGGTCGGAATTCTGGGTGAGACGCACCGGCGCGGAGAAGCCGCGCAGCAATGAGGGGATCGGGGACGCCGGAATATCGCGGAAGGTGAAGGCCTGGCTGCGCTCCCGCATCTCGAGCATGCCGTCGCGGATCTTGCTGCCATCCTCCAAAACAAGGGGAAGGTCGTCGCCGCTTGTGCCGAGCAGGCCGACTTTGAGCGGAATCAGCAGCGGCTCTTTCTTGTTCTGGCCAGGGGTGGGGGACATGACCTGGCTCACATTGAGCGTCGCGGTCTTGGCGCGGGCATCATAGTCGAGCGAGCAGGCGAGCTCCGGCGTGCCGCTTTGCGTGTACCAGAGCATGAACTGCTTGAGGTCGCGGCCCGACGCATCCGCCATGGCGTCGACGAAATCCTCGACCGTCACCGCCTCGCCGTCATGGCGCTCGAAATAGAGGTCGAGTCCTTTGCGGAAGCCGTCGCGCCCCAGCAGCGTCTGCAACATGCGGCAGAGCTCGGCGCCCTTCTCATAGACGGTCGCCGTGTAGAAATTGTTGATCTCGATGTAAGACCCCGGCCGGACCGGATGGGCGAGGGGACCCGCGTCCTCCGGAAATTGATGCGTCTTCAACATGCGCACGGCAAGAATGCGCTCGACGGGACCGGCGCGCGTGTCGGCGGTGAATTCCTGGTCGCGGAAGACGGTCAAACCTTCTTTGAGGCAAAGCTGAAACCAGTCGCGGCAGGTGACGCGATTTCCCGTCCAGTTGTGAAAATATTCATGCGCGATGACGCTTTCGATCGAGACGTAGTCGGCATCGCTTGCGGTGTCGGGCCGCGCCAACACCAGCTTGTCGTTGAAGATGTTGAGGCCCTTGTTCTCCATCGCCCCCATATTGAAGTCGCTGACGGCGACGATGTTGAAGACGTCGAGATCGTATTCGCGGCCGAAACGCTCCTCGTCCCAGCGCATGGCGCGCTTCAACGATTCCATCGCCCAGGCGCAGCGGTCCTCCTTGTGGGGCTCGACATAGATATTGAGCGCGACCTTACGGCCCGAGGCGGTGGTGAAACTGTCGGGCACGCAAGCAAGGTCGCCGCCGACCATCGCAAAGAGATAAGACGGCTTCGGGTGCGGGTCATGCCAGATGGCGAAATGGCGGCCGGTGCCTTCGATATCACCGTGTGCAACGGGATTGCCGTTGGCGAGCAGGATCGGTGCCACCTTCTTGTCGGCCTCGATGCGGACGGTATAGACGGCGAGCACGTCGGGACGATCGATGAAGAAGGTGACGCGGCGGAAGCCTTCCGGCTCGCATTGGGTGCAATAGGTGCCGCGCGAGCGATAGAGACCGGAAAGCGCGGTATTGGCCTCCGGATCGCACAGTGTGACGATCTCCAGAGTGAACGGAACCGACGGCACGCGCGGAATGGTGAGCGTGGTGCCGTCGAGAGCATAGTCGGACGGCAGAAGCGGCATGCCGTCTAGCGAGACGCTTTCAAGCGTCAGGCCTTCGCCATCGAGTTTTAGCGATTTTTCGCCCGGTACGTTGGTATTGGCACGGAGACGAAGCTTCGATTTGACCCGCGTTGCTTTGGGCTCGAGCGCAACATCGAGTTCCACCTCCTCGATGAGGTAATCGGGCGGCGCATAGTCTTTGAGGAGTTTGGGAGCTCTGGCGGTTTGGTCCATCCGCCGCTCATAAACGGACGGAGCCGCGCTGCCAAGTGCGGAGCTGCACGGTCAGGGGCGTTGGCGGACGCCTATTCGGAGAGTTCGCCCAAGATGCGCCGGGCGACCTGGGCGAGCTTGGTCAAATCGTCGCTGAGATTTTCCGGCTCGTGCTCGGCATGCTGCAGGAACTGTTCGAGGAGCTTGAGGAGCACGGGCGCTCGAACGATGACTTGCGCCTGCTGCTCGATACGATAGGGATCGAGATCGTACTCAGAGCCGGGCACGCGCCAGCCGCCCCAATCGTGATCAGAGGTGACCACCAACGGATGGGTGCCGGGGAAGGGATGATGGCCGCATTGCTCGGCGCTCTTCCAGCGATTCTGTCCGCGCATGATGCGCCACTCGCCGGTGAAGGCTTCCTCGACGCTGCCATTGTGCATGCCTGAGGATTCCGGCTCGAGCTCTTCCGGCGCGAATTCGCGGCCCATGCCGACATCGTAGGCGATCTTGATCGGCTCTTCGCAGCCCTTGACCCATTTCGGCACCACGGCCTCGATATAGGCCCAGGTACCGACCGGCTTCACGAACACGCGCTGCGCCTTATGGTATTTGGCTTTGGCCATTGTCGCTCTAAGCTCTGGTAAGGAAAACAGGCGACGTGGAGGCTATCGTCGAATTGTTAAAATTTGGCGGAAGGAACGGCTCAATTTCGCTGGATGAAACAGGGTGAAGTCCTAGGAAGGCATGATGGATAAGGGAGGGGAGAGCGGCTTTTTTCGTCCTTCGCGGCGGCAAGCGACGCTGCTTGGCGCGCTGGCGCTCGCCGCGCTGGCCGCGGCGCTCTATCTCCGCTACGGCATTATCGAGAACACGCAGATCGGGTTCGCTTGCGACGCCGGCGACTTGAGCCTCATTTGCCGGCTGCGTCTCGCGACAGTCTATCTTTTCAACTCGACCGTGTTCGGCGCCGTTTCGATCGCAGCGGCAGGCTTGCAACTTTGCCGACCAAACATCGTCGCGTTCGGGATCGGGCTCATCTTCGCCGCGTTCGGAGTCGTGCTTTACAACACGCGGCTCTCGGCACTCGCATTGGCTTTGCTCGTCCTCAGCCTGGCGCGGCTCGCGCACGGAAACACGCGAGCGAAAGCAGAATAAGCGTCGAGGCGAGCCACAGAGCTTGCCAATTGCGCAAGCCTTCAATGGCGATGATGAAGAGAGCGGAGCCGAAAAGCACGACGCTGGCCACGATTTCCGCAAGCCCTGGCCGCGGCCTCGGTTTGCCGGCGAAGGCAAGGATGGCGAACGCAATGGCAATTGGCGAGAGCGCGGCGAAGGGAAAATCCTGATAGCGCGAATCCATGACGAGCCCGAGCGCGACGTGGAGGGCGGCCGCGACCGAAGCCGCGAACAGAGCAGCGAGAATAAGGGCCGGCCAATTCAGTCGTCGCGAATAAAAGCGGTTCAGAGCAAAGGCGAAGCCGGGAAGCTCGTTCTCGCGAGCAATGGCGAAGGCGGCGGCCGCCGGTGCTGCGAATGCGAGCACGACCATGATCAGGGCCTTGATCCGATCGCCTAACTGCTCGCCATCAATTGTGAAGTTCTCGACGGCGAGCCCGAACAGCAGACCGGTGACGAGGGCGATCACCGCGATCACCACATCGGTTTTCCAGTCCCACCTGGTGGCGCCAATTCGTCCCAGCCACGCCGAGACGAAGACGATCAAAGCAGCGCCGATTCCGAGTCCGGCTTGAAGCTGCCAGTGCGGGTAATTGGAGATCGGCTCGCCGAAGTGGAATTTGGGTTCTCGCGCCTTGGCGTCGAGCAGCCCCCAATAGCCGCCCACGGTTCCCTCCAGCAGCCGCTTCCAAGGCTGGTCGAACGCCTCGATATAGTTGACCTTCCAGTTTCCCTCCTTGGCTGCCGCGATGACGTCGCTCAAGACGCGCGCCTGATTTGACGGCGAGGGGAGCGCGCCTTCGCGCATCCGGCCATGACTTGGCCAGCCAACCTCCCCAATCAAAATCTCCTTTCCTTCGAATCGTTTGCTGACTTCGGCTCTGATGTCGCGGACGTGGCCGGCGGCATCCTTCGCGGCGACCGGGGTGTCCTCCCAATAGGGAAGAATGTGGATGGTGATGAAGTCGACATAAGGCGCGAGCTCTGCAAGCCTCAGCCAAAATTCCCAAACGTCGGCATAAGTGACGGGAAGTCCTGACCGGCGCTTTACCTCCTGCAGGTACTCGGCGATCTTGGCGGGCGGGAGTTCGCCGCGGAGTGAGACTTCATTACCGACAATGATGGCCGCGATTTTGCCCGGGTGTAGCCGGGCGAGTTGGATCGCGCTTTCGATCTCGCGGCGATTGGCGGCGAGATTCCGTGCCAACCAGATGCCTTGCATGACCTTCAAGCCTTGGCTGGCGGCGATCCGGGTGACGCGGCGCTGAGCACCCCCGGCGCTATAGGTCCGAATGCATGAGGTGATTTTGGCCAGCCGCTCCATGTCGGCTGTGATCTGCTGGTCGGAGATAACAAGGGGTTGGTCAAAGGGCGTCTGGCTGCCTTGGTAGGGGGTGTAGGAGACGCAAGGCAGCGTCTCGCCGGGTCCGAGTGGAGAGGGGGGCACGGCTATCGGGGCACCTAAGAGGGACCAGGCGAGCCAAACCGAGGCGGCGGTGAACGCGAAAAGGAGGGGGAGGCGGATCATCGGGGCCGCATAAGGGGAAGGAGGCCGCGACCAATAGCAGCTTTGCGGGGGTTTTTGAACGGAATGCACTAGTTTGTGCAATTGCGAGATGATAGAGAGGGTTTTGCCGTCTGGATGACAAAATTTAAGCATCCAATGCATCGTACCGCGTTTAAACCCTATCGGGCATGAGCACTCCACACATGCTGTGCTTCGTATTTCGTTCAGCCGCCGTGGCTTTCGCCGGCGGCGTTTTATTGGCGTCCGTTCAAATGGCTACGGCTCAAGGCCAGGGGGAGCAAAAGCCTCCCGAGCAGGCCCAGGGCGAGCAGAAAGCTCAGCCTGCGGAAGAAGGGCAGAAGCCCGCCGACGCGGCAGCCGCCGAGCATGAGGCCCAGGCCAAGGCTGTCGCCGAATATGAAGAGGCGAAAGCGAAGTTGCCGCGTGCAGCCGGGGCCCCCGAGTGCGTCTGGACCGGACGCCGGATCGCCAGCCTGCTCTGGCGTGACGATGTCGACACTGCCAACCGCTATATCGCGCTCTATGACCGATTCGGCTGTTCGCAGGATCATTTGAGGCTCGCGTTCAGGTGCGTCGTGCAGCAGGGGCCGATCGACCCCAAGGCTGCGGACCGTCTGGCGTCGCGAGTCCATGGTTGCTGGATTTCACCGGAGGGACCAACGGGCCTGACCGACGCGACGACTGCAACGACGACGACAACGACAACAACAAAGAGTGGGACGGTACCGAACTAAATAGGCGGGAACCTATCACCGGACGAAAGGGTTTAGGGAGGACTGCAGAAATTCTCTGCGGCGGTGGCCGAGGAGGACTGGCAGGCCTGTGTTCGGGAAAGATCATTTGCTATGCGCAGTCTACTTGTCGTGGCCCTGGTCGCCGTCGCGACCATTCTCCATGCCTTGGCTTGGTATCTCACCCAGTCGAGCGTGGCGCCTCCCGATGCGACCGAGATTGCCAGCCTCTCCTTTTCGCCGATCAATCCTGATGCGAACGGTCTAGTTGAGGGCACCGACGAGGCCCAGATCAGATCCGATCTCGCGACGATCGAGCCTTATACGCGGAAAATCAGAACCTATTCGGCCACCAACGGCATGGAACTGGTGCCGGGTATCGCTGCAGATTTCGGCTTGCACGTGAGCCAAGGCATCTGGCTCGACGGACAACAAGAGCGAGACGAGCGGGAGATGGAGGGCGGCATCGCGCTCGCCAAGCGTCATACCAACATCGACAGCGTGATTGTCGGCAACGAAACGATCTACCGCGAGAACCTGACCGTCCCCGAACTTATCACCAAGATCCAACGCGTCAAACGCGAGGTCTCAGTGCCGGTGACGACCGCCGAAGTGTGGAATGTCTGGCTTGAGCATCCGGAGCTTGCATCGTCAGTCGATTATCTGGCCGTGCACATTTTGCCCTATTGGGAAGGCCTTCCCGGTTCCGCCGCCGTCGACCATGCCGCGAAGATCTATGAGAAGCTTCGCCAGACCTATCCCGGAAAACGCATCGTCAT
>DATBSU010000181.1:0-6684 GCA_036559585.1 Methyloceanibacter sp.
TCAATTCCGGCAAGACCAGCGCCAGCGTGTCGCGGGTGCGCCGCGCCGACGAGCAAAGCACGAGGCTCGGATCGATGCCATGCTTCGCGATGGCTCGGCCCATGATCGGGGCATCGGCGACGCCCCGCGCGTTGAGCGGCCGGTCCTGATCTGGAAGCGATGGGCTAATCCAGCTCGATTTGGCGTGGCGGAGAAGACTGAGCGTGAGCATGAGCTCACTGGCCTTGTTTGGCGCGGGCGGCGAAGCGCACCGCTTCTTCCGCGGCCTTGAACAGAGCGCGCGCTTTGTTCACGCATTCGGCTTGCTCGCGCTCCGGCACGGAGTCGGCGACGATGCCGGCGCCGGCCTGCACATACATCTTGCCGTCCTTCAACACCGACGTTCTCAGCACGATGCAGGAATCCATATCGCCATTTGCGGAGAAATATCCCACGCAGCCCGCGTAGAGACCGCGCCGTTCGTCTTCCAACTCATCGATGATCTCCATGGCGCGAACCTTCGGCGCGCCGGACACGGTGCCGGCAGGAAAACCAGCCATCAATGCATCGATCGCGTCGCTTCGCGAATCGAGCCGCCCCTCCACATTGGAGACGATATGCATCACCTGGCTATAATATTCGAGGAAGTAGCTGTCGGTGACGTGCACGCTGCCAATCTCGGCCACGCGCCCCACGTCATTCCGCCCAAGATCGAGCAGCATCAGATGCTCGGCGCGCTCCTTGGCATCGGCCAGCAGCTCATGCGCGAGCGCCTTGTCTTCCTCCGGCGTGCTCCCACGCGGACGCGTACCGGCGATGGGGCGGATGGTGACGCCGCCGTCGCGGACCCTGACCAGAATCTCGGGGCTCGACCCAACCACGGCGAACCCGCCGAAATTCAGATAATAAAGGTAGGGCGAGGGATTGACCCGCCGCAGCGCACGGTAAAGCGCGAAGGATGGCAGCGTGAACGGCGCCTCGAAGCGCTGACTGAGCACCACCTGGAAAATATCACCCGCCGCGATGTAGTCCTTCGCCTTGATCACTTTCGCCATGAAGGCGTCGGGCTTGGTCGCGCTACGAGGCTCGGGATGCGCGGCACTGAGATCGTGATCAGCGCCATGCGGCAGAGGCTGATCAAGACGTTCCAGCACGATGTTGAGGCGATCCGCAGCACGAGCATAGGCAGCCTTGGCCGAGACGCCGGGGGCAGGCCTGACCGGTGTCACCACCGTCATCTCGTCCTTCACCGTGTCGAAAATGACGACGAGCGTCGGCCGCACCAGGATGCTGTCCGGGAGTCCGAGCGGATCCGGTTTGGTCGAGGGCAGATCCTCGATCAACCGCACTGTGTCGTAGCCCATATAACCGAAGATGCCGGCCGACATCGGCGGCAATGCTGCCGGCAACTCGATCGCCGATTCCGCGAGCAGTGCGCGAAGCGAATGCAACGGCGGCAGAGGCGAGGGGGCAAAGGCCTCGGCGTCAGACTGCGGCGCGCGGTTAACTTCGGCCTTGGCGCCGTTCGCCCTCCAGGTCACGTCGGGCTCGCAACCGATGATGGAATAGCGCCCGCGCGTGGCGCCGCCTTCCACCGACTCTAGAAGAAAACTGTTCGGCCGGTCGGATGCGAGCTTCAGCATGGCCGAGACGGGCGTCTCCAGATCCGCGACCAGCCGCGTCCACACCACTTGCGGCTTGCCCTCGTCGTAACGACGCGCAAAGTCGGAAAAATCAGGCTCGACGGCAGCCGCTCCAGCAGGCTCGGGCTGTGGTGTCATCGCTGCGGCCGGCCTTTGGCTCATTGTTGTTCTTCGCCGCCCGCGAGCTTGTTCAGCGCTGCCTCGTTGACGCTGACGCCATAGCGCTTCTCGAGCGCCGAAAAATATTCGCCGATGATGTCGTCGCTGACGAGAACATCGAGTTGGCGTTTGATAGCGCTTGCGGCAGGCGCCTCGAGCTCTTTGGGCGGCAAGATGGTATCGACTTGGAATACGACGCGCTTGTCGTCGCTGCCGGATGCCGCCGTCCCAAAGCCGCCCTTGGGCAGCAAATAGGCCTGCGTCATTGTCGCGGGCATGATGTTGACCGAGAGGTCGGCACGCTTCAGAGGCTCTGTCGTCAAGATCTCGGTGTTCAGCTCTTTAGCGAGATCATCGAGCGTCTTGCCGCCGTTTAAGGACGTGACCAGCTCTTGCGAGTACTTCGCCAGGCGATTCCGTGCCTCGTCCTCACCCCAGGCCTTGGTCACTTCGTCTTTCACCTGATCGAACGGCTTGAGCTGCTCCGGGGTCTCCCCAAGCACCTCGTACCAGATGATACCCAAATCCTTAGGCTCGATCGGATCGTTTTCAACGCCAGTGTCCGTGACAAAGGCAGCCTCCAAAAGCTCGGTCTCCGCCGGCAGCGTGATGGCGGAACCATCCGGTGCCTGGCCTTTGCGGTCGACGGCCTCGACGGTCTGATAGGTGAGCTTGAGCTTGTCGGCGACCTCCGAAAGCTTGGAGCCGGAGGCGCGTTCGTCCTCGATCTTGTCGCGAAGGTCGAGGATCAGACGCTCGGCGCGATCTTTGAGAACCCCCTTCTCGAGATTGGGCTTCGCCTGCTCGAAGGTCACGACTTCGCCCGGCTCGATCTCGGTGACGCGGAGTAAAACGACTTTGCCAAGTTTGCCGGTGACAGGGGCGCTGACTTTGTCCTTATCGAGCTTGAACGCTTCGTCGGCGATGGTCGCATCGGCCATTTCATTGCGTGTCAGCGTACCGAGATCGAAATCCGCATCGCTCAACCCTTGCTCTTTGGCAATCGCGGCGAAATCGGTGCCGGACTGAATCCTCTGAGCCGCAGCCTCCGCGGCGGCTTGGTCGGGGAAAGTAATCTGCTGCACATGGCGCTTTTCCGGCTTGCCGAGTTTGTCTTTCTCTTTTTCAAACGCGGCCTTGAGGTCGTCATCGGTGATCGTGACTTGATCCTTCACGGTCTCCGGCGTCACCGCCATAACGCCAATCTTACGATATTCAGGGAGCGTGAACTTGGCGTGATGGTTGTCGTAGAACGCCTTCAACTCTTCTTCGGTCGGCTCTTTCGCAGTACCGGCGGCGCTGAGCGGCACCAGAACGTAGCGCAGCGTGCGCTGCTCATCGTTGTACCGCACCAAGGCGTCGAGCAAGATTTGCGGTGCGGGAGCGGTATCGCCAACCGTGCCGATCAGCTGACGGCGCAGATCGCGCTCACGCTGCTCGGAGATATAGCCTTGCTCGCTCATATTGAGCGATTGCAAGATCGATGCGAGCGCGAGCGGACTGAAATTCCCGGTCGGATCCTGAAAGGTCGGGTCCTTCTTGATCTGCTCGAGCACAGCGTCCTGCGACATGCCGAGACCGAGATCTTGCGCGTGATTGTCGACCGCGGCACCCCCGATCAACCGCTCCAGGACTCGATTCTCGAGACCCATCTTCATTGCCTCTTGCTTCGAGAGGTTGCGGCCCGCGTCCCCGCTCATCGCGCGCATGGCCTCATGCTCCGCGCGCGAGTAATCCTGCAAATGGATCTCGATGTCGCCGACCCTGATCAGAGACTGACGTCCATAGCCGCGGAAGATGTCCGCAATTCCCCAAATCGCGAAGCTGAAAACCAACAGTCCCATCAGGATCATGCCGAACATTCGGCCTGCTCCTTTACGTAATGTGTCGAGTGCCACGCGATTGACCTTCCGTTTCACCAATTGCAAACCCCGCGCCGGCAGCCCAATCTTGGGCCATGACCGCGGGGCGGCGCATCATAGGTAGCTAGCACGAGGGGGGCAAGGTGAAGGCACCGAGGCCGTTAGTGGCCGGAAACTGGAAAATGAACGGCACCGGGGCCTCTTTGGACGAGCTCGGATCGCTCATCGATCGGCTGCAAGCAAGCCCGGTAGAAGGCGCTGACGTGCTGGTGTGCCCTCCCGTAACCCTGCTTTTCCTCGCCCGCGAGCTTTTGCGCGATAGCGGTATCGCTCTCGGGGCCCAGGACTGTAACGTCGCAGCGTCCGGTGCCCATACTGGCGATATCTCCGCCGAGATGCTCGCCGACGCAGGCGCTGCCTGTGTGATTGTCGGACATTCCGAGCGCCGCGCCGAGCATGGCGAGACCAGCGAGCTCGTCGCAGCCAAGGCCAAAGCCGCGCATCGGGCGGGCCTCACCTCCATTATTTGCATCGGCGAGACCGAGGCTGAGCGACGGGCGGGACGCACGCTCGAAATCGTGGCATCTCAGCTCCAGGCATCGTTGCCGACGGGCGCCAGCGCGGCCAACACCGTCATTGCCTACGAGCCTGTCTGGGCCATCGGCTCAGGCCTGACCCCGAGCGATGCGGACATCGCCGAGGTCCATGGGTTCATCCGCAAAGGCCTGGCTGAGCGCCTGGGCGAGACGGAGAGTGCGCAAGTCCGGATCCTTTATGGCGGCTCGGTGAAGCCGGCAAATGCTGCCTCAATTGTGGCAATCGCCAACGTGAACGGCGCACTGGTCGGCGGAGCAAGCCTGACGGCGAAGGATTTCTTCGCTATTATATCGGCTTACGCCTGAAGAATCGGGCGTAGGGGATAGGGGGTTTCGCGCGAGAGTGTTGGCAAGATCGCCAATCTTCGTCATTCTGGCGCGGGGAACTGACGCGGGGACTCGATGTCGTTGGCGAACTCTATTGGCGTTGGCCTGATTTGCGGGGCCACGATGCTGGTCTCGGCAGCCTGTCTCGCCGAGCCGCTCGACAAAGAGAGTTGCGCCAACCTCCAGAGCCAACGCAAGCAACTGCTCAATCGTGACATGCAAGCCGCACTCGATCAGGGGCCTGATTGGGTCAAGAACCATCTCAGCGAGCCGGAGATCGACCGCGTGCGCAATTTCCTCGCCATCGAAGAGCAGATCGAGTTTCGTTGCCGCGGCGGCGGCATAACCAAGGCCAGGGTCACGCCACCAGGCGTGGTGCCTCTGCCGGATCGCAAGCCCACGACGCCTTCGACTGACACCCAAACCAATGCTAGCCAAGCCCTGGCTGATTCGGATAAGACGGCGCCTTCGAAACCGAAGGCTACGAGATGAACGCCGTTCTGCTGGTTATCCATATGATGGTTGCTGCCGCCCTGGTTGGCACGATTTTATTGCAGCGTTCCGAAGGCGGCGCGCTCGGCATTGGCGGTGGTGGCGGATTCATGACCGGCCGCTCTGCCGGCAATGCCTTAACCAAGACCACGGCTGTGCTTGCGGCGATGTTTTTTGCAACCAGCCTGACGTTGACCCTGTTGGCGAGCCATACCGGCCCCGCCAAGTCGGTGCTGACGCCTGCTGGTGGGCCTAGCGATAGCAGCCTTCCTGGCCTCCAGCTTCCGGTAAGCCCGCCCAGCGTGCCCTCGGGTCCGCCTGCAGCCCCGGCCGCACCGCCTGCACCCCCGCAATAGCGGCGCTATTAACGCCCATCCACAGTCCCCGGTAGCCGCCGAAGGTTTCGGCTACGAATCGAAAGTGTTTCGGTATATGTTCAAGGCCCATGACGCGGTACGTCTTCATTACCGGCGGCGTGGTTTCCTCTCTCGGCAAGGGGCTCGCTTCGGCCGCACTCGGCGCGCTGCTACAGGCGCGTGGCTATTCAGTGCGTTTGCGGAAGCTCGATCCCTATCTCAATGTCGATCCGGGGACCATGAGCCCTTATCAGCACGGCGAGGTCTTCGTCACTGACGACGGCGCCGAAACCGATCTCGACCTCGGACATTATGAGCGGTTCACCGGACGTCCCGCGAGCCAAGCCGACAACATTACCACGGGCCGCATCTATCAGCAGATCATCGCCCACGAGCGGCGAGGGGACTATCTCGGTTCCACTGTGCAGGTGATCCCGCACGTCACCGACGCCATCAAGAATTTCATCACGAGCGGCAACGACGGCATCGATTTCGTGCTGTGCGAAATTGGCGGCACGGTCGGCGACATCGAGGGGCTCCCCTTCTTCGAGGCCATCCGCCAGCTCGGCAACGAGTTGCCGCGAGGATCCACCGCCTTCATCCATCTGACCCTCGTTCCGTTTATCCCGAGCGCAGGCGAGCTCAAGACCAAGCCCACGCAGCATTCGGTGAAAGAGCTGCGCTCGATCGGGATTCAGCCGGACGTTCTGCTCTGCCGCACAGACCGCGAGTTGCCGCGGGACGAGCGGCGCAAGATCGCGCTGTTCTGCAATGTGCGGCCCGAAGCCGTGATCCAAGCTCTCGATGTCTCGAGCATTTACGAAGTTCCAGGCGCCTATCACGCCGAGGGCCTTGACCGCGAAGTTCTCGCCGCCTTCGGTATCACCAATGCGCCGGAGCCGGATCTCGAGCGCTGGCGCACCATCGCCGAAACCATCGCCAATCCAGACGGCGAGGTCACCGTGGCGGTGGTCGGCAAATATACCGGGCTGAAGGATGCCTATAAGTCGCTCAATGAGGCGCTGGTTCATGGCGGCATCGCCAATCGCGTACGCGTCAATCTGCAGTGGATTGCCTCGGAGACTTTCGAACAGCAAGACGCTGCCGCCTATCTCGAGGACGTGAACGGCATCCTCGTGCCCGGCGGCTTCGGCGAGCGCGGCTCCGAGGGCAAGATCAGCGCCGCGCGGTTCGCGCGCTTCCGCAACGTGCCCTATTTCGGCATTTGCTTCGGCATGCAGATGGCGGTGATCGAAGCCGCCCGCGACGC
>DATBSU010000182.1:0-8346 GCA_036559585.1 Methyloceanibacter sp.
CGCTTGATCGCGTCGGCATAGGCGATGTCAGCCTCGGTCGAGCCGCGGACCAGAAGCCAATTGGTCCATTTGCTTGCGACGAGATATTGAGCCAACGCGTCGGCAAGCATGTAACGGTCCGGCACTGTATGCAGCAAATTGGCGCTGCAATTTTCCTGGCGGAGCGAAACATCGGTTGCCCGCACATTGAAAAGAAGGATGTCCTTGCCCTTGGCCCAGTCGGCAAGCCTGACCAGGGTGGGAGCTTGAGCATCGACGATAATGAAATGATGTCCGGTCTCGTAAAGCTTCTCCAGGTTGGCCAAGGCGGCTTCGGGCGAGGCAACCGTTTTCGCGTCAAGCGAATAGAAATCACCGGTGAACTTGCCGCCGGCGTTGTTCTCGTCGAGCGCCATTTTGGCCCCGGCGACTCCGGCATCGCTCGGATCCACGTCCAGTCGCGAGGAGGGGCGCGGATGTTCGTAAACTTCTTTCAGATAGCCGATGGGTATCGGCGCCATGGCCGGCCCCTGCGGCATCAAGATGTCGATGCCGCCTTCGGGTCTCGTCTTCGCCGGGTGTTGTTGAGGCGCGGGGGCATCCTCGGCGAAAGAAGGTGCGCTAGCGCCCAAAAGCGCGCCGGAGATCAGCAGGGCTCGCCAAGCATTTCGCCTTTGGAGTAGAGCGTTAGATGGGGGAAACGGCATGGCGACGCGGACCGGTTACGGCATCGAGGGCCCTGATTCGGCTGGCTTGATGCGAAACCAGCGGGCGGGCAAGCTGCATGGTACCGATAAAGAATTAGGCATTGCAAGGTGGAAACCGGGGCAGGAATATCTGGCACCATGTATTGGTAAGTGCTGAACTGAATGGTGGATTGCTTCAAGACCGTTAATGGCTTTTTGCCGAGTCTCGGGTAGATGATTGGTCTTGGCGCAAGGCCATGCAGGAGAGGGGGCGGCCGATGGATTTTTCGAGCAAAGAGTGCATTCGCTTCGGATGGGAAGCGTTCAAGAGCCGGCCGTGGTTTTACATTGGCGCCTGTCTGCTGGTCATGCTGGCCTATCTCGTCGCGGGCCTAGTCACCGGCGGCATCGACTATGCGGTCACCGGCGATCTCGAAAAACAATCGCTTCCCGGCGGCTTGGTCAGTTTCGTGTTCAGCACGCTCGTCAGCATGGGCATGACGGCATTCTATCTGGATGCTCATGATCATCCGGAGACCGCTGGCTACTCCTCGCTTTGGCATCCGAAGCCGTTCTGGAGCTTTCTGATCGCCAATCTGGCGGTGGGGATCGTGGTCGCAGTCGGCTTCGTGCTTCTGATCGTGCCCGGCATCATCGCGCTGCTGATGTTCATGTTCTCATCGTTTGTCGTCATCGACCGCGAAAAAGGTCCGATCGAGTCGATGGCGGTTAGCAAACTCATCACCAAGGGCCATAGATGGCCACTGCTCGGCTTCGTGCTTCTGCTTCTGCTGATCAATATTGCCGGTCTGCTCGCGCTCGTCGTCGGTCTTTTTGTCTCTATCCCCGTATCGACGCTCGCATTTACGCATGCTTATCGCGTGCTCGGTGGAGCGGCGCCGGCGACGCGCGACGCTTCTCTATCCGTCTAGATGGGATCTCGCTAAGAGCCGGCGAGAGCTGGCTCCCGTTCGGCAGGCTTCGTCGCCTGGGCGGCGTTGCGCGGATTGCGATAGATGAAGGCCGGCGCCGGCCGCGCGGCCTCCGCGCGGGCAAGCGCCACCATCTCGCCGTGATAGGGCGACAGCGCGCAAGCCGGGTCGGTGTTGCGCGGGTCGGCGGTGATGGCCATGGCCTGGCAGCGACAGCCGCCGAAATCAATATCCTTGAAGGCGCAAGACCGGCACGGCTCTTTCATCCAATCGGTGCCGCGGAAGGCGTTGAACGCCTTGCCGTTGAGCCAGATGTCGAGCAGCTTCCGCTCCTGGACATTGTCGAATTCGAGACCGGGAATGGTCTCGGCGGCGTGACAGGGAAGGACCTTGCCGGCCGGCGTGATGTTCATGAAGCCTTTGCCCCAGCCGCCCATGCAGGGCTTCGGACGCTTGGCGTAATAATCGGGAACCACCATGTCGATGGTAAGCACGCCCTTGAGCCGCTCCCGCTCGCGCTCGACGAGCTCGATTGAGGCAAGCGTCTCGTCATAGGTCGGGATCAGGGCCGCACGGTTGAGAAAGGCCCAGCCGTAATACTGCACATGCGCGATTTCGAGCCGTTGCGCGCCAAGCTTCACTGCGAGGTCGATATAACGGCCGACATTGTGGATGTTCTGGCGATGGATCGGCGCGTTGATGGTGAGCGGCAGGCCAAGCTCGGTCACCCATTTGGCGACATCGAGCTTCTTCTGCGTGGCGCCGGGGTAGGCGCCAATGCGCTCGGCATTCTCGGCATCGACGTCCTGGAATGAAATCTGGACGTGATCGAGGCCGCGCTTGGCGAGGTCTTCGAGCCGCGCGCGATTGAGCGTAACTGCAGCCGTAATCAGATTGGAATAGAGACCCGCCTTCGATGCTGCCGAGACGATCTCTTCGAGATCTTTTCGCGCGGTCGGCTCGCCGCCGGAGAGGTGCACCTGCAAGATGCCCATTTCGCCGGCTTGGCTCATCACCGAGCACCACATTTCGGTCGAGAGCTCCTTGTTCACGCGCTCGAGCTCGAGCGGATTTGAGCAATAGGAGCATTGCAGCGGACAGCGATGCGTCAGCTCGGTCAGCATGCCGATCGGCGCGAGTGCGCATAATGCTTCGGTCGAGCTCGCGCTTCCTACCACGCCTTCGGTCGGCTCATCGTCAACGATAAGCGTTTCGAAGTGGCCCTTGCCGTTGTCCATCCTTGTCGGGCTCATCCCTTTATGTATCCTTTGTCTGCCAAGCCCTGGAGCAGATCCAGCACGTCCGTGGTGATCGTCTCCACGGGTGCGGAATATTCCTCGGCCAGCGTCTCGGCGATCTCCTCCACGGTTCGTTGTCCGTCGCAGAGTTTCAAGACTGCGACGGCAGTCTGATCCGGCGTCAGCACACGTTCCGGCGCCAGAAGCACCCACCGCCCGCGCCCCGGATCGTTGCGGAGCTTGAGATAGGTTGGCAGATGGGGTTTGGTCTGCCGATCAACAACGAGCCGCTCGGCAGACTTGATCTCATCGGTCATGTTTTGGCCGGCACGAAAGCGCCGGGGGGAACGAGTCCCGGTTCGACATAGGCGTAGTGAAGCGCATCAAGCTGCGCCCACAGGACGTTGGTCTTGAAGCGAAGTGCATCGAGCGCCGCCTGTTGCGCCTCCGGCGTGCGCGCATTCTGCTTTACATATTGCAGGGCAAAGTCTGCGTCGCCGGGCGCCTGAGTGAGCCGGCGTTTGAAATACGCCATCACGTCATCGTCGATGAAATCGTAGTTCGCCAGCATGCCGGAGATGCGCTCCTTATGGATGCTCGGCGCGAATAATTCAGTGAGCGAAGAGGCCACTGCCTCGACAAGGGTCTTGTCGCGCACGAAGTTCACGTAAGACTCGACGGCAAAAATCGTCTCGGGCAGGGCGCCTTTGCGCGAGATGACGTAGTCGCGGTCGAGACCGAGGCCGTCGGTCAGCACGAGCCAACGCTCGATGCCACCTTCCTCTTCGCCATAACCGTCGTGATCCATGATGCGATGAATCCACTCGCGGCGGAGTTCGCGGTCATGGCAGCGGCTCATCAGCGCCGCGTCCTTGCGGGGTACGGCAGACTGATAGCAGTACCTGTTCAGCGCCCAGGCTTGGACTTGGCCCTTGTTCAGCTTGCCGCCGTGCAGCAGCTTATGAAACGGATGCTTGTCGTGATACTGCGCTGCGCCGATGGCGCGAAGCTCCTGCTCCAGTTCGTCCGGGCTCATGATCTTGGTCACAGTTATACCCCTATTTCTGCCATTGGCTTGAGAGGACACTGCAAACGAACGGTGTCATGGGCGCCTTGACTTGCCTCAATACTAAAACAACAGGACGTTGAGCTTTGGGCGTCTCTGGACAAACTACTCCATCTTTTAAGATGGCAAGCTTAGATGAGGAATGCATGAAGCGTCGATGAACAGAAGCTGGATACCAAATTAAGGAAACCTGAACAGGAACTCTTGGTACCTCGCGGAGAATGGTAGTCGAACTTGCCCCGAGGCGCCATCATCAGCTGCGCGCGGAATAATTGCCCGGATCAGAAAAACGAAACGGCGATCCTGCATCACGCCGGATCGCCGCTCATTGCTCCGAGATGAGTATCGCGAGATTAGGCGCGATCCAGCTCCGCCGGCAGGTAGCTCGTCACTTCCATGCCAGACTCGGTCTCGTCAATCGTCGGCTTCTGCCACTCACGCATTTGAAGCTCTCCTTTTCGAGTTTCACCCTAAACCGGCCTGACCAATCGTCTGCAAGATCGGCTTTCCGGCTGTGCCCTTCTATTTGGGCATTAGCCATGATAATTTCAAATCGTATTTCCTTATAGAGTAGATAAGTGTCGCTTATCGGTATGGTTACACTTCGCCAGCTCCGCTACTTCGAATCTCTCGCAGAAGCGCGCCATTTCGGCCATGCGGCAGAGGCCTGCGCGGTCAGCCAGCCGGCGCTCAGCATGCAGATCAAGGAGCTTGAGGACGAGCTCGGAGTTAGCCTTGTCGAGCGGCGGAAGAGCGGGATCGCGCTCACCGACCAGGGCAGGGAGGTGGCGGACCGGGCGCGGGCGATCCTCGCATCAGTGCGCGATCTTCTCGATTACGCCAGGCATCGCGACGAGGTGCTGTCGGGATCGTTGAAGCTTGGAGCGATCCCATCGATCGCGCCCTATCTGTTGCCTGAAGTGCTGCCCGAATTGCAGTGCCGCTTCCCCAAGCTCAATCTACAACTCCGTGAAACGCTCACCGAGAACCTCGTGAATGAGCTTCTTGCCGGCGAGCTTGACCTGATCCTGATCGCGCTTCCGATCGAAGATCCAGAGATCGAGACGCTGCATCTGTTCGACGACAAATTCATTCTCGCGACCAAGGCGACGCAAGAGAACAAGAAGAGCAAGCACGCGACCGCGACGATGCTCGCCGAAGGGCGGCTGCTGCTGCTAGAGGAGGGACATTGTCTGCGTGATCAGGCGTTGTCTTTCTGCCGGCTGGTGACGCCGGAGACGCGGAACAGTTTCGGCGCGTCGAGCCTCGCAACCATCGTGCAGATGGTCGCCAATGGTTATGGGGTTACGCTGTTGCCGGAGATGGCAATCGGAAGCGAGACGCATCATCACGGCGATATCCGCCTGCTGCGCTTCAATGGGGTGGAGCCGAAGCGCGAGATCGGTTTTGCCTGGCGCAAGACCAGTCCGCGTAAAGCCGACTTTCTGAAATTTGCGGAACTGCTCCGCGAAGTGGTGCCACGGGCGGACGTGGTCTAGATCGGTCGTGCGCGACCTCGAAGGATGGCGCCTGGGGGAAGCTGTGGACAGCGATTCTATTTTGAGGCTGACGATGCTCTTCGCCCTCGCGGCCGTGGTGGCAATCGCGTTGAACTTCCGCTCGGGCCGGCTGTCGCAATTCTATGTTGCAGGTCGCGAGATTGCGCCGGCGGCAAATGGCGCCGCTATCTTTGCTTCGATCGTGCTGCCGATTGCTCTCATGCTTGGCTTGCAGCTCGAGGAGGGGGACGCGCTCGTCCTTGGGCTCGCCGCTGTCCTCGGACTGCTGGTCAGCGCTGCGATCTTCGCGCCCTATTTGCGGAGTTTCGGTGGGTACAGCCTGCCGGATTTTCTCGGCGAGCGTTATGGCGAAGCGGCGCGCATTGTCGCCCCGTTACTTCTGGTCCTGTGCTCGCTGCCACTCTTGGTCGTAGCGCTTTCGTCGCTTGCAGCTCTTGCCGCTACGCTGTTTGACCTCGCACCTTCATCGGCAATTTGGATCGTGGCGGCCTTCCTCGTCGTCTGTGCGCTGTTCGGAGGCATGCGCGCGGTGAGCTTCAATCAGGCCGCTCTCGGCGTCTTGTTCTTGGCTGCGGCGCTGGTCGCCATTGCCAAGATCAAATGGCTGGGGAGCGGCGTGCAAGATCACGAAGCGGTCGACGCGGCCGTCTCGACATTTTCGCTTCGCGACGGCGCCGATCGGATCGGTTCGGTCGTGACCATCGCCGCGGCTGCCGCCTGCTTCCCGCACATGGTGATGCATTCATTCGTCACGCCGACAGTCAGGGGCGCGCGGATCTCGTTCCTCTGGGGCGCAGTGTTCCTCGCGCTATTTTCGCTCGTGTGCGCGACAGAACCCGAAATTTTTAAGTCACTCTTGCCTGGCGCAGCCTCCGGACTCAGAGTCGCACCGCTTCTGTTTTGCGCGCTCGCGGCCAATCTTGCGATTGCGCTCGGTCTCCTCATCGCGGTCGCGAATTCTCTTGCTCACGACCTCTATTTCAAGACGTTCGACCGAATGGCGACGCAGTCGCAGCAGCTTCTCGTGCTGCGTGCGACGCTCGTCATCGTGGCCGGTGCGGCGGCCTTGATTGCGTTGATCGGGGACGATTTCAGCGATTGGGCGGTGGGTTCTCTTTCACTTGCAGCCGCCGCTTTCTTCCCGGCGCTAGGGCTCGGATTGTGGTGGCGCCGTGCCAATCAGCCAGGTGTCATCGCCGGCATTGCCGCCGCCGTTGCGCTGGCGCTGTTCTATCTGTTGGTGCCTTATTATTTTCCGGTGCCGTTTTACGAGGCAATGCACGGGCTCTCAGGCGGGCCCCAAGATCAATGGCCGCATTATCTCACGCTGAAACAGGCGGCCCATCTGGCAGACGGCTACGCAAAGCAGGCAGCGACCGACGCCTGGATCAACGAGGCGCGAAACTTCGCCAAATGGGGCGGCGTCGACCGGCACTATGCGGCTTTGTTCGCCATCCCGGTCGGCTTTGTCGTGGCGGTTGTAGTCAGCCTTTGCACGGCGAGACCGGGGGAGCGTGTCGAGAATTTCGTCGGGGAGCTTGGCCGCGTCGAAGATTAGGGGGTGGTTCCGGTCGATTCCGGCGTCGTGGCGGTCGCCGGCTGCTCGCCGAGCAGCTTGAAAGAGTCGCGGAAGCGCTGAGCATCGTCGCTCGCCGCGTGCCCCTTCGGTCCAGCCGTGACCAGCATATAGATCCGGTCATTGCCGCCGGGCACGACGTCGATCAGATGCACGAGCTTGCCCTTGTTGTCGTCGGCAATCGCCTCATAGCCCTGCTTGCCGGCGATCTCGGACGCGCCCTTCTTGCGGAGACGCGCATCGCTGCCCTTGGCATAAGCGCTCACCAGCTTGACGTAATATTCAGGCTCGGGCGGGTTGGGCGCTTTCCCGGCGGGATATTCAAACGCGACGACTTGATAGACAATGTTATCGCCGACGCCGACGGTGTAGTCATATTGAACCAGCGGATTCTGACCCGAGATCGATACGCTGGACATCTTCGGCGTGCCCGGGAGGGACACGGCAAACCCTCGCTCCGGCGACTGAAATTCGACCCAGCCCGGCGCCTGCTCCTGCGATGAGGCGGGCGGCGTATCCTCCGCCAGTCCATTGGTTACGCCGGCAAAGAGAAGAAAACTTGCAAGGATGGCGCCGCGTCTCAGCATTCGTGGTTCCCTTAAGTCTTGCAGCTCGAATCGCCAGTTTATCGGATCAGAGGCGCGGCTTCACCTTTCGAACCTTCGCCCAAACCTTCAGAGCTCGTCAACGGCTTAGCTGGGGCGCGATAGACCGCCTCGACGTCTTTGCGCAGGTCGCGGCGTGAATCCGGCCGCGTGTAGAGCATGTGACCCCCAGCATAGTTCTGCAACTCAATAGGCCGAGCGCCGTGCAATTCTGGCAATTGGGCCACGAGATATGAATGCACGAAATAGGGTGTGATCAGGTCGGTGTAACCCGAGGCGATCACGACGGCGAGGTTCGGGTTCGCCGCGCGCGCCTCTTGGATGTCGTCAATCACGCCGGCATAACCTTGCCGCGTCGAGCTCATGCCGAAATCCCATTTGTTGCGGATCTCGCGATTGAGTAATTTGTAGCTCGTATCGGTTTTGAAATTGAGCTCGCTGTCCGCGTAGGACACGAAGGCCGCGGCCCAGAGCGGGGCGGTCGCGTCCAACACTGGATCTGGGCCGTTCGGCCAAGCGCTCGCGGGATTGGGATCCGGTCCGCTGACGCTGCCGTCATAGCGGCTGAGAACTTTGCCGTGCGTGCGGTCGAATTCCTTCATGAACAAATGAGGCGTGATGCGCGCGTTTTGCTGCTCGACAAGATCGAGAGGAAGCCCCGTCAATTTCGCAACGGTCTTACTGGCTTCCTTGCCGCCTTGCGCGTTGCCCGAGGCGAGCGCGACGAGATAGTCGGTCAGCGCA
>DATBSU010000183.1:0-4495 GCA_036559585.1 Methyloceanibacter sp.
CTATGATCGCTCGCTCGGCCGCTCCGGCGGCGACATCATGGTGCATGGCGATTGCAAATCGGCGGGCTGTTTCGCCATGACCGATGCCGTGGTCGAGGAGATCTACATTCTCGCACGCGAGGCGCTTGGTGGCGGGCAAACTGAGTTTCAGCTCCAAGCCTATCCGTTCCGCATGACTGCCCCCAACATGGCGCAGCACAAAGACGACAAGTGGTATGGCTTCTGGCAGAATATCAAAGAAGGCTACGATTATTTCGAGGTGACGCATCTGCCGGTGAAGGTCGATGTCTGCGATCATCGCTATGTGATCAATGCGTCCTTCTCGGCGACACCCGATCCGAATAGCGCGTGCCCCTCCTACCAGCGCCTGCCGGTGATCGCGGCGCCGAAAGAGTCCAAGCAGCAGCAGGCCAAAGCTGAAATTCCGCCGACCAAGCCGCTGGGCAGTGTTCTCGGTCTTACCTTCGGTCCGGCGAAGCCCGTCTATCAGGCCTTCACACTCGGGCCGGCAACGCCGACGCTGCCGATGGCACCGGCGCCGAAGAAATAGCGACTTTCCACCTCCTGAATGGCCGACACGGGATCGCCGCAGTTTGTGGCATGATGGACGCATGTTGCGCTTTCTCTTCAATCTGATCCTGCTGCTCGCGATCGTTGGCGCAGGGCTGTTCTATTTCTATCGCGGCGACCAGCAATTCCTCGACCGGGCGCGGGTCAATGCCACGCGGCACGCTTATAGCCTGATGTATTGGCTCGGGCTGACGCTGCCAGGCACGCCGGATTACGACAGGCTCGATGCGCGGCTTGCCGACAAGGGCGTGAAGCTCGGCGATCCGGTGCTGGTGCGCATCTTCAAGTTTGAGTCGGAGCTTGAGCTTTGGATGGAAAAGGACGGTGCTTACATCAAGTTCGCGACCTATCCGATCTGCCGCTTCTCCGGGCGGCTCGGTCCGAAACTCCGCGAAGGCGACAATCAAGCGCCGGAAGGCTTCTACACAGTGGCCGAGGACCAGCTCAATCCGAACAGCCGCTGGCACCGCTCCTTTAATCTCGGCTATCCCAACACGTTCGACCGCGCGCATGAGCGCACCGGCTCGCTGATCATGGTGCATGGCGGCTGCCTCTCGATCGGCTGCTTCGCCATCACCAATGCGGGTGTCGATGAGGTGTGGCGGCTGGTGACGGCGGCGTTTGACAAAGGCCAGCCGCGTTTCGCCGTGCAAGTGTTTCCGTTCCGCCTGACGGAGGCCAATCTCGCAGCGCGGAGCAAAGATCGCTTCGCCGATTTCTGGGCGAGCTTGAAGAAAGGCTACGACCTGTTCGAGAGCACGCGCATCCCGCCGGTCGTCAGTGTGTGCGACGGCGTTTACGCCTTCGAGCCGGGAACTGCTAATGCGGAGGTAAGACCGATCGAGGTGAAGTGCCCGCCTAAGCTCGCGGGCGAGTGAGCGCTAACCCAACGCGCCGTGGCAGTGCTTGTATTTCTTGCCGGAGCCGCACGGGCAGAGCGCGTTCCGCTGCACTTTTCCCCAACTTGAAGGATCGTTCGGGTTCGACTTCGGCGCCGCGGCGACCTTGGCTCTCGCGCGTGGCGCCCGTGCGGTGGCGCCGCCGCCATTGCCGGGACCGGCGCCCGCCATCTCCAACGCAAATTCATTCTCGCCCGTGATCGGATCGAGATGTTGCGCTTCCATCGGGGGAAGCTCCTCGGCGTCGAGCGGGGGAGCTTCACCTTGCGGCGCAAGCTGCACATGCATGAGCTGCCCGGTCACAGCCTCGCGCAATTTCGACAGCATGTGCTCGAACAGCGTGAAGGCTTCGTTCTTATATTCGTTGAGCGGATCGCGCTGGCCATAGCCGCGCAAGCCGATCACTTGGCGGAGGTGTTCCAGCGTCACCAGATGCTCGCGCCAAAGATGGTCGAGGGTCTGCAACAGCACCGCCTTCTCGATCTGGCGCATGACGTTCGGCCCGATATCGACGGCCTTCTTCGCCGCCCTCGCGTCGGCAGCCTGAATCAGGCGCTCATGCAGCACGATTTCGTCGATGCCTTCTTCCTTGGCCCAATCGGCAATCGGCAGATCGACATCGAAGACGCCTTGCATCTGCTCGCGTAAATCCGCGATGTGCCATTGCTCGGGAAACGATTTCTCGGGCACGTTGGCGTCGACCAGATCGTCGACCACTTGGCGGCGCATATCGGCAATGGTCTCGCCGAGATCGGCGTCAGACATCAGCTCGCGGCGCTGCTCGAAGATGGCTTTGCGCTGATCGTTCATCACGTTGTCGTATTTGAGCAGGTTCTTGCGGATGTCGAAGTTCCGCGCCTCGACCTTGGCTTGTGCCTTCTCCAGCGCCTTGTTGATCCAGGGATGGACGATGGCCTCGTCCTCTTTCAGGCCGAGCGCCTTCAGCATGGTGTCCATACGCTCGGAACCGAAGATGCGCATGAGGTCGTCCTCGAGCGAGAGGAAGAAGCGCGAGCGGCCTGGGTCGCCTTGACGGCCGGAGCGGCCGCGGAGCTGGTTGTCGATGCGGCGGCTCTCATGCCGCTCGGTGCCGATGACGTAGAGGCCGCCGGCCTCGAGCGCCCTTCGCTTCTTCTCGGCGACTTCAGATTTGATGACGTCGCGCTTCCTGGCGATGGCCGCTTCGTCTGGCTCGGTACCCTTCTCGCGCTCGGCAGCGAGCCAATCTTCGAGCAGCATGTCGGGGTTGCCACCGAGCTGAATATCGGTGCCGCGGCCGGCCATGTTGGTGGCGATGGTCACCGAGCCGGGAACGCCGGCCTGGGCAATGATATGGGCCTCTTGCTCGTGGTAGCGGGCGTTCAGCACCTGGTGCGGGACTTTATCCTTCTTCAACAGCTCGGACAGGATCTCGGACTTCTCGATCGAGGTGGTGCCGACGAGGGTCGGCTGGCCGCGTTGCCGCGCATCCTCGATCAGCGTGCTGATCGCCTTATATTTCTCATTCGCGGTGCGATAGACCTCGTCGTGCTCGTCGTCGCGGATCATGTCCATATTGGTCGGCACCTCGACCACGTCGAGGCCGTAAATGTCGAGAAATTCGTCGGCTTCGGTGAGCGCGGTGCCGGTCATGCCTGCGAGCTTCTCGTAGAGGCGGAAATAATTCTGGAAGGTGATCGAGGCGAGGGTCTGATTCTCGGGCTGCACCGTCACGTGCTCTTTGGCCTCCAGCGCCTGATGCAAGCCCTCCGAATAGCGGCGGCCTTGCATCATGCGGCCGGTGAACTCGTCGATAATGATGACCTCGTCGTCCTTGACGATGTAGTCGCGGTCGCGCTGGAACAGTGTGTGGGCGCGCAGCGCCTGCTGGGCGTGGTGAACGACGGTGACGTTCTCGACGTCGTAAAGCGACTCCCCCTTCAGCATGCCGGCTTCGGTCAAGAGCCGTTCGAGGCGCTCATTGCCGGCCTCGGTCAGGGTGACGACGCGGGTCTTCTCGTCGAGGTCGTAATCCGCCTTCTCCAGTTTCGGGATGAAGGTGTTGATGGTGTTATAGAGCTCGGAGCGGTCATCGAGCGGACCTGAGATGATCAGCGGGGTCCTCGCCTCGTCGATCAAGATCGAGTCCACTTCGTCGACGATGG
Source organism: Methyloceanibacter sp. (assembly GCA_036559585.1). Taxonomy (GTDB): domain Bacteria; phylum Pseudomonadota; class Alphaproteobacteria; order Rhizobiales; family Methyloligellaceae; genus Methyloceanibacter. The sequence goes on from DATBSU010000183.1 coordinate 3,614, forward strand.
CGTAGTTGTGGCCGCGCTGCACCATCTCGGACTCGGCATATTTCATGTTGTCGCGGAGATAGTCGAAGCCGAACTCGTTGTTGGTGCCGTAGGTGACGTCGCAAGCATATTGCTCGCGGCGCTGCGGGTCGTTCAAATCGTGCACGATGACGCCGACGGAGAGCCCGAGGAATTTGTAGATGGCGCCCATCCAGGCGGCGTCGCGCTTGGCGAGATAGTCGTTGACGGTGACGACGTGGACGCCCCGGCTGGCGAGCGCGTTGAGATAAACCGGAAGCGTGGCCACGAGAGTCTTGCCTTCGCCGGTCTTCATCTCGGCGATGCGGCCTTCATGCAGCACCATGCCGCCGATCAGCTGCACGTCGAAATGGCGCTGGCCGAGCGTGCGCTTGGCGGCTTCGCGAACGGTGGCGAAGGCTTCGGGAATGAGATCTTCGAGCGGCGTGCCGTCCTGGACGCGCTTCTTGAATGCCTCGGTGCGGGCGCGCAAAGCCTCGTCGGAGAGCTTCTCGACGTCAGGCTCGAGAGCATTGATCTGGGCGACGATGGATGGGTATTTCTTGAGCTTGCGCTCGTTCGAAGTCCCGAAGATCTTGCCGGCAATCGCGCCGAGGGAAAGCATTAGTTCGAGCCTCTCAATTTCGCGTGAGCCGCATGCAGGTTGCGGGCTTTGACTTCTATCGGCATGGAATTAAGGACTTCGGTCAGGTCTCAACTGTGGCAGACGCTAGCCCTTGGCGTGCCCCGCGCGGACGGCACGAAACGCGCCGAAAGTGTCGAAAAAACGCCAAGGAAGCGAGCGTTGGTGAGACATAAGAGGCGGCCTTAGCCTTGTCAACGCGACGGGGTGGGCCTTCCCCCTAGGCGGAGGCTTTGGGCCGT
>DATBSU010000184.1:0-7750 GCA_036559585.1 Methyloceanibacter sp.
GGAGTGGCGAAACTGTCCGACGTTGCGAAGAACGCAGCAGAACTCAACGAGATCTGCCTGCAGATTACGCGCATCGAGGGGGACGCCGACGACGCTTACGACCGCGGCCTCGAACTGCTCTACCAGAAGGTCAAAGGCGGGGATGCACTCGAGTTCATCCGCGGCAGCGAGATCTACAAGCATCTGGAGGATACCGTGGACAGCCTTGATGACGTCGCCGACGAGATTCAGGGCATCGTGATCGAGCACGTCTGAGCGCGGAGCCAAGGATTTTTTCGCGATGACAGAGTCGTTCCTGCTGCTCGCCGCGCTAATTGCGGTCGCTCTGATTTTCGATTTTCTCAACGGCCTGCATGACGCTGCCAATTCGATCGCGACGGTGGTTTCCACGCGTGTGCTGTCGCCCAATATTGCGGTGCTCTGGGCCGCGTTCTTCAACTTCATCGCCTTTCTGTTCTTCGGGCTGCATGTGGCGCAGACCGTCGGCACCGGGATCATCTCTCCGGACATCGTCGATGCCCGCGTGATCTTCGGGGCGCTGATGGGCGCCATCATCTGGAACCTGGTGACCTGGTGGGGGGCAATTCCATCGTCGAGCTCGCATGCTCTGATCGGCGGATTGATCGGGGCCGGCACCGCCAAAGCCGGGTTCGATGCGGTGGTCTGGTGGGGCACGCTGAAGACAGTGGCGGCAATCGTCTGGTCACCGCTGCTCGGCTTCGCTCTGGCGCTCTTGTTGTGGCTCATTATGGCGTGGCTCTTGATGCGTAGCACGCCCTATGCCGTGGACAAGAAATTCCGCGTGCTCCAGCTCGGCTCTGCCGCGCTCTACTCCATCGGCCATGGCGCCAACGATGCGCAGAAAACCATGGGGATCATTGCCAGCCTGCTCTACGCGAAAGGTTTGCTTGGATCCGAATTCTATGTGCCGTTCTGGGTGGTGCTCGCCTGCCAGGTCGCCATGGCTCTCGGCACACTGATCGGCGGTTGGCGCATCGTCAAAACCATGGGATCGAGGATCACGCGGCTGAAACCGGTGCAAGGGTTCTGCGCCGAGACGGCGGGCGCGATGACGCTTTATTTGGCGACGTCGTTCGGGGTTCCAGTCTCAACCACGCATACCATCACGGGCGCCATCATGGGCGTGGGCGCGGCAAGGCGCGAGTCGGCCGTCCGCTGGGGGATTGCCGGCAGCATCGTCATCGCCTGGGTGGTCACGCTGCCGGCCGCGGCTCTGATCGGCGCGCTGTTCTACGCGTTTGCCGCCCAATTCTGATGACCTGGTGTGGGGCTGCGATCAGTCCTTGAAGATCAGCCACATCACGAATGGGAACGCGATGACGCAGATTCCCACGACCAAAAGCAGAAGATAGCCGGCTATCGTAGCGATCATGCGCCTGTCACAATATGAATAGCCCCTCTAGGCGGGCGCACTACGCGCTGTCAAGTTCCCTGCCTCTGAGGTGATAAGGTTCTGTGCCATGGCCATTCTCATCGCCCTCCATATCCTCGCCGCGGTCGTTTGGGTGGGCGGCATGTTCTTCGCCTTCTTGGTGTTGCGCCCGTCGGCGGGGCCGCTTGCCGCAGAGGCGCGGCTTCAACTCTGGCAGAGGGTCTTCAGCCGGTTCTTCCCGTTGGTGTGGGCGAGCGTCGTCGTTCTGCTTCTAAGCGGCTATGGCATGATGGTGCTGGCATTCGGAGGCTTTGCCGGCGCTCCCCTCTACGTCAATGTGATGCAAGCCATCGGCATCGTTATGATGCTGCTGTTCGCGCATCTCTATTTTGCGCCGTGGCGGCGTTTCAGCATTGCCGTGACCGGCAAAGATTTCCCCGCAGCCGCGGCGCAGCTCGCGCAGATTCGCCGCATCGTCGCGACCAACCTCGTGCTCGGCCTCATCACGATCATCGTCGGCGCCAGCGGGAGATTCTGGTAGAGGCGATCGGACCTATCGATGCCGGCTCATTTCCGCGCGAGTGCGCTCCTCACTGAGCCGCCCGCCAAGCCAGAGTCGCAACATGCGCTTGCTCGCTGTCCTCATGCATTTCGGCGTGCTGTAGCTCCAACTGGTCAGCGGCGCCCCGAACCTCGGTCGAACCATTTGAAAGAATGTCTCTTGAGGTAGTCTACCGTTGGTCGACCCAGTAGCCCAATTGCGATGAGCTTCGTAAGCAGCGGCGTTGCTCCAAGGAAAGCCGTCACCGCCGTTTTGACACCGGGGCTTAGGTCGGATGTCGCCACGAAAGGAATAATCAACCAGGCGGTGTACCCGCCGGCTATGAGGACTGCTCCGATGGCTAACCGCCGGCGAAACGTAGCCGCCGCTCGGGTCCCACTCATTGATCATGGCTCATTTCGCGCAACGGGACTGGTTCCTAGGCCACTCATCTCCCGTTTCCGAGGTAAGTCTAGCGCACAACATCCGGTTCGGACCTAGTTTCGTCGATGCCTGGTTCAATGCGGACATTTGCGGTGCCGGGCTGCGAGTCAGCTTCTGACCCGAAATGAACACTTCAATATGAGAAAATGCACCGAGACTTGCAGCGTTTGAGCTATCGTAGAAGCCGGTTCAGGTGATGTCTCCAAAGGAAGAAACCATGTGGTCTCGCGTACAGATGGCGGCGCTAACAGCGCTGCTGGCCGCTTCTTACCTCCCCATCAGCGTCGAAGCCGAACCGGGCCCGTCAGGCCCACAATCCACGGTTCTGTTCCAGAATGTCCGCATCTTCGACGGCAAGAGTGCGGTGCTTTCGCCACCTTCGAATGTGCTCGTGCGTGGCAACAGAATCGAGAAAATCTCGACCGGTCCCATCCCGGACGACAACGCCGCCAACGTCACCACGATCGAAGGGCGAGGCCGCACGCTGATGCCTGGCCTCATCGACGTGCACTGGCACGCCATGCTGGCGCGCCCCAATCCCGTCGTGGCTCTGTCGAGCGACATTGGCTATCTCAATCTGCTGGCCGGCGCCGAAGCGACCGCGACGTTGCTGCGCGGCTTCACCACCATCCGTGACATGGGCGGGCCGGTGTTCGGTCTGAAACGCGCGATCGACGAAGGACTTCTTCCAGGACCGCGCATCTATCCCTCCGGCGCGGTCATCACCGTCACCGGCGGTCACGGAGATTTTCGCGCGCTGTCGGAGCTGCCGAGGACGCTCGGAACGCTGTCCCGCGTCGAGCAGATGGGCGCAGCCGCCGTTGCCGACAGTCCGGATGAGGTTCGCAAACGCGCCCGCGAGCAGCTCATGCAAGGGGCGTCGCAAATCAAGCTCACCGCCGGAGGCGGCGTCGCATCGCCGTTCAGCCCGCTCGATGTCGTGACCTTTACCGAGGACGAGCTTCGCGCCGCGGTGGAAGCGGCCGGGAATTGGGGCACCTATGTCTGCACCCACGCCTACACGCCGGAGTCCATCCAGCGCTCGATCGCCGCCGGCGTGAAATGCATCGAGCACGGGCACCTGATGGACGAACAGACGGCGAAGCTGATGGCGGAGAAAGGCATTTGGCTCAGCACGCAGCCTTTTCTTGACGACGGGGAGGAAGGCGGCGCCGCGCAGCTTGGTCCGGCGGAACAGGCGAAGATGAAGCAAGTGATTGAGGGCACGGATAATGTCTACCGGCTTGCGAAGAAGTACCATCTCAAGACCGCGTTCGGCACCGACATCTTATTTTCCGCAGCCGAGGCGGAGCAGCAGGGCAATTGGCTGGCCCGGCTCACGCGCTGGTACACGCCTGCCGAAGCGCTGATCATGGCGACGTCGACAAACGCCGAATTGCTATCGCTATCGGGCTTGCGCAATCCCTATCCCGGCAAACTCGGCGTGGTTGAGGAAGGTGCGCTGGCCGACCTCCTCCTGGTCGACGGCAACCCGGTGGAGACTCTCGATCTCGTTGGAGACCCCGCCAAAAATTTCAATCTCATTATGAAAGACGGGAAGATCTACAAGAACGCCTCGAACTGACTTGCCATTTCGGCAAGCTCGGGCGCAAAATGGACCTGTACCGTCAAGCGTTACTCAGAGCTTGGATGGTGACGCGACTATGTGGCTAGGCGATTTGTCGTTCGCCGCGTTCGATACCTTCAACCAAGATGATCGAGAGTGGCTAGTTCGCAGCTTGCGAGGGCGTCGTCGTGGGCTTGCCGCAATCGCCGAAGGTCGGCGCATCGCCATAGCGCAAGCATGAGCTTTGCGCATCGTCGGCCGGGCCAAGCGTCATGGGAAGTTGGGGCGCACCCTCGGTCACGCAGCCCGCGAGCGCGAGAGGCAGCAATAAAATGGCCAGCCTTTTCAGCATTTAGTGGGTCCCGTCTTTTTAAATGCCTGTGGAGAGATAGTCGCGTGTCCGCTAATTACAAGTGTGCGGTGCGGTGCGTATCGCCAAAAAGGCAAAAACGTCGGGATTTTGGCCCCTTTTTCGGTGTAACACACAAGAATCTTCGGGAATTTTGCAGACTTTTGCCTACGAATCAGGCCTAAAAGAGCGCAGGTGAAGAGGTGAAGCCTAGACCGCGGGCGGAAGGGTTCAGCCCGGCTGGCTCAAATTCAGGGGAGAGCAAACACATGATGTCCAAGTCCGAGATTGTCCAGAAAATCGCCGACGATACCTCGCTGTCGAAGAAAGACGTGAAGTCCGTCATGGAGTCGCTGGCGGCTGTCGGCTACAAGGAACTGAAGAAGACCGGCTCCTTCATGCTGCCCGGTTTTTGCAAGTTCGTGGTGATCAAGAAGCCGGCCACCAAAGAGCGCTCCGGCATCAACCCGTTCACCAAAGAGCCGACCGTGTTCAAGGCAAAGCCCGCGCGGAAAGTGCTGAAGGCTCGCCCGGTGAAGGCCGCCAAGGATGCGGTATAGCGGGGCGCTTTTTCGTCGTCGATCTTAGTCGTGTTGAAAGTGAGTTGTCATGGTCGACCAAGCAGCGCTGAACGAGCTTGAGACGCGCATCCAGATCGTCGAGGATAATCTGCGCCAGCTGATGGAGCAGGCCGCCGCCTATTCCGGCGCTGCGGACGAGGAGCGCAACGCCGACCGCATCGCCGAGCAGCAGGCGAAGCTCGACGCGCTCCTCAAAGAGCGCGACGAGCTGCTCGGCAAGGGCTAGCGCGGGTCGCCCCTCACCGATTCCGCGGCGCGTAGAACACGCTATCGATCTCCGCGATATCGTCGTCGTAGATGCGTTTCACCTCGATCATGGTGCGCGGCGGATAAGGCGGACCGCCCCAAAGCCCGGCCTGCGCCTTCTCCACCATCGGCGCGTAGCGCGGCAGATCGCTGAGATAGATGGTGAGACGCACGCAATCCTTCAGGCTCGCGCCTTCCGACTCCGCGATGGTCTTGATGTTGAGGAAGGCCTGACGGATGCGGGCTTGCGGGTCTTTGATCAGCTTGTTGGTCGCGGGGTCGATGCCTTGCATGCCGGCGACGAAGACGAAGTCCCCTGCCCGCGCGCCGAGACTCCAGGTGCCTTCCACCTTGATGGCGCCCGCCGGGTCGATCGTCTTGACGCCGTTCGGCGATTGGGCGCGCGCCATGCAGAGCGTTGCGGCGAGAGCCAGCGTCACAAAGAGGAGATGTCGCCCTACCATATCCCGGCCTCCAAGTTCCTTGTTGCGAATCAGCCACGCCGATAGAGCTTGCACGATCTGCTCTTCAGCAAAGGAGGGCAAGATCATGCCCGAATGGCTCGAGCGAAGCGCTGCGCAGCAAGGCCAACTCAGTGACGCGATTAGTCGATAGCCCGGGATTTTTTGCCATGCCTCCTCTTTTGAAGACGCTCGGTCTCGGCTTTGTCGCCGGATTCTTCGCGGTGCTGATCTTCCATCAGTCACTGTGGTGGGTGTTCAATCAGATCGGGCTCATTCCACCTGAACGGCCAGCTTGGCCTCTTGATCCGATTCCGCCCTTCGGCGTGCCTTCGGTGCTCTCGAAAGCGTTCTGGGGTGGGGTCTGGGGCGCGGTGCTGGCGCCGTTGCTGGATCGCTACAGCGGACGCACCTATTGGGCATCGTGGATCATCATTGGCTCGGCGGCCCTGTCGCTCGTCGCCTTCTTCGTCGTGCCCGCGATCAAAGGCATGCCGATCCCTGAGATGTGGCCGCGCTTCCTTGCATCGCTTCTGGTCAATGCCGCCTGGGGCTTCGGCACGGGGCTGTTGCTGTACGGGGCACGAACGTCACGCGCTTGAGACCTGGGGAGGATCGGAATGCCGCTTTTGAAGCTTTTGATTTTCGGCTTCGCCGCCGGATTTCTTGCCGTGCCGATCTTCCATCAGGGCCTGTGGTGGATCTTCAATCGGATCGGCGTCATCCCGCCGCAGCGGGCAGCCTGGGTGATGGATCCGGTTCCGCCTTTCGGCGTTCCCGCCCTCTTCTCCAAGTCGTTCTGGGGCGGCGTGTGGGGCGCGGTCCTTACTTGCTTCATGGCCGGTCTCGGTGGAGTCAGTTATTGGGCGAGTTGGATTCTGGTCGGGGCGTTTGCGCTCACCGCAGTTGCCTTCTTTGTGGTGCCGCGGATCAAGCACGAGATCATGGCGGGGCCGTTACTGCCGCGCTTTCTCGTCGGGCTTTCCGTCAACGGCGCCTGGGGATTCGGCACCGCGTTTATTCTGCGCCTACTCGCTGCCGCGGGATATTAGCCTTCGCGGTTCGGCGTGCCGAGGATGTGGCTCTTCGGCGGCAGCATCACCTGGTCGAAATCCTGGGTGAACATCGCTGCGGCGAAGAAGGCGACGGCGCGGAGCGTCTCCTTGCCGGTGTTCTCCAGATCATGCCGCATGGGCGTCGGCAGAACGAAGACGCTGCCAGGCCCGACAGGATGCGTGGATCCGTCTTCAAGATAGAGCTTGCCGGTGCCCGCGACGATGTATTGCGTTTCCTCGGTGGCATCGGTGTGCCAGCCGAGCCGTTTGCCCGGTTCGATCTCGTAGACGATGGTTGAGGACGCGGTGGCACCGTGTCCGCCGTAGACGGCAAACGCCCCGGCCCAATGCACTGCCTTGTCGCTCTCGCCCCACACTTCGGCGCGTTTGAGCTTGTTGGACTCGATTATCTCAACCTTGTTGATCGTGGCGTCGAACTTGGTCGCTGCGGCTTGGGCCATGTGTTGGGTCTCCTGGTGCTTGAGCTTAGGATAAGTCTCTCAGCCTACGAATGTCACGCTGCCGTCTCGGTTAGGCGTCGGTGTCAACGCTTGAGAGCATTCGAGTCGAAATGGGCGGATCGCGAAAGTCCCCACCGCATCATACGCCGATCGGCTTAGGCCGACATCAGGGCTTGGTCCGCGGCGGTCGCGCGTTGTAGCGCGGGGCGCTTCTCCAGTCTCCCGACATAGTCAACGAACTCCTGTCGCTTCGGCAGGAGATTGAACATCATGCCCCATCGCAGCGTCGATCCGACAATAACGTCGGCTGCGGTAAAATGCTCGCCCATCAGATATGGACCCTTGGCCACAGCTTTCGCGAGTACATCCATGACCGTGTCGAAATCGCCATAACCGATCATGCCCCGGCGCGGCTGCTCCTTGCGGGGCGCGGCTTGGTCCATCATGGCGGCCTCGACGCAGTTCGGCCCAAAGAACAGCCACTTGAGATATTCACCGCGCGCGGGGTCGCCAATGGGAACGTTCAGGCGTGCATGCGGAAATTCGTCGGCGAGGTAGGTGCAGATGGCAGCCGCTTCGGTGATGACGGCATCACCGTGTTTGAGGGCTGGAACCTTGCCCATGGGATTGACGGCAAGATAGTCGGGCGCCT
>DATBSU010000185.1:0-9010 GCA_036559585.1 Methyloceanibacter sp.
AGCAAGATCAAGATTCTTTAGCGCCCCGGCTGCGGACCTGGCTACTCGGGGCATTGTGGAGCCTTAAACCGCCGCGCCTTTATGGCGTGCCGGGCACGCTCGCCCTGCTCAGCAAATATTATGCGGGTTTTGGGCCGCGGCGAGGGGACTTGCCCGATCCGAACCAGGCCTTGCGTCATCCTGACGGTCTCGCCGGAATTTGCACCGGACTGAGGGTGCCGACGCTCAAATCCGCCTATGCGAAAGGGCTTTATCCGTTCGCGCATATCGGGCCGCAGAAATGGTGGTCGCCGAAGGAGCGCATGGTGCTTTTCATCGAAGACTTCCATATCGAGCGGAATTTGCGCCGGCGGCTGAAGCAGAAAGAATTCAGCGTCAGTTTCGACCGCGATTTCGACGCCGTCATTCGCGCCTGCGCTGAGCCGCGGACGGGAAGGCTGCCGCTCACCTGGATCCGGGACGACATCATCGAGGCCTATACACGCGCTCATCACGCGGGGATGGCGCATTCGGTGGAGGTCTGGGATGAGGAGGGCAATCTCGTCGGCGGCGCTTACGGGCTCGCCATCGGGCGCGTCTTCTTCACCGAGTCACAGTTTAGCCGGAAGCGCGACGCCTCTAAGGTCGGCTTTACGACGCTCAATTGTCATCTGCAGCGTTGGGGATTCGTCCTCAACGACGGCAAGCATCTGACCGGGCATTTGGCGCAGCTCGGCTTCACGCTAGTCCCTAGAGATAGCTTCAATACTCTGCTCGCAGTGGCCTGCAAAGCGCCGTCTCGGGAAGGCGCTTGGGAGGTCGATCAGACCATCGACATCGCCAATTGGAATCCGAAATTGGCGGCGATCGCCGCGTAGGGGTCTCCGGGGCGAAGCGCCCTTGAGGTCTCTCCAAGGCCCAATCCCTACCAATTTAGCCCTTTTCATTGTTACAGCTCCCGGCCATGATCGGCCAGAGCTGAACCCTTAAAACTTCCGAACACGCCCTTGTTGCCGTTCGCCAATTCGGCGCTGAGACGCCCGCGCAAAATCGATGTTTCGACGCTCGGGCGCGACGCCTTGGCGGGCGTAATCCTGGCCGTGGTGCAGATCGCTTACTGCATCTCCTTCGCCGCGCTCATTTTCCAGGGTGCACTTGCCGCCGGCTTTTCGCTGGGGTTGGCGGCCATGATCATGGGCACGGCCGTCACTAGCGTCGTCATCGCGCTCACCTCGACGCTCTCACCGGCCAATGGCGGGCCGGATTCGCCGGCTGTGGCCGTTATGAGCGTTCTCGCCGGAACTGTCTCCGCGTCGCTTGCGGCGAGCGGCGGCAGCGAACAGGCCATCATCACCAATGTGCTCGTGGCCATTTCGGTCAGCACCCTCTTCACCGGCATGCTCCTCTACGGCATCGGCGCTCTCAAGCTCGGCCAATGGCTGCGCTTCGTTCCCTATCCGGTGATCGGTGGCTTCCTCGCAGCGTCGGGTCTGCTTCTCATCACCGGCGGCATGGAGGTCGTCACCCAGACCAACCTCTCGCTGTCGCCTTCGAGTTGGCAGGTGCTGTTCTCGCCGGTCTTTGCGCCGCAGATTCTTACCGGTGCCTTGTTTGCGCTTTCGATGCCGATCGTCGGGCGCTGGGTGCCGAGCTACGTGGCGCTTCCGCTCGCCTTCGCCGCCTTCGTGATCGTTCTCGATATCAGCCTGTTCGGGTTCGTGCCTGACGAGACGCGAAATGCCTGGTTCCTGCCGAGCCTTGGGAGCCTTGCTTTGTGGTGGCCGATGAGCGCGGTGCTCAACAATGACGTCGATTGGTGGGCGATCGCGCAGAGCAGCGCCGAGATCGGCGCGGTGTGCGGCGTCATGGCGATTGCGCTGCTGCTGGATGTGTCAGGCCTGGAAGTTGCTCGACAGAAAACTGCGGACCTGGACAAGGAGTTCCGCACTAACGGCATCGCCAATCTGCTTGCCGCGGCCACTGGCGGGTTCGCCGGCTCGCTGTCGATGAATGGCTGTCTGTTGCTCGACGAATCCGGCGCCACGACGCGTTGGGCCGGCGCCATCGTTGGGATTGCTTGCGCCCTCATTCTGTTTTCCGGCGCCGACATCGGCACCTTCGTGCCGAAGGCCATCTTGGGCGGGATGCTGGCTTATCTCGGCGCCATGATCTTGGTCGAGCTCGCGTCCTCTCCGGCGCAGCGCTCCTGGACAGATGCAGCGCTGGCGCTTGCCATGATGCTCGTCATCGTCAATTTCGGGTATTTCATGGGCGTTGTGCTCGGCGTCATCGGCGCCTGCCTGATGTTTGCGCTGAGCTATAGTCGCATCGGCGTGATCCGCCGTCACCTCACGCGGCAAGTCTTCTCCAGCAATGTCGAGCGCGCGCCGGAACAATCGCGGCTGTTGCGTGAGGAGGGCGAGCGCGTTCACGTGTTCTGGCTCTCCGGTTTCATTTTCTTTGGCTCCTCCAACGGTCTGTTCGAGTACATCCGGAAGGCGATCGATGCGCAGCACGAGAAGCCGGTAGGCTATATCTTGCTTGATTTTACTGCTGTGCCGGGGCTCGATAGTTCGGCGCTGCTCAGCCTTATTAAGCTGCGCAATTATTGCGACGAGCATCATGTGACGCTCGCGTTTTCCGGCTTGAGCGAGCCGATGCGGGCGAGCTTCCAGAAGGCGCTATTCTTCACCGCAGCCGCGCCGCATCAACTGTTCGGCAGCCGTAACGAGGCGCTGGAGTGGTGCGAAGACATGCTGCTGATGTTTCACGAGGTGGGAGAAGCCTCGACGCATAGTTTCGAGAGCTGGCTCACGGCGGAGTTCGGCGAGGGCGCCGACATGTCCCGCATCAGGCCTTACCTCGAGCGCCAAGAGGTGGCCGTTGGCGAATGCCTGTTCCGTCAAGGCGAGCCTTCCGACTCGCTGGTGCTGCTCGCGTCAGGCTGCGTTGCCATCACCATCGACGACGAGCAGGGACGCCCGATCAGGCTCCGGCGCATGGTGGGCTATACGGTGGTGGGCGAGATGGGCTTCTTCCGCCAGGTGCCGCGCACCGCGACCGTCATCGCCGAGGAGCCGAGTTTGATCTACCGGCTGACGAAGACTGCGTTCGACGACATGCAGGAGAAGGACCCTGCTGCGGCCGTCGCCTTCCACAAGCTGATCATTAGGCTGCTTGCGGATCGTCTCGAATTCGCCAATCGAGAAATTTCAGCGCTGCTCTAGCCAGCGTAGGCCACGAGGGCTCCGACGATGGCGAGATAGGTCAGCCCATGCACGAGCTGATCGGTACCGAGCAGCGACCAGAAACTGTGATCGTTCACCGTCCAGCCTTTGCGGCGATTGATCTGCTCTTTCAGCCAGTCGGTGTGGTAGTGGACGAGGAATTCGCCCACTGCGATGCCTAGCGCGAGGAGAATACTGGCCGGCGCAAGCACGAGGTAGACGAGGGGCGTGAGCGCCACATGGATGCCGGCATGGATTAGCCCGCCAGGATGTCCGTAAGTTCCCTTGTTCATGTATTGATAGGTGGTCTGCAGATAGAAATCCGCGACCGCATGCTTGGCCATGAGGATGGCGACGGCAGCGAGGATGAGAAGAGCGGAGTCTGACATGGCTATTTGGTCAGGGCCTCTGCCGTGCCGTCCCAATTCTCGGGAGGCGGATTGAGCCGGAAATATTCGATTCGTTCCGCGTAGAGCGCGTAGAGCCGGTCGAGGCCGTTCACATGCATGGCTTCGCATTCGCGGACTAGAGTAGTGGCGCGGTCCCAATCTTTGGCCCGGTAGCGCCGCAGCAATTCGTTGTGATGCGTTGAGAGATCGATGAAGCCTTGCGACTGTTTCAGTGCGCTGTTGCCCAACAGCGCATAGATTCGGGTCGCTTCGGTCTTGCCCTTCATTTTGAGAAAGTCGAGCTCGAGGAAGGCGAAGTCGGGCGCGCGCATCGTGGTGGTCTCGCCGACAATGGTGCCGACCTCGTAAGTCTTGGATTGACCCTCGATGCGGGAGGCGACGTTCACATTGTCGCCAATCACCGAATAGTCAAAGCGGGTTTCGGTACCGAGATTGCCGACGCAACAGACGCCGGTATTGAGACCAATCCCCAGCTTCACCGGCTTGTACTCGCGGCCTTTGCTTTCCGCTTCGTGGCGCCAACGCTCGTTGATTACGCGCATCTCGTCCATCATGCGCAGTGCCGCCTGGCAGGCATGGCTCGGATGGTCCTTGTCGTCGAGCGGCGCGTTCCAGAACGCCATCACCGCATCGCCCATGAATTTGTCGATGGTGCCTTGCTCTTCTAGGATGATGTTGCTGAGCGGGGTGAATAGATTGTTCAAGAAGCTGGTCAACTCCTCGGCATCGAGACCTTCCGAGATCGTGGTGAAGCCGCGTACGTCGCTGAACAGCAACGTCATGTCGCGGGTCTCGCCGCCGAGTTTCAGCTTCGCCGGGTCAGCGGCGAGGCGCGCCACAAGGGCGGGCGCCATGTAATGCGAGAAAGCATGACGCACGCGGTTCCGCTCCCGCTCGGTGCGCAAGAAGACAAAGAGCGTGCCGGCGAGATAAACGGCGGTGAGCGCGATCGCAGCGTAGACCGGATCGACCAGCCAGCCGAAAGACGAGAACGCGTACCAGGAGACGCCGAGCACGGCGGCGATGGCCGCGCCGCCAAGGATGGCGCTGCCAAGCGCACCGGCGCGATAGATCAGCACGGCGATGATGATGCCGAGAGCCAGAATGTAGATGAGCTCGGCAGGGGTGGCGAAATCGGGCCGCTGCAAATATCCGCCCTGCAAAACCTGCTCCATGGCTTGAGCGTGAAGCTCGACCCCCGGAACGGAGGCTTCAAGCGGGGTGGCTCTCAAGTCAAGCAGGCCTGCGGCGCTGGTGCCGATGAGCAGAATGCGGCCCTCGATCTGGTCCTTGCCGATTTCGCCATTGAGGATCTTCCAGGCCGGCAGGAAGCGCGCGTCGGCGTGGTGGGTGAATCTGATCCACATCTGCCCGTTGGCTTCGGTCGGGACTTCGAAATCGCCGATCTTGATCTTGACAATGCCGGTCTTCTCGCCGAAGGCCTTCTCGCCGCTCGCACCCGACGATTTGACCAGATAGGTCGAGGCGCCTTGAGCCAGCCGCAGCATATCGGCGGCAAGCGAGGGATAGAGATTGTCGCCAACTCTCACGATCATCGGCATGCGGCGGATGATCTGGTCGTGCTCGGGCAGCCAGTTGAGCGAACCTCCGCCCGACGCCTTGTCTTGCAGTTCTTTGAGGCTCGCAGCCGCGCCAGGATAGCCTGGAGCAAAGAGGCGAGGGTCGTCGCCGCCAGTGGCAAAGCCTGCTTTGGTCTCGGGGATCGATGTGCCTTGGGGCGCAGCGATGAAACCGAGCACAACAGGTGCCTTGGCGATGGCCTCGGCCAAGACCGTGTCGTTCGAGGGGAGTTTCTCGATCTCGGACTTCAGTCCGGCGAGCTCCTCTGAGTTCGGCCAGAAGCGAAGCGCGTTCGCGGGCGACATCCGATCCGGCTCGGGGAACACCATGTCGAAGCCGATCGAAGCGGCGCCGTTCTCGCTCAATTTCTGTACGAGCTCGGCAAGGACCGTGCGCGGCCAGGGCCATTGACCGATCCGCTTCAGTGATTCTTCGTCTATATCGACGATGCGCACCGGAAGATTGGGGTCGAATGTGCGCGGCTCGATCTGCTGATAGGTGTCGAAGACGAGCGAGCGAAGTCTGGCGACCGGGCTCGGGTCCCAAATACGGAGCGCCAGCGCACTAACGATGACCGCGCCTACGATCAAGGCGTAAAGGAAACGGGGACCCATCCAGACTGCCCAATATGCCTCCCGAGGAACGCGCCGGAGCGGCGCGGGCCAGAGCCTAGTCGATGGCCCCGGCCCACTCCAGCGTCAACTTGCCGCCAATGGTGAATGGTGCCCCGGCGGCATTGAACCAATGGGCAGAATGGCCTAGGGAAACGGGCTGGGCTTAGGCTCAATCCTTCAATTCAGGGGTGCGTTTCGTGAACATCTGCATGATTGGCGCTGGCTATGTCGGCCTGGTTTCAGCCGCCTGTTTTTCCGAGTTCGGCTGGAAGGTGACTTGCATCGACAAGGACCCGGCCAAGATCGACTTGCTCAACAAGGGGCACGTGCCGATTTACGAGCCGCGTCTGGACGAATTGCTGGAACGCAACTTGCGAATGGGGCGCATCAGCTTCTCCACCGATCTCGCTAAACCGGTGGCGGAGGCCGAGCTCGTGTTTCTCGCCGTCGGTACGCCGATGCGCCGCGGCGACGGTCACGCTGATCTGTCTTTCGTGTTCCAGGCGGTGGAAGACCTCGCGCCGCATCTCAAGGGCTTCACCGTCATCACCACGAAATCGACAGTGCCAGTCGGGACCAGCCGGGAGATCGAGAAGCGCTTGCGGGCGCTTCGCCCCGACGCCGAATTTGCGGTGTGCTCCAATCCCGAGTTCTTGCGGGAGGGCTCCGCGATCTACGATTTCACCCATCCTGACCGGGTGCTGGTCGGCTGCGACGACGACCGGGCGAGGGAGGTGATGGAGCGGCTCTATAAGCCGCTCGCGCTTCGCAACGCGCCGGTGCTGTTCGTGAGCCGGGAGTCGGCGGAACTGGCAAAATATGCCGCGAACGCTTTTCTCGCGATGAAGATCAGCTTCATCAACGAGGTCGCCGATCTTTGCGAGGCGGTCGATGCCGATGTGCAGGAGGTGGCGACGGCAATCGGCGCCGACGGGCGCATCGGCAACAAGTTTCTGCATCCGGGTCCGGGCTATGGTGGATCATGCTTTCCCAAGGACGTTGCGGCACTGATCCGTATCGCGCGCGAGGCGCGTTCACCGTTGTCGCTGATCGAGCAAGTGCAGACAGTGAATTCAGAGCGGAAGATCGCCATGGCAAAGCGCATCGAGCACGCCGCGGGAGGATCGGTTGCGGGCAAGACTGTTGCCGTGCTCGGAATTGCCTTCAAGCCGGATACCGACGATATCCGTGAGGCGCCAAGCCTGATCGTCGTGCCCATGCTCCAGGAAAAGGGTGCGATGGTTCGCGGCTACGATCCGCATGCACGGGAGAATGCCGAGGCGCTGCTGCCTGGTGTGGTTTGGTGCGCAAGCGCGCTTGAGGCCGTTGAGCAGGCCGATGTCGTGGTGGTGCTGACCGAGTGGAACGAGTTCCGGGCGCTGAGCCTGGAGAGTTTGCGATCGCGCATGCGCGGCGATGTCCTGGTCGATCTCCGCAATGTCTACGAACCTCAGCAGGCCAGCGCCGCTGGTTTTAGCTACGCTAGCATCGGCCGCTGATTTCCTAGTGTTGACCTGGCCAGTTCGTTGAGGGAAAGGCGCGCTGCAGTTCCTGCTGCTCGTCGCCGGCGCTGCCATGATGCGAAGGCGGCGGTGAGGACGCGGATCTTTCCCGATGGGGAGGCCGCGAGGGACCCTTCGCCTTATATTTTGGCGTGGCTGCTTTCGGCGTGAAGTTCGCGACCGGGGGTTTCCCCTTGGGCACGCTCGCCCTGATCTCGCAATGCCCGCCTTTCCAATCCTTGAGCGCTGCGAGCGTCTCCGGCAACGGCTCATCAAGCGGAAGCTCAAGTTTGGCGAGATCGTTGAAGCGCTGCAGCGCGTCTTGGGGCTTGTCGCCCCAAGTCTTGGTGACAGGACCCTGATAACATTGAAGCTCGCTCAGCCTGGTGACGATATCGGTCGCGAGTTCGTCACGCGTGATGCCTTCGGGTAGGGTCGCGGCTTCAGACTTGGAAGGCTCCGGCGCGGCGCCCTTATCTTCTTCGGCGGTCGCGACTTTGGTTTCCTCAGACTTCTTATCGTCTGCTGACTTGTCGTCGGAGGCCTCGGCGTCTGCTGCTTTGTCTTCCACGACTTTGTCTTGCACAGGAGTCGCCGCGGCGGTTTCAGCAGGCTTATCTACCGGCTTGGCTGGTTCGACCTCGATAACGCGGCTCGTCGCGAGCTTTTGCTCTCCATTCGCCGGCTCTGATTTATCGGCGTCGGCCTTGTTGGTTTCGTTGGCAAGCTTTTCGCGCAACAGCTTCAACTGCTCCTGCTGAGACGCGAGCAACGCGCCTTGATCGGATTGGATGCGCCCGATCTCTTTGCGGAGCTCAGCAATCTCGGAGTCCGCGCCGGTTGAGGCATCGGCGACCTTCGCTTCGGCCGGCTTGAAGAAGAATTGTCCGGTGAGAGAAGAGTTCTCCCAAGGGACCTGCTTCCCATCAGTCTCCTTCAACACATCGTTCCGCACCTCGATCATCATGTCGTTGATGCTGGCGCCTTCCGCATCAATGTGATGGAGGAGGGCGTTGGTGAAGGGGCTGTTGCGGCCCTCGCCGTCGAGCGCGACGTTACCGGGCTGGGTAGAGAAGGCGATCATCATGCCGACGGCCCGATCCACGCGCGCGAGACCGCGGCTCACTTGCAGCGAGCGGCTGGTTGCGGCGAGGTTGAGGGCAAGGGGGTTATCGCGGCACGCATCGAGAAAGACGAGGGAGACGCGGGAATTGCGCTCCATCTGTTTCAGCACGAGGCTGAGGTCGACAGCCTCGAAATCGAGATCGGTTTCGCTTTGTAGCTTGGCATCGACGGGCGCGAGAAAGTTTCGCCCATCCGCGGCGAGTCCGTGGCCGGCGTAGAAGAACAGCCCGACGTCGGAGCCTTGGAGTTTGTCGGCGAAGGCGCGGATGCGACTCTCCATGTCCGCTTTGGACAGGTCGGTGCCGTCGATCACCTCAAAGCCGAGCGCCCGAAGCTTACCGGCGATATCGGTCGCGTCGTTGCTCGGGTTCTTCAGAGCTGCGGTGTGCTGATAGGCGGAGTTGCCGATGACGAGGGCAACGCGCTTCTCTGCCGCGGCAGGGCCCGAGATAGCGAGTAAAGCCATGACCCCACAGAGCATCGCCGTGAGCCGTTTGAGTGCGCGCTGCGTAAGCATGAAAGCCTCCCTTGGCCTAATGCGCCTTTGCCAGCCGGCAGTCTGGCTTAATCCC
>DATBSU010000186.1:0-11080 GCA_036559585.1 Methyloceanibacter sp.
CTGATGAAGAAGGACATGGGCGGTGCGGCGTCCGCCCTCGCCATTGCCCATATGGTGATGTCGCAAAAGCTTCCGGTTCGCTTGCGCGTGCTGATTCCCGCCGCCGACAATTCGATTGCCGGCAACGCCTTTCGCCCTGGCGACGTGCTGCCGAGCCGGAACGGCATGAGCGTCGAGATCGGCAACACCGATGCCGAAGGCCGGCTCGTCCTCGCCGATGCGCTCGCCCTCGCCGACGAGGAGTCGCCGGATTGGTTGATCACGCTCGCGACTTTGACCGGCGCCGCGCGCGTTGCGCTTGGGCCCGATCTGCCGCCGCTCTACACCGATGACGATGAGCTTGCCGAAGGCGTGCTCGCGGCCGGGCTCGAAATCGGCGATCCGCTTTGGCGGATGCCGCTATGGGCACCTTACGATCAACTACTGAAGAGCAAGATCGCGGATGTGAACCACATTGCGGAAGGATCGTACGCCGGCTCGATCATGGCTGCGCTATTCTTGAAGCGCTTCGTCACCAAGGCGAAGCGTTTCGCCCATCTCGATATTTTTGCCTGGGTGCCGCGCGAACAACCTGGCCGGCCCCAAGGCGCCGACGCCCAAGCCGCCCGCGCTTTGTTCCGCTATTTTGACAAAGAGCTCGGACGGTGACGGGCACAACTTTCGATCCGCGCCGCCATGCGTTTCGCGACGACCTCGCCGCTTCATCGTTGAAGGATCGCGTGCACGCGCCTCGCTATGTCGAAGGTGAGCAGCGTCAAGTCGTGCAAGCCGTGCTGCCGCTACGCAAGGAACCGCGTTTCGACGCACTGCTGGAAAGTGAAGCTTTGCTCGGCGAGCTGGTGACCGTCTTCGACGAGAGCGAAGGCTGGGCCTGGGCGCAGCTCGCGCGCGACGATCATGTCGGATATATGCCGAGCGACGGGCTTTCGCCCAACATCGTGCAACCCACGCACAAGATTGCGGCTCTCCGAACCTATGTTTTCCCCGCGCCGGACCTGAAATCCCCGCCAGTGGCGCTGTTGAGTTTGAATGCCGCAATTGCCAGCGAGCGCAGCGAAGGCAAGTTCCTGGTTGTCGATGGGGCCTATGTCTACGCCGCGCATGCGCGCGCCGTGGGAGAATATGCCGCCGACCCCGTCGAATTGGCCCGGGGCTTTCTCGGCGCACCCTATCTCTGGGGCGGACGCACCAGCGTCGGCCTCGATTGCTCTGGACTCGTGCAGCTGGCGTGCGAGGCCGCGGGCATCGCTTGCCCCCGCGACGCTGACATGCAGTCCGCGGAGCTGGGCCACCCGCTTGATCTGAGCCGCGAGAAGCTGGCGCGCGGCGATCTGGTCTTCTGGGATGGGCACGTGGGCATCATGACGAGCCCCGACCTTCTGCTCCACGCCAATGCGTATCATATGGCCGTGGTCGAAGAGCCCTTCGCCGAGGCGAGGGAACGCATCTCCTCGTCCGGTTTGGAAATCATCTGCGCGCGCCGGCTGCCCGCGCGCGGTTAGGCCTCACGTCGCGACCACGCTGCCATGCGTGGCTTCAAGCTCGAAGGCCGCTGCGAGCAACGCCTTGGTGTAAGGCGTCTTGGGATTAGCGAACAGCTCCCGCGCCGGCCCCTTTTCCACCACCTTGCCGTGACGGAGCACGATCACCTCATTGGCGAGCGCCCGCACCACTTTGAGGTCGTGGCTGATGAAGAGATAAGCGAGTTTGTGCCGCTCCTGGAGATCGCGCAACAAGTCCACGATCTGCGCCTGCACTGAAACGTCCAGCGCCGAGGTGGGCTCATCCAAAATGAGGAATTTCGGCTCGAGCACCAGCGCGCGGGCAATGGCGATGCGTTGGCGCTGACCGCCGGAAAATTCATGCGGATAACGGTCCAGCATGGCGGGATCGAGCCCGACCTCGTGCAACGCCCGCGCCACGCGGTTGCGCCGCTCCTCTGGAGGTGGTGTGGGCGTCTGCGTGAGCAAACCCTCCTCGATGATCTGCCCGATCGAGAGGCGGGGCGACAGCGAGCCATACGGGTCCTGGAACACGATCTGCATGTCGCGCCGAAGTGGCCGCATGCGCTTGGAGTCGAATCCATCGATGCGGTTGCCGAGATAGACGATGGGTCCGTTGCTTGAAATCAGTCGCAATAGAGCAAGCCCCAGCGTCGTCTTGCCGGAGCCGGATTCACCGACGACGCCGAGCGTCTGTCCTTCCCTCACTGCAAGGTCGATACCGTCCACCGCTTTGATGTGGCCGACGGTCTGGCGCAGGAAGCCCCGCTTGATCGGGAACCATACCCGCAAATCCTTGGCTTCGAGTACGACCGGCGCTTTCAGGTCCAAAGTGGGTGGCGACCCCTTGGGTTCGGCCGCGAGCAAATGCTTGGTATAAGCGTGCTGTGGCGCGGCGAACAGCTCTTTGGTCGACGACTGCTCGACGATCTCGCCGTTATTCATCACGCAGACCCGGTCCGCCATCTTGCGCACGATGCCGAGATTATGCGTGATCAACAGCATCGCCATGTTGAACTCGGATTTGAGGTCGAGCAGCAGCTGCAGGATCTGCGCCTGGATGGTGACGTCGAGCGCCGTGGTCGGCTCGTCCGCGATGAGAAGGTCAGGCTCATTGGCCAGCGCCATGGCAATCATCACGCGCTGCCGCTGTCCGCCGGAGAGCTGGTGCGGGTAGGAGGCGAGCCTCGACTCCGGATCCTCGATGCCGACCTTGGTGAGCAGGTCGAGCACGCGCGCCTTCGCGGCGCTGTTGGAAAGTCCGCGATGAATTTTCAGAACCTCGCCGACTTGGTCTTCGATCGTGTGCAACGGATTGAGCGACGTCATTGGCTCCTGAAAGATCATCGAAATCTTGTTGCCGCGGATTCGCCTGAGCGCTTCCGGCGGTAGCTTCATCAGGTTCTCACCTTGAAACTCAATCATACCGGACGGGTGCGAGGCCGAAGGGTAGGGCAGGAGGCGCAAGATCGAGAGCGCCGTCACCGTCTTGCCCGAACCGGATTCCCCGACCAGCGCCACCGTCTCGCCCTGGCCGACCTCGAACGAGACATTCTCCACCGCATGCGTGACCTTGCCGCCGGAATAAAAATCGACGGACAAATTCTCGACCTTAACAAGAGGCCGGCCCTTGCGTTGGACGGCTGCCTTCGTCACGACGGCCTTCTTCTTTGTCGCCTTGGTCATGATTTCCGCACCCGTTTTGGCGCCGCGTCCGCGCAGGCGCCCCGCTCGATTTCGACCGTCGCATGGTCGAGGTCAAATTTTTCCTTGAGTCTGTCTTTGACTGATTTGACGACAAGGTCGGAATTCACGCGCTCGGCGACACAGGCGTGAAGCGTCACCATGCGTCGCTCCTGCGTGATCGACCACACATGGACATGATGCACGCTTTTGACACCTTTGACATTTTTGACGATGTCGGGCGCGATGCGGCGCGTATCGAGCTCGTGCGGCGCGCCCTCCAGCAGAATGTGGCCGGCTTCACTGACGATCTGCCAGCCGCTCTTGAGGATGATCACCGCGACGAGGACCGATAGAAGCGGGTCGATCGGCGTCCATCCGGTCGAAAGGATCACGACGCCCGCGATCAGTGCCGCCACCGAGCCGAAAAGATCGCCGAGCACGTGCACGGTCGCGCTGCGGACATTGAGATTCTTGCGGTCGGCGCCATGGAGCAGCAGGAAGGCGGCGACGTTGACCAGAAGTCCGAGTCCCGCAACCGCCGCCATCAGGCCACCCTCAACTTGCGGCGTGCTGCGCAATCGTTCAATTGCCTCGTAAATGATCCAGGCCGCGATCGCGAACAGGGCCAAGCCATTGGCGAACGCGACCAGCACTTGGAAGCGGTCGAAGCCATAGGTGCGCCTCCAATCCGCGGGACGCCGCGTCAGGCGAAATCCGAACCAGGCGAGCGTCAGCGCGCCGAAATCGGTCAGCATGTGGCCGGCATCTGCAATCAGCGCCAGCGATCCCGAGATAACGCCGCCGGCGACCTCCGCCACCATGAAGAGGCCAGTGATCAGGGCTGCGAGCCCGATACGCTGCTCATTGGTCGAGGCGGCGCCATGCGTGTGGCGATGGCCGGAATCGTGGGCATGAGCTGCGTGACTATGATTGTGGGATCCGTGCATGGCCCCAATCACCCGAACGACTTCCGCGGGTCGAGCGCGTCGCGCACGGCCTCGCCGATGAAGATGAGCAGGCTCAACATGATGGCGATGACGAAAAACGCAGTCAGTCCAAGCCACGGCGCCTGCAGATTGTCCTTGCCCTGCGCCAATAGCTCGCCGAGCGATGGCGAGCCCGCGGGCAAACCGACGCCGAGAAAATCGAGCGAGGTGAGCGTGCTGATCGATCCGTTGAGGATAAACGGCATGAAGGTCAGCGTCGCCACCATGGCGTTGGGTAGAAGATGCTTGAAAATGATCCGCATATTCGACACGCCAAGCGCCCGCGCCGCCATCACATACTCGAAGTTTCGCGCCCGCAAGAACTCGGCACGCACTACACCGACCAGCGCCACCCAGGAAAAGGCGAGCAGGATGCCGAGCAGGATCCAGAAATTCGGTTCGATCACGGCGGCGATGATGATCAGCAGATAAAGCTGCGGCACGCTGGTCCAGATCTCGATGAAGCGCTGGAACAGAAGATCGGTCCAGCCGCCGAAATAGCCTTGCACCGCGCCCGCAGCCACGCCGACCACTGAAGAGATCAGGGTCAGCACCAAGCCGAACAAAACAGAGAGGCGAAAGCCGTAGATGACGCGCGCGACAACATCGCGCCCCTGGTCGTCGGTGCCGAGCCAGTTCCATTCAAGCGTGTGGTCGCAAGGATGAAACCCACCCTCGATCGCCTTGGCGCAGTCTTCAGCCGTGAGCATCCAAGTGGGCTTCACCGGAAACGCCATGGGCGGGTTCTTGTTCTGTGAATTGTACGAGAAGCGGATCGGCGCCCACAGCATCCAGCCGCCTTTATCGTCGATCATCTGCTTGACCGCAGGATCGCGATAAACCGCCTCGGTCTCGAAAATCCCGCCGAACGCCGTCTCCGGATAAGATTTGAACACCGGGAAATAGTAATGACCCTCATAGTTCACCATCAGCGGCCGGTCATTGGCAATGAATTCGGCGAACAGGCTGAGCACGAACAACACCAGGAAAATCCACAGCGACCAATAACCGCGGGCGTGCGCCTTGAAGATTTGCCAGCGGCGCTCGTTCAGCGGCGAAATCCACCGCCGCTGCGGACCTTCGGCCGTAACCACATCGACGATGCTTTCGTCTGTCGGGATATCCACTGGCTAGACCTCGCGCGTTTCAAAATCGATGCGCGGATCGACCCAGGCATAAGTCAGGTCGGAGATGAGATTGATGAAGAGACCCATGAGGGAGAAAATGTAGACGGTGGCGAACACCACCGGATAATCGCGCCCGATGATCGAATCGAAGCTGAGCAGGCCTAAGCCCTCCAAGCTGAAAATCGTCTCGATCAAGAGCGAGCCTGCGAAGAAGGCGCCGATGAAGGCGCCCGGGAAGCCTGCGATCACAATCAGCATGGCGTTGCGGAACACATGGCCATAGAGCACGCGGTGCTCAGTTAGCCCCTTGGCTCGCGCAGTCATCACATATTGTTTCCGGATTTCCTCGAGGAACGAATTCTTGGTGAGGAAGGCCGTCGTCGCGAAGGCCGACAGCGACATGGCGATCATCGGCAGCACGAGATGCCAGAGATAGTCCAGCACCTTGCCGTACCAGGGCAGCTCAGTCCAATTGTCGGAGGTGAGCCCGCGCAACGGGAACCATTGGAAGAACGAGCCGCCGGCGAACACCACGATGAGAAACACGGCGACGAGAAAGCCCGGCACTGCGTAGCCAATGACAATCACCGTGCTGGTCCAGACGTCGAACTCCGAGCCGTCCCGGACCGCCTTCCTGATGCCGAGCGGAATCGAGATCAGATAGGTGATCAGCGTCATCCACAGCCCGAGCGAAATCGACACCGGCATGCGTTCTTTGATGAGGGCGAGCACGCTCTTGTCTTGGAAGTAGCTGTCGCCGAAATCGAAGCGGAGATAGTTCCAGAGCAGCATGCCGAAGCGCTCCGGCGCCGGCTTATCGAAGCCGAACTGCTTTTCCAGGCTCTTGATGAATTCGGGATCGAGGCCTTGCGCGCCGCGATATTTGGATGGCGCGGAAACATCGCCTGGAGCCATCGTGGCGCGGCCTCCGCCGACCTCGCTGCCGCCGCCGCTAAATCGCGCCGTCGCCGCCACATCGGTGCCGGTCAGCTGCGCGATCATGCGCTCCACCGGGCCACCCGGCGCGAATTGCACGATGATGAAGGTAATCAGCATGATGCCGATCATGGTTGGGATGATCAGCAGCAGGCGGCGGAGGATATAGGCGCTCATTTCGCTTCCAGTTTCGCAGCTTTATCCTTGTCGTACCACCATGTGTCGAGCACGCCCCGATCATAGCGGGGCTTGGTTTCCGGCCGCGAAAATTTGTTCCAATAAGCGATATTGTTCGAGGGTTTATACCAATGCGGCACCCAATATTGACCTGCCCGGAGCACGCGGTCGAGGGCGCGTGATGCCGTGGTCAATTCATCCCGGCTCTTGGCGCCGATCACCCGCTCGATCAATACGTCGACGGTAGGATCGGAAATGCCGGCCAGGTTCAGCGAACCGTCGATCTTCGCCGCGTCAGATCCGAAATAGCTCCGAAGCTCGACGCCCGGCGTATCGCGCATGGTGTAGCGCTCTGTGGTGATATCGAAATCGAAATTCTTCATCCGCTGCTGATATTGCGCAGGGTCTACCATGCGCATTTTCGCATCGATTCCGAGCAATTGCAGGTTCTTCACATAGGGCGCATTGACGCGCTCGAAGGCTGGTTCGAAGTTCAAAATTTCGACCTTGAGCAGCTCACCCTTGTCGTCGACGCGTGCGCCGTCTTTGATTTTCCAGCCTGCGTCGTCGAGCAGCTTCGATGCTTCCAGGAGCAATTTGCGGTCCTGACCTGACCCGTCCGAGACGGGCGGCAGTTCGGCGCGACCGAGAGCCTCCGGCAAAACCGGTACGCCGAGCTCGTTGAGGAGCTTGCGCTCGGCCTCGGAAGGCTCGCCAGTCGCCTTCAGCGTCGAGTTCTCGAAATAGCTCTGCGTGCGCGAATAGAGATTGTGGAACAGATAACGGTTGGCCCACTCGAAATCGAAGGCCAACCCGAGCGCTTTGCGCACGCGCGGGTCCTTGAACTGATCGCGCCTGGTATTGATGAAGAAGCCTTGGGTGCCGGAAGGAGTTTCGTCGGGCACCACTTCCTTCTTTACTCTGCCTTCCTTTATGGCCGGGAAGTCATAATCCGTCGCCCAGACTTTGGAGGTGAACTCTTCGCGAAAATCGTAAGCTCCGGCTTTGAAGGCTTCCAGTGCTGCGGTACGGTCGCGGAAATATTCATAGCGGATCGTATCGAAATTCCAGCGCCCGCGATTGACCGGCAGATCCTTCGCCCAATAATCGGGATTGCGCTTGTACTCGATGGTGCGGCCTTGCGAGATTTTGCCGACAGTGTAGGGGCCAGAGCCAAGCGGCGGCTCCATGGTCGTCGCTGCGAAATCCCGCGTCGAATAATAGGCCTTGGAAAAAATCGGGAGCCCCGCCACGGTGAGCGGCAGATCGCGCACCAGCGATCCCTTGAAGGTGTAGCGCACCGTAGCGGGATCGAGCGCTTCGGCCTGCTCCACATCTGCCAAGGTCTGCGGGTAGATCGGGTGACCTTTGGTCTTCAGCGTCTCGAACGAAAACGCGACGTCCTCCGCTGTGATCGGAGTGCCGTCATTGAACTTGGCCTCGGGACGGAGCTTGAACGTCACAGACATACGGTCGTCCGCCACTTGTGCGCTCTCTGCGACCAGCCCATAGACCGCGTCAGGCTCGTCTGCCGCGCGCGTCATCAAGGAATCGAACAACAACTCGAGCCCTTGCGCGGCATCGCCCTTGAGAATGAAACTATTGAGGCTGTTGAAGGTGGCGACGCCGCCCCAACCGACCAGCGAAAACGTACCGCCCTTCGGCGGGTCTGGATTGACGTAGTTGAAGTTCTTGAAATCGGGCGGGTAGGCGAGGTCGCCGAAGGCCGACAGTCCGTGTTTTGGCTCCGAGGCGAACGCGGGAGCGGAAGCCAAAATGAACGCGGCGAGATAAGTTGTAAACCAGATCTTGCGTAAGGACAGCTCCGGCATCTTATCCGTTCACCGCTTCGGCAGCTGGTCTGCCTTCGCCTGATCGTACCACCAGACTTGCAAGAATCCCGGCGTAAGCCCCGGCAATGTCGCGGGCTGGCCGTAGCGGTTCCAATAGGCGATGCGGACTTTCGGCGCATACCATTGCGGCACCACGTAATCGTTCCACAACAGCACGCGGTCGAGGGCGCGGGTCGCCGCCACTAGCTCCTCGCGGTCCTTGGCGAAAATGACATGATCGACCAGTTTGTCGACCGCCGGGTCCTTGATGCCGATCATGTTGCGGCTGCCTTCGCGGCCCGCAGCTTCCGAGCCCCAGAAATCCCGCTGCTCGTTGCCCGGAGAGTCGGACTGGGCAAAATTGCCGACGACGACGTCATAGTCGAAGCCATTCAACCTGCGTGAATATTGCGCGGAATCGACCATACGGATCGTGCCCTTGATGCCGAGCTGCTCCAGATTGTGCAGATAAGGCTGCACGATACGCTCGAACAGCGGCGAGACCAGCAGGAACTCGACCGTGAGCGGCTTGCCGGTCTTGGTGTTGGTCAGCACGCCATTTTTGATCTGGTAGCCTGCCTCTTTCAGCAGAATGGCGGCTTTGCGTAAGTTGTTGCGCGCATCGTCCGGATTGTTGTTCACCGGATTGCTGTGCAACGTCGTGAGCACTTCCGCCGGCACACCCTCCTTTACTTCATTCAGGATCTCGAGCTCGCGGCCTTGCGGCAGCGCCTGCGGAGCGGCGAGCTCCGAATTTTGGAAATAGCTTCCAACCCGCGCATACTGCCCGAAGAACAAATTCTTGTTGGCCCACTCGAAATCGAAGGCGAGGTTGAAGGCTTGGCGTACGCGCCGGTCCTCGAATTGCGGGCGACGCAAATTGAGCACGAAACATTGCATGCTCTGCGCGCCCTTGAGATCCACCTCTTGCTTCTTGACGTAGCCGTCCTTCACCGCGGCGAAATCGTACGCCGTCGCCCAGTTCTTGGCGCTCGTCTCCATGTGATAATCGAGATTGCCGGCCTTGAAGCTCTCGAACGCGACAGTCTCGTCACGATAATATTCGAAGCGGATCTCGTCGAAGTTGTACTGCCCCTTCATCACGGGCAGATCCTTGCCCCAATAGTCCGGCACGCGCTCGTAAGAGATCGAGCGTCCCGCCGACATGCCCTTGATGCGGTAGGGACCGGAGCCGAGTGGCATCTCCATCGTGGTCTTCATTGGGTCGCGCTGCTCGCCCTTGGCGTCTTTGCCGGTCCACCAATGCTTGGGAAGAATGGTGAGCTGCCCCATGATCATCGGCAGCTCGCGATTGTTCTTCACGTCAAAGCTGAAGGTTACCTCGCGCTCGCCGGTCGCTTCCGCCTTCACGACATTCTTGTAGTAAAGCCCCATCCGGGGATTGGCTTCTTTGTTGACGCCGAGGCTGTAGATCACGTCATCGACCGTGATCGGCGTTCCGTCATGCCAGCGTGCATTGTCGCGAAGCTTGAAGGTTACCGAGGAATAGTCGTCCGGATAAGACGCCCATTCCGCGATCAACCCGTAGGATGTCGAGGGCTCGTCGAGACTGTCGAGCATCAGCGTCTCGTAGACGAGTCCGAGCCCTCCCGCAGCTTCGCCGCGATACAGCACCGGGTTCAGACTGTCGAACGAGCCGATATCGGCAATGCGCACCAGCCCGCCCTTCGGCGCATCGGGGTTCACGTAGCCAAAATGAGTGAAGTCCGCAGGGTAATGCGGCGCGCCGATAAGCGACAGCGCATGGCGATGCTCGGGCTCGGCGCGTGCGAAGGTTGGAAGAGCGCAAGCGAACACTGCTAGAAGCAGCCAGCGACAAGGACGCATCATCGGCAATACGATCTCCGCCGGTGTCAAATTGATCTTGTCGCGGAAGGACTTAGGTCGTTGGCCGCGAAATTAGCCCCCGGGTCTTAGCATGGGCCCGCGCGGTGCTAAATGAATTCTGCTTCATGGTCATATTATGCAAGGCCGGGTGTGCGCTGGTCGCGTTCCACCCGGCCCTTACTTTTTCTAGGTTCGATGGCCTATCCAACGATCTGCTTATTGCGGTGCTGCCGGCGCTGAATTCTCGGCGGGCGCTGACTGACCTTCGCCTGCCGTAGGAGCGGTTTCCGCAGCAGGAGCTTCAGCCTTGGGCTCCTCAGCAGCAGGAGCCTCTGCAGGTGTATCAGCGGCAGGAGCTTCGGTCTTCGGCTGCTCGGCGCCGGGAGCAGCAGGGGTCTCCGCAGCGGGTGCCTCAGCCTTCGGTGCCTCAGCGGCAGGAGCCTCAGCCTTCGGTGCCTCTGCGGGCGCGGCGCTAGCGTCAGGCAGCGGCTCGGGCGTATCGGCGTGCGCGCGCAGGAAAGCGATCACATCCGCGCGCTTCTTGGCTTCGGGAAAGCCCGGGAAGGCCATGGTGGTGCCCGGCGCGAAAGCTTGGGGATTGGTGAGCCACACGTCGAGCGTGGCGTAGTCCCACTTGCCGTCCTTGCCCTTGAGACCCGTGTAATTGAAACCTTCGACGGCGCCGATCTTCCGGTTCACTACGCCATAGAGATTGGGCCCGACCAGCGACGCGCCGCCTTTATCGAGCGTGTGGCAGACCTTGCAGAGGGCAGCATCGGCTTCGCCTTGCTTCGGGTCTGCTGACGCCATCAGCGCCACGACCTCTGAAGCACCGCCACCCGCAGCAGCGGGAGCCGCCGCCTCGCCGGCAGGCTTGGCTTCGGGAGTGCCCGCCACTTCCATGCCGGGCTTCTCCGGTTCGTGCTCTTCATTGGCGATATCGATGATCGTCTTGGTGCCGAAAAAGAGCAGCAGCGCGCCCAGCA
>DATBSU010000187.1:0-3874 GCA_036559585.1 Methyloceanibacter sp.
CGGCGATATTGGCTTCGCCGCGCTCCGCGGCGGCGACGTCGTCGGCGAGCATAAAGTGATCTTCGCCGGGCCCGGCGAACGCATCGAGCTTTCCCATATTGCGACGGACCGGGGCATTTTTGCCAGGGGCGCTGTGAGGGCAGCACTTTGGGGCCGCGGGCGGGGTCCGGGGCTCTATTCCATGGTCGATGTGCTTGGACTTTAAACCCTGGAAAAAGCTGCTGACTCCGTCTAAATCGATGACCTCGCAGCAGGAAAATGACCCAAAACCGAGACCATTCTAATGTCCGCCCCTTCTCTCCTCAGACCGGCCGAACTGGGCCCAAAACCCAGGCTTGGGATGAGCGGGTAAGGACCATGCAGCCTGACAGGTCAAATATTCGTCCCATGCAAAACGTGCTCGTGCTCGTGCGCCATGGCGAGAGCGAGTGGAACAAACTGAACCGCTTCACCGGCCACCAGGACGTGGATCTCACGGAAGAGGGTATGGCCGAGGCGCATCGCGCCGGTACCATGCTGAAAGAGGCTGGCTACCAATTCGACATAGCGTTCTCGAGCACGCTGAAACGCGCCATGAACTCGCTCAAGATCATCGTCGGCGAGCTACAGCAGACGAAGCTGCCGACTGTGCGCGACGCTGCGCTCAATGAGCGTGACTACGGGGACCTCATGGGCATCAACAAAGAGGACGCCCGCAAGCGTTGGGGCGATCAGCAGGTTCATTTGTGGCAGCGCTCTTACGAGATCGCCCCACCCGGCGGCGAGAGCCTGAAAGATACCGAGGCGCGCGTGTTCCCTTTTTACGAAAAGCGTATTGTGCCTGAGCTTCACGCCGGTAAGAGCGTGCTCGTCGTCGCTCACGGCAATTCGCTGCGGACTTTGATCATGCGGCTTGATTGCCTTTCGCCGGAGCAAGTGATGGAAGTCGAGCTCGCGACCGGAATGCCGCTGATCTATCGCTTCAATGCCGATGGCAGCGTCGCCGAGAAGAGCGACCTCGCGGCCTAAGTTCGCGGTGCTGGAATCTTTGCTGCTGCCAAGGCGCTCCCCAGCGCTTCGGCGAAATCCTCGCGCTCATGGTCGCTCAAAAAACTTGCGAAGCTCAGTCGCGTGCCATGCGAGACGAGCGACAGCTCGCTCGAACGGCCGACGCGCGGCTCTAGCTTGAGCTGCACCCAATAAGAATTGAATCGCCAGCTTTGCTCTTTGCCTGAAGGCTGCACGCGCGTCACGGTGAGCGTGTCCTCCTTCAGGTCGACCGTTTCGTACAGCCGACCCTCGCGATAATTGAGCTTGAAGGCGACATAGATGAGAAGAACGTCGAGCCCCATGAAGCCGATCACCGGCCAAGCGCCGATCAGGTAAAACAACAGCCCAGTGCCGAAGCTTACCAGGCACACCGCGCTCATCATGACCATGAACCCTATTGGAGAAAGCGAGCGGTGTGGCGTAAGCAACGCGCGAAACTGCAGAGCGCTTTGCCCCAGACTCTCGGCCGATGAGTCTTGTGATCCGGGTATCTGCTCTGTCATAGCTCTAACATCGGACATTGCACGATCGGTATCAAGACCAGTGGCGGTCCAACGCAAAAGCGCCAAGCGCAAGAAAGCGCCGGGCTCGCGCCTCACCGAGGCCGAGATCGTCGAGATTTTCCGCCGATTCCACGCAGCCGATCCCCGTCCGAAGACGGAGCTGCACTATAAGGACCCGTTCACCTTACTGGTTGCCGTTGTGTTGTCGGCGCAAGCAACCGACGCCTCGGTCAACAAAGCGACTCCGGATCTGTTTCGCGTGGCGGACACTCCGAACAAGCTGGTCAAGCTCGGCCAAACTGCACTCACCGAGAAGATCAAGACCATCGGCCTTTATCGCAACAAGGCGAAGAGCCTGATCGCGCTCGCCAAAAAACTGGTCGCCGAGCAAGGCGGCAAAGTCCCGATGGATCGGGAAGCCTTGGAGGCGCTTCCAGGCGTGGGCCGCAAGACCGCGAATGTTGTGCTCAACGTCGCCTTCGGCAAGCCGGTGATCGCGGTTGACACACACATCTTCCGTGTTTCGAACCGCACCGGCCTTGCGCCCGGCGAGACGCCTTTAGCAGTCGAGCTCGAACTTGAGTGCGTCATTCCCGATCGATACAAGCACAATTGCCACCATTGGCTGATCTTGCATGGTCGCTATATCTGCAAGGCGCGGAAACCCCAATGCTGGCGCTGCCCGATTGAGGATATCTGCTTGTATCAGCCCAAGACGCCACCCCCCCTAGTTGACTGAACTTCGCCTCACCTCAGCCGCTTGAACATGTGCACCATGAACGCCGTGGCGAAGAGTGGCGTGGTGAGGTTCAGGATCGGCACCGAGGCAAGCCCCGCGATCACAAAGCCGCACAGCAGAACGGTCACGCGATTGGCCTTGCGCAGTGCCTGCGCAGCCGCTGGCGGCAGATGCCGCATAGCCACCATCTCGAAATATTCTCGGCCGAGCAGATAGCCGTTGCCGACATAGAACGCGATCAAGTTGACGCCGGGAATGAGCAGCAGAAATAGCGCCAACAGGTTCACAGCCAGGATCACCAGAAAGAATCGCAGCGACATGGCGAGCGCCGTCCCCGTGCCGAGCTCATGTCCGGGAGCATCGGTCGGGTAATAGGTGTGTTCCACCTCTGCCGCGATGTCGTCGAGATAAAGACCTGCGATCAGCGAGGTCGCCGGCGGGATCAAAAACACCGAGGCCGCGATCAACGCGAACCCGCCAAACCATTCGATCGTCTTCTCGGCCCAATTGGGCAGCGTTGCAAAATGGGCGAAGCTCCATTCCACGGCAATGATGAGCAGGACGAGCAGCGCGATGGTAAAGCCTATGCACTTGAACAGGATCGTCCGGAACGCGGGCGTGAAAATTTCCCGGAAGGCTTGACCTGCGGCTGCGAGCATGACGTGGTCCCCTGATCTTGAGGCCGCGAATATAGTGATGGATGCGAGGGGAGCAATGGCGGAACGGCGCTACGACGTGGTGGGGATTGGCAACGCGATTGTCGACATCATTGCCCGCGCCGACGACGGCTTCCTCTCCAAGCATGACCTCGCCAAGGGTTTCATGCGGCTGATCGATGCCGATGAAGCGACGCGGCTCTATGCCGCGATGGGTCCCGCCGTCGAGCGCTCAGGAGGATCGGCAGCCAATACCATTGCCGGGCTTGCTTCATTCGGCGCCCATTGCGGCTTCATCGGCCGCGTGGCGCTCGATCAGTTTGGCGGCATCTTCCACCACGATATCCGCTCGCTCGGCGTCGCCTTTGACACGCCGCCCGCGGGGGATGGCGCGCCCACGGCGCGCTGCCTCATTCTGGTGACGCCCGACGGCGAGCGCACCATGAACACCTTCCTGGGCGCCAGCGTCGATTTCACCCCAGCCGATCTTGATCCTGGGCTCATCCAGAACGCCAAGATCGTCTATTTGGAGGGCTATCTGTTCGACCGCGAGCCTGCCAAGGCTGCCTTCCGTGAGGCCTCGCAGCTCGCCAAATCGGCCGGCGCCAAGGTCGCCTTGAGCCTTTCGGATGCCTTCTGCGTCGACCGCCACCGGGCCGATTTCCGGGCCTTTGTCAGCGACGAGGCCGATATCGTCTTCGCCAATGAGACCGAGATTACGGCGCTCTATGAGGTGAATAGCTTCGAGGAAGCGGCCATCCGGGCTCTTGCCGATTGCGAGGTCGCTGTCCTGACCCGATCGGCGACCGGTTCGGTGATCGCCGCAGGCGGTGAAACAATTCTCGTCAAACCGGAAAAAGTGAAGGCAGTGGTTGATGTTACCGGCGCCGGCGACCTCTATGCGGCGGGCTTCCTCTATGGCTATACGCAAGGTCTCCCGCTCGCAG
>DATBSU010000188.1:0-5728 GCA_036559585.1 Methyloceanibacter sp.
GCCCGAGGCACACGCCGTTGTCACCGATGATTTCACGATTACCCACGGCGCGCTCCTCGAGCTCATTGCGTCTTGGATGGAGTTTTTGTTGCGCCAAGGATTGGTGCCCGGCGAGCCGATCGGGATTTCGATACGCCACGAGGTTGATCACCTCATTTGCGCGATGGCGTTGCTGTGTCTCGGCACGCCGCAAGTGAACCTGCCGACCCAGGAGGGGTCCGCCAATAAGCAGTCGCTCGCAGATCGGCTAGGCGTGAAGCAGGTCGTTGCCGAGCATGCCGAAGACTGGATGGACGGGATGACCTGTATCATCCGGCCGTTGCCGGCGGAGATCCTGCCGGTCCCCACCGCTGAACTCGACCGCTTTGACGAAAGTCACCAGGACGACCCCATTGTGTTTTATCTGAATACATCGGGCTCGACCCGCACGCCTTTGTCGGTTGAAGTGCGATTGCGTAGGATGTTGCAGGTCGCGGATTGGTGTGCCGCCCGACCAAGCGAGCATCGCGTTTTGCGCACGAGCGCGATCGAGTTCGATGCAACGCGATTCTGCCGCATCTATACTTTGCTTGGCGGAGCGACCACGATCTTCTCGGGCCGCATCGTGCTCGAGCAGCTCGGTGCGTTATGCACGCGGGCGAAAGTGTCGTCGATTCAGATCGGGGCTTATCGGCTCGGGTCTCTGTTCGGCAACCAAACGAGCGGCGTCCAGCGACTGCCGGAGTTCACCCGGATCGTCGCCGGCGGAACGAGAGTCCCTGGTGCGCTGCGCGACAAAGTCCGGGCCCTGCTCACGAACAATCTCTGGGTGTCCTATGCGACGAGTGAGGTGGCCGGGATCTCGCTCGCGACTCCGGAGCAGCATCCCTTGTTCCCCGAAGGCGTAGGATTTCCGCTCGAAGGTGTGTCAGTCGAGATCGTCGACGAGAATGACGCAGCGATTGCGCCAGGCGAGATCGGCCGCATTCGTGTAAGCAAAGCCAGTATGGCGAGCGGCTACGCCTCCGATCCGGATCCATCGCCAAGGTTCCGAGATGGCTGGTTCTATCCCGGCGATCTATTTTCGCAAGACGAAGGCTGCCCGCTGATTTTTCATGGCCGCGAGGCCGATGTCATGGTGTTGAACGGGCTCAAGATCTTCGCCAGCCTGATCGAGGACACGCTGGCAAGTCACCCCGACGTCAAGGAAGCCGTCGCCTATCCAATCAAGTCCCGTGTCCACGGCGAGATCCCGGCGGCAGCCGTGGTGTTGTCGGCTACGGCGCAGAGCCGTGACCCGGGGCACTTGTTGGACTATTGCCGGCAGTCGCTCGGAGTCCGAGCCCCGCGACGCATCGTGATCCTCGACAGCATCCCGCGAACCCAAGCCGGAAAGCCCCTGCGGCGAACCCTTTCGGAATCTTGAGCGGGCTCGCTTGGACGCAGGCGGAGCGGCGGACCGCCGCACGCGACACCGCGGCGCAAGACAATGGCAATCCTTCCGGCTTAAAGATTTGGACGAGCTAGAATCGAGGTTTGGCGCACGGAGGTGTTTGGTTTTGGAGTGTAGAATGCGCAGACTGACCAGAACCCGCATGGTTGAGATCGGGGTCGCGGTCCTTTTGACCCTGGCGGCTCTAATCTTTATCGGGCTCACGGTTTGGGCTGCGGAGCCGGGTGTGCATGTCGCCGACGCTTGGGCGCGGCCAAGTCTCGGCAAGACCGATGTCAGCGCCGCTTACATGAACATCGTCAATGACGGGGAGGCGGACAGGCTCAATTCTGCCCGCTCCGAGTTGGTCGAAGCCATCGAGATGCATCAAACCACGATGAGTGAAGATGGGGTGATGCAGATGCGCAAAGTGGAGGGCGGTTTGGCGGTTCCGGCGCAAGGCACGCTCGCTTTTGCACCAGGGGGCACGCATCTGATGCTGGTTGGCCTGAAGCAGCCGCTCGAGGAAGGCGGCAATTTGCCCATGACACTCGAGTTCGAGCATGCCGGCGCTATCGACGTCCTTGTACCGGTTCGGAAGACCGCGCCCGGAAAGTGACCGCTCGACTTACCGCGGTGCTTGGTACTTCGCGAGGCGACAGAAAAAGATCGGCCTCGACTTATCCTTCACGATGGGAACGTTGACGCTGCCAAGCCTTTCACTTTCGGCAAAGGACGAGATCACTTGCGACGGGCACTTCCTTTGGGTGACGAAGAGTACCGGATCTGCGGCGTCTTTGCTCATGGCGCGCGTCAACTCGTATTGGTTCATTGGCTTCGGCTGGTACAGCCAAACGTAAAGCGGCGTCGGGTTGTCGCGTAAATAATACAACAGCTCCGCCGCCATCTCACGCGAGTCCACCAAAATCGAGCCATAATGATCCTCGGCGAGTTTGGTATGCACCGCGTCGGCGACGCCGCGCCAGCCAACCACTCGGGACAGAAATTGCAAGCGCTCGAAGAGGGGAAGTTGTGGCGCCAAGACCGGAGCCATTGCGATCAAGGCCGCGACGGCAAGATGGAGCGCGAGCGAGATGCGGAACAGAAGCAAGCGCCCAAGCTCGAACAACACCGCGGTCGCAAGGATCGTGGCCGCCGGATAGGCAACGGCGGTCCAATTGCCATGAGCGCGCGAGAGTAGCGCCTGAATGAAAAGCAGCGCCAGAACCGGAAGTGAGAAGGAAAGCAGGAGAATGTTCTCGTCGCTCTGCTTCTCTCGGAAAGCGCGAAAGGCGGCGCGCAGATAGACTGCCATGAGGATCGGCCCGAACACGCCGAATTGCACGACGACATAGTCCAGTAATGCGAGCGGATGCACGTAGGGAAATTTCCAGCCGATATTGGTGGCGGTGTGCTGGAAGGTGACGAAGTCGTGTTGCGCGTTCCAGATGAGCATCGGCGCCGCGAAGGCGAGCGCGATTGCCGCCGCCACGATTCCGCGTCCCCCCCGCAGCGCTTCACGGGCGTCGCGAGAAAAAATTGCGTGGCATGTTGCACAGAGCACGAAATAGATCATGGCTTGCTTGGAGAGGAGACCAAGGCCCACCGCCATACCGAGCAGAACGGCGAAGCGCATCTCCCCGCCCTTCACCAACATGATCCAAGCGTAAAGCGCGAGTGACCAGAACAGCACGAGCGGCACGTCGGTGGTGATCAGCATCGAGGAATAGGACACGCCGGGAAGCGTGGCGAAGACGATCGCCGACCAGAAGGCGATGCGTTCGCTATAGAGCTGCCGCGCGGCGGCATAGATGAGGATGGCGGTGACAGTATAAAGCACGGGCGAGGCCGCGCGTACGCAAGCCTCGCCATTGCCGCAGATTTCGGTGGCGCCGCGGACCAGCCAAGCGATCATCGGCGGCTTGGAGAAATAGCCGAGAGCAAGCTCACGCGACCAGGTCCAATATTGCGCCTCGTCAAGGACGAGATCGATGCGCGCGGCGACAAGGGCGGCGATGCGGACCGCGAGAAGGGCGCCCAGCCAGAGCAGCAGCGGCACGAAATAGTCAGCCTGAAAACGTTGGGCGTCGGCGTTCTGGCGCTGCATCTTCAGGGTTACCGGGTGGAGGCTAGGGCTAGGGTTGACCGGTGTACAAGGTTGTACGGCACGACGAAAGCTTGCTACTGATCGGGAGCGATGCCCGATTGTCGCGGGGGAGGAGTGATGCGTATTTCTGTTGTAATTCCGGCCTTTAACGAGGCGGGGAATATCGGGCGCCTGGTGGAAGAGACCTATGGCGCGGTGCCTCGCGACATGCTTGGCGAAGTGATCGTGGTCGACGACGGAAGCGACGACGGCACGGCTGCGGAGATTAGAGCGCTGTTCCGGCGACATGGCTCTTTGCGCTACCTCCGACACGGCACTCGCGCGGGCCAAAGTGCGGCATTTTTGACCGGGGTCCGGGCCGCGAAATTCCCCGTCATCGCCACCATGGATGGCGACGGGCAAAACGACCCGCGTGACATTCCGCGGCTTCTTGCGAAATTAGGACCTGAAGGCGGGGCGCCCGCCATGGTGGCGGGTATCCGGCTGGGGCGCAAAGGCCCGGGCTCGCGAAAACTCGCTTCCCGCTTCGCCAATTGGATCAGAGACAGCGTGCTCGACGACGGCTGCCCCGATACGGGATGCGGGCTCAAGGTTTATTGGCGCGAGGCCTACCTGGCGCTGCCCTATTTCCATGGCATGCACCGTTATCTGCCTGCCTTTTTTCTGTCCTATGGTCGTGAAATTGCTTATGAGCCGGTCAACGATCGGCCAAGGCTGCGGGGCACGTCAAAATATACTAATGTTGGGCGCGCCTTGATCGGCCTCTACGACCTTGTCGGCGTGAGCTGGCTGCGCAAGAGGACAATCTTGCCGCCGGTCGAAGAGGAAAGAGCTGGGACGCAAGCGGGCGGCGACGCGAAGGAGGTTCGCGCCGAAGCGCGCCGCGTTCGCACTTAGAGTTGCTGGGGTTGTCGCGATGCATCTGAGCAGTCTTCTCCATTGGTGGCACGACACGTCCACGACCGAGATCGTTTGGGTGGCGATCGGGCTTTTGGCGCAGGCCATGTTCTCGATGCGGTTCATCGTGCAGTGGATCGCTTCGGAGAAAGCGCGCGCTAGCATCGTGCCGGAGACGTTCTGGTATTTCAGTTTCGTCGGCGGCTTCATGCTGCTGGCCTATGCGGTCTATCGCGCGGACCCGGTGTTCATTCTCGGCCAAGCGGCGGGCCTCGTGATCTACGCGCGCAACATTTATTTCATCTGGGTGAACAAGCGCGCGCCTGAAGCGGCTCGCGCCGTTTGAGCAATGCGTCTGCAAAATCTTAGCGTCGTCGAACAGGTGGTGCTCGCACTGTCATTGGTGCTGTTCGGCTTCCTGCTGATCGATCCGTTTGTGCTCGAGCGCTCCAAAACGCTGTCGCCGGCGGCGGTGAAATTCTTCCGCACCATCACGGACGTCGGCACGTCGGCCTGGATGCTGATTCCGACTGGAGCTGCGATCGCGGTCGCGCTGGTGCTCCGGCAAAAACATGTGGGCTTCCGCAACGAGGCGGCCTATGGGTTGATCGCGAGCACGATCGGCTTCGTATTCGTCAGCGTGGGTGGCGCGGGACTGATCTCGAGCCTCACCAAGAATATCGTCGGCAGGGCGCGCCCGAAATTATTCGATAGTGGCGGCCCGCTCGACTTTCATCTGTTCGCGTTCGATCCGGATTACGCGTCGTTTCCGTCCGGCCATGCCACCAATATTTTCGCCTTCGCCACCGTGATAGGCATTTTGTGGCCGCGGGCGCGCGTGCTGCTCTATACCGGCGCGGCCTGGATCGCCGCGACACGGCCCTTGATCGGACAGCATTACTTCACCGATGCGGTGGCCGGCGCCATTCTCGGCACGGTGTTTCCCTTCATCGTGCGCGAGAGGTTCGCCGCACGTCGCTGGCTGTTCGAGCGGGCGCCGGACGGGGGCTATAAAATTCGCGGGATCCGCACCCAGCGCTGGCTCGGTTGGCCCGCCCTGGCAAAGGATTCTGCGGACGTGCAGCGATAGCGCCGGACGCTGGAAATCCTTGGGGCGAATGCCCATATGTCGCGACAACAGCGTGCTTCACATCTGCCTCGAACCTGCTATAGGTTCCGGCTCTTCGAGCCGGCTCGGCTTGGATGCGCTGATTTACCAAAAACGTTGACGCGGGGTGGAGCAGCCCGGTAGCTCGTCAGGCTCATAACCTGAAGGTCATAGGTTCAAATCCTATCCCCGCAACCAACGTCTC
>DATBSU010000189.1:0-17136 GCA_036559585.1 Methyloceanibacter sp.
TGCTCGGCATAGTCCATGGCCGGATGGCCCGCCTTCGGATCGATGTGCATCCCTTACCCCTGTGCTTATCGATTTTCTTCGTCGGCCCGAATTAGCACAAAGGCCGGCAAGCCCGCAATCGGGTGGATTGGCCTATTTCAGACAGGTCAAGACCAGATTGACGACGGAATTTCACAAATCGAAATCTCCGGCATTCAATCCGTGGAGGCCGGTGAGCTGGATCTCGATATCGGCGTTGCCGTCGCCGCTCACGTCGCCCTGGATCAACGTCAGATTGTGGGCTGCGTCGAGCTTATAGCGCAACTCGCCGGCCTACGACGTGCTCTTGATCAAGAACGACGGCACGACGGAAATCTTTGCCAGCCACTGACGTCAGAGCGCAAACAGCAGTCTAGCTTGCGCCCTCAGGCGCGTTGAGGGATTTGCGCAAATCCTCGCGCGCTTTCGCCAGCTGCTCCGACATCAGTGGTGTGGAAGGAGACTGGCTCGGACTCAACAATAGCAGCACGAGAACCACGATCGGCGTGAGGAAGTCCGTGATCATGATCGGCCCGGCATTGCCCGGCGCGAAATTTAAATCCTCGATGATCTCGACGATATGTCCAACGCCGGCGCCGGCGAGAAAGCAGCCGGCCGCGATCGCGATCGCCGCCCGCGCCTGGAAATTGCTGAACGCGGCGTAGAACGAGCCGAGCGCGATGCCGAGATTGGCGACTCCCACTTCATATTGGAACGGACTCGGCGCCCAGCCGATCGACGCCGCCGTCTCGTCCGGAATCAACACGTGAGAGAAGAAGGCCCACAACGCCTGCACGCCGAGCGGAAAGATGAAGAGATAGCGGAGCAGCTTGTCGAAGACGATGCCCCAGGTCGCTGGCCGCGGGCCTCCCCAGATCGCGAGACCTGCGCAGAGGAGCGCAGCACCCCACATCACCATCGGGACCATCAAAACGATCAGATTCCCGATCTGCTCGTCGCTCCACTGACTGAAGTCAGGCATCCATTTCCTCCAGCTCATCGATCAGCCCTTCGGTCACTTTGAGTCCCATCGACCAGAAGCCCGGCTGGGTTGCGTCGAGGCCGAACGGCGCCAAGAGCTCTTTATGATGTTTGGTGCCGCCGGCCGCGAGCATGTCGAGATAGCGCTCAGCGAAACCAGGCTCGGCCTTCTCGTAGACGGCGTAGAGCGAGTTCACCAGGCAATCGCCGAAGGCATAGGCGTAGACATAGAACGGCGAGTGGATGAAATGCGGGATGTAGCACCAGAACGTTTCATAGCCCGGCTTGATATCGATCGCCGGTCCTAGGCTCTCGCGCTGCACCTCCATCCAGATCTCGCCGAGCCGCTCCGAGGTAAGTTCGCCCTGCCGCCGTTCTTCGTGCACTTTCCTCTCGAAGGAATAGAACGCGATCTGCCGCACCACGGTGTTGATCATGTCCTCGACCTTGGCGGCGAGCATCGCTTTCCGTTCTTTCGGCGAAGTCGCGTCGTCGAGCAATTTGCGGAACGTCAGCATCTCGCCGAACACGCTCGCGGTCTCCGCCAGCGTCAACGGCGTCGGCGCCATCAACGGGCCCTGGCAATTCGCGAGTACCTGATGCACGCCGTGGCCAAGCTCGTGCGCCAGCGTCATCACATCGCGCGGCTTGCCCTGGTAGTTGAGCAGAATATAGGGATGCGCGCTGGGGACGGTCGGATGCGAGAACGCGCCCGGCGATTTCCCCTCGCGGACCGGCGCATCGATCCAGCCATTGGCGAAGAACTCATCCGCGATCCTCGCCATGCGCGGCGAGAAATCACCGTAAGCCTTGAGCACGGTGCCGCGCGCGTCGTCCCAGGGAATCGTCCGCATCGCCTCTTCCGGCAACGGCGCGTTCCGGTCCCAATGATTG
Source organism: Methyloceanibacter sp. (assembly GCA_036559585.1). Taxonomy (GTDB): domain Bacteria; phylum Pseudomonadota; class Alphaproteobacteria; order Rhizobiales; family Methyloligellaceae; genus Methyloceanibacter. Next base: position 1,894 of record DATBSU010000189.1, read on the forward strand.
AGCTTCTTCTTGCCGAGCCATTTCGCCTTCATGGCGTAATAGCGGTGCGACAGCCGCGGATAGGCCTGACGCACGGCGGCGACCAGCGCGTCGACCACCTCTTTCTCGACGCGATTGTCGAGATGCCGCGAATCGGCGACATCGGCAAAGCCGCGCCACCGGTCGGAGATTTCCTTGTCCTTGGCGAGCGTGTTGGTGATCAGCGTGAACAGCCGCAGATTCTCTTTGAAAGCCTTGGCCAAGGCTTCCGCGCCCGCCTTCCGCTTCTTCTCGTCCCGGTCGAGCAGAAGATTGAGCGTGGGCTCGAGACTGAGCTTCTCCTTGCCGACGTCGAACCTCAGCGCCGTCATAGTCTCGTTGAAGAGACGATTCCAGGCGCCCCGCCCGCTCACCGCCTTTTCGTGAAACAGCTGCTCAAGCTTGTCCTCAAGCTGATACGGCTTCTCCTTGCGTAGATCCTCGATCCAGGGCCGGTAATGCCCAAGCTCGGAAGAGGCCATCGCCTTATCGAGGACCTCATCGTCGATGCGGTTCAGCTCGAGTGGAAAGAACAGCAGCTTGGATGAGATCGCGGTGATCTTCTCTTGGATGTCGCCAAAAAATTTCTGCCGCGTTGGGTCTGCGGTATCGGCGGCATAGAGCAGACTCGCATAGGACACGATGCGCCCCATGATGTCGCTCAAGGCCTCGAACTCGCGGACCGCGCCGACGAGCGCCGCACCCTCCTTGCCGCCATCGGCGACTTTGGCGAGCTTGCCGCAATAGCGCTCATGCATGACGTCCGCGGCCTGGTCGGCCGTCTTCAGGTCGGCGCTGAGCCTCGGCGCATCGACACTCGGATAGAGGTCGGTGAGTTTCCACTCAGGCAGCGACCCAAGCTTAGCCTTCGAGGCGGCGTCCTTCGATTTAGCAGCGGACGCGGCTAAGGCCTGTCGGGTGCCGACGGTCCAGTCAGTTGAGCGCATTGTTCATCTAACCTTTCGGGAGGGGCCTCCACGTGCCTTAGTTAGGGAATGTGCCGATGGGCCCGCAAGCGCGATTTCCCGGCCTCCAGATGAAATTTTGGCCAAAGGTTCGACGGACATCACCAAAATCGAACCCGAATAAAGGGGATGTTTACCCTTACACTGCACAATTTTGGCACAGAAGCAGCTCACCTCGGTCGCGTCTGACCCAGCCGCTGCTCCGGTTTTGTGTTCAGTAAACCCGAGTGAGTGTTGCGTCATGCCCAAACGTGTACTGGTCGTCGATGACGACCCGGCCCAGCGCCGCATCCTGGAAGAAACCATCAAACGCCTCGGCTATAGCGTCACCGCGGCCGATAGCGGCGACAAGGCACTGCTCGCGCTAAAGGGCGATCCCGCCGGCGACATCTGCCTGGTCCTGCTCGACCTGGTCATGCCCGGGACTGACGGCATGGCCGTGCTCTCCGCCATGCGCTCGCTACCGAAAAAGCCGCCCGCCATCGTGCAAACCGCTAATGGCAGCATCGACGCAGCCATTTCCGCCATGCGGGCCGGTGCCGTCGACTTCGTGGTGAAGCCGGTGAGCCCGGAACGGCTCGAAGTCTCCATCAAGAATGCGCTGAAGATCGAGGCGCTAGCAGATGAACTGTCTCGCATGAAGGCCTCCGCCAAGGGCGAGCTCGACTTCGACGATCTCATTGCCGGCAGCGAGACCATGACCCGCGTAATCGAGCTCGGACGCCGCGCGGCAAATTCCAACATTCCGGTGCTGATCGAGGGTGAATCCGGCGTCGGCAAGGAACTGATCGCCCGGGCCATCCAGGGCGAGAGTGCGCGGAAGAACAAGCCCTTCGTCACCGTCAATTGCGGCGCGATTCCCGAGAATCTGGTCGAGAGCATCTTGTTCGGCCATGAGAAAGGCGCCTTCACCGGCGCGTCGGAGAAGCGCATCGGCAAATTCGTGGAGGCCGATGGCGGCACCCTCTTCCTCGACGAGATCGGCGAATTGCCTCTCGAAGCTCAAGTGAAGCTGCTGCGTGCCTTGCAAGACGGCGAGATCGATCCAGTTGGCGGCAAGCAGAGGGTGAAAGTCGACATTCGGCTGATCTCCGCCACCAATCAGAATCTGATCAATCTGGTTCACGACGGCCGCTTCCGCGAGGATCTCTATTATCGGCTGAACGTATTCCCCATTTGGGTGCCTCCCTTCCGCGAGCGCCTGGACGACGTCCCCGATCTCGTGAGCCATTTCGTGGCGCGGTTCGCCGCCGAAGAAGGCAAGCGGATCAACGGCATAGAGCCGGACGCCCTTGCCATGCTGATGCGCTATTCCTGGCCCGGCAATATTCGCCAGCTCGAGAACGCCGTGTTCCGGGCGGTCGTTCTTGCCGACACGCCGACGCTGACGGTGAACGAGTTCCCGCAGATCGCAGCCCACGTTGAAGGTTATGCCGTCACCGTGCCGCCGGCGCCGGCGCCGAAAGACCGCACACCGCGGATCGAAGGCCCTGTAATGCTTGGCGATTCGCCAAATACCCCGGCGACCATTCATGTCCCATCGGGCAATGGGCGCGACGCCGTCGGCATTCCGGCCTTAAGCGATTCTGGCGACATCCGCTCCCTCGAAGCTGTTGAAGCCGACATGATCCGGCTTGCCTTCGGCCGGTATCGGGGGAGAATGACCGAGATCGCCAAGAGGCTCGGCATCGGGCGTTCGACTCTCTACCGCAAGATGCGGGAAATCGGACTCGAGGCGAGGGTGAATTAAGGCCTCATCCCCAAGGGTCGGGGAGTTTCAAGGCCTAAGGGCGAAGTTGCGAAAACGAAATCGCGTTCCAGACGCGATTTCGTCCCAGGGTGGTATTGCGTTCGGCAGGGAAGCAACACTTCCGGAAAAAACGTGAAGCCGGGCCAACTTCGATTGAGTCCTAGTATGGCCAACAGCAAGGTCCGGGGCTAGGGTTCGAACTCTGCCGAATCGTTGTTGAGAGTACGGTCAGAGGAGCTCTGAAATGCGGCCATTTTTCCGTCTTGCGTTTGCCTCGTGTGTGGTCGCGGCCGTAAGCTTGCCCGCACTCGCGGCCGAGCCGGATGCGCCTGAAACTTTGATCGGGCGCGCCGATGCCATCCGGGTCGCCGTTCAGAGCCAACTCTCAGCGAAATTCACCAGCGCCTCAGAAGTGCGCAAGACCGAACAGGGCGCGTTAGTCGAATTCTATTCGGCCCCCGACGGCAAGCTACTCTGGGTCGATGAAAACGGCCTGACCGAGCGCGGCAAGGCGGTTGTGGCAGAGATGGCCAAGGCTGACGATTACGGCCTTCGCAGCGCCGATTACACTTTGCCGAAGCTCGATGCATTTGACCCGAGCGGCGACCAAGCCGTCAGTCAGCTGGCCGATGCGGAGATCAAGATCGATTTTGCCGTGCTGGAATATACGCGTGACGCCCGCGGCGGCCGCATCGACCCGCAGGCCCTCACGAAAAATCTTGATCCGAGCCTCGCTTTGCCTCAGCCCTCCGAAGTCATGGGGGTGATCGCCATTCGCCCCGATCCCGCCGCCTATTTGCGCAGCTTCCAGCCTGACCAGCCCCAATTCGAGGCGCTTCGTCAAAAGCTGATCGAGCTTCGCGGCGGCCCGGCCAAGGAAGAGCCAGCCACCGAGATCGTCAAGATTCCAGACGGACCGGTTCTGAAAAAGGGCGTCGAAAACGAGCAGGTCGCTCTCATTCGCAAGCGGCTTGAGGTGACTGCGGAAGCGACCAACGAGAATCTGTTCGACGACAACGTCGACGCCGCCATCCGGGAGTTTCAGAAATCCCGTGGTGTCGCTCCCGACGGTCTCGTCGGCGCCGGCACGCGGCGGCTGCTCAACAGCAATGAGCATCATCGCGAGGTGGCATCCAACCCTGCCATGATCAGGAAGGTCCTAATCAACATGGAGCGCTGGCGCTGGCTGCCGCATGACCTCGGCCAGTTCTACGTCGCGGTGAATGTCCCCGAATTCGTCCTGCGCGTGACCAAGGAAGGCAAAGTCATCCACACCACCAAGGTCGTGGTGGGCAAGACCGACAAGCAGACGCCGATCTTCGGACAGGACATGCAGGAGATCGTGTTCAATCCTTATTGGAACGTACCGAACTCGATCAAGACCGAAGAGATCAGGCCCTACCTCCGTGAAGAGGGCGCGTGGCTGTTCGGCGGCGGCGGCTGGAACACCTCGGTGCTCGAACGGCACGGTCTCAAAATCAATTACGGCGGCAGGGAAGTCGATCCGTCGACGCTCGATTGGAACCGCATCGACATCCGCGCCCTCAATATCTATCAGCCGCCTGGACCGGATAACGTACTCGGTGTCGTCAAGTTCGTTTTCCCGAACAAGCACGACGTATACATGCATGACACGCCGCAGCGCTTTCTGTTCGCCAAGCCGGTGCGCGCCGAGAGTCATGGCTGCATGCGCGTCGAGAATCCCGATCAGCTCGCGGCCGTGCTGTTGAAGCAGGATCAAGGCTGGTCGAGCGCGAAAGTGGCTTCCGCAATTCAGGGCAGCTACGACCAGCACATCGCCCTGCACCAGAAGATTCCCGTCTATGTTCAGTACTTCACGCTACGCGTGAACGAGGACGGCTCGATCTCCCAGTTCAACGACCTCTATGGCCACGATGCCCGCATGTCGGCCGCGTTGAAGCTTGGAGGGCCGATGCCCCCGCCCGATCCGGTGGCCTTCGACTCCGCCGAGCCATTTCCTCAGGCGCAAGCCGAGACCCAGAGACGCCGCGGCTCGGCGCGCGACGGTTGGAGCCTCGATCCGAATTAGGGTTAGTCCACCGAAATTTCGCCCTGAAGGCCCGAAAATCGCCGATTTCTGGCGTGTTTAGCCGCGCCAGCGTTAACGAGTTCGCCTTCTTTTTCACCTATTTCTCCGAATAGTGTCACTTCACGCCGGGGTTAACCACGCCTCCGGCCAAGCCGCGAGCCTGAGGGGGTTTTGCGGCCCGGAACGCTGACCAGGCACTGGTCGTGAGGGAAGCGCGCGCTGGTATGAAATTCGGGGGGACCGTCGTCAACCGCGCCATGCTTGGCGCAAGCCTCGCGATCTCGATCGCGAGCGGTTGGTTTTGGCCCTCGGCCAGCATGCATGCGAACGCCACCGGCGAATCCCGAACGCTCTCGATTTTCAATATCCACACCAAGGAAACCATCACCGTCACCTACATGAAGGACGGGCAGTACGATTCTGAGTCCCTGCAGCGGCTGAATGTCTTCATGCGCGACTGGCGGAAGAACGAATCGCGCGTCATGGATCCGGAGTTGATCGACCATATCTGGATCCTGCATCAGCAGCTCGGATCGAACGAGCCCGTGCATCTGATTTGCGGCTATCGCTCCGCCTCCACCAACGAATCGCTGCGCAAGCATGGCGGCGGCCAGGCAAAGAAGAGCCAGCACATTCTGGGTAAGGCGGCGGATATCACCTTCCCCGATGTATCGGTGAAGACGCTGCGCAATTCCGCGCTGGTGCAGGAATGGGGCGGCGTCGGCTACTATCCGACCTCTGGCATCCCCTTCGTCCATGTCGACACCGGCCACGTCCGCATGTGGCCGCGCATTCCGCGCCTCGAGCTTGCCTCTCTCTTCCCCGATGGCAGCACAAAATACCTTCCCTCTGACGGGAAGCCGATCACGCCCAAGGATTACCAGCTCGCTCTGGCCAAGGGCCTGGTGAAGACCAACACCATGGTCGCGGTTGCAGACCGTGCACCGCAGCCGCAGCCCGCTCCTGAGGCCAAGTTACCGAGGCCGATCCTCGCCTCTTATGTGCCCGAGCCGGCGCCAGCGGCCGCAGTTCCGATGCCGTCGCCGAAGCCGAAGGCCGAGAAGCGTTTCCTCTATGCAAGCATCGCAGGCAGCAGCGAGAGCGAGCCGCCACGCCCGTCAGTCGGCCTCTCGGCGAGCCCGCCAGGACAGTTCCCGCTTTATCAGGATGCCGAAGTTGTCGGCGCCCCTGAAGCCGACGACGACCACCCCGAGGAGCTAACTTACGTGCCCTTCGAAGTCGCAAGCCTGATGACCGAACGTTCCGTCACCTATAACCGGGATCTCGGCGCGCTGACTGCGCCAGAGCAGAGGGACCTCTCTTATCTGTTCGAAGATATGGATCGGCCGCTGGCGCTGAGTTTCCGTCCAAGCTCGGGCTATCAGGGACTGGCTGCCGCGCAGAGTTTCTCCGGACAGGCCGTGAAGAGCTTCTATGCCGAGCTTGAAACACCCCGCACGACCAAGCTCGCTTCCAACACCGACCGCTAAATTAAGCGCCACCCGCTAGCCTAAGCGGCCTCCGCGGTTTCTGCCATGCCGAGCGCGTGGAGATAGGTGTCGAGCACGGCCACTTCCTCTTTCCGCTTATCGGCGTCCTGTTTCCGGATGCGGATCACCGCCCGGAGTGCCTTGACGTCGAAACCGTTCCCCTTCGCCTCCGCATAGACTTCGCGAAGGTCCGTGGCGAGCGCGGCCTTCTCTTCCTCCAATCGCTCGATGCGGGCGACAATGGTGCGGAGCTGGTCTCTGGCTGATGTCTGGAGCAATTTTGTCCCCCGAATCGTTTGTGTTTGATTGGCGGCAAGCTTAGTCGTTGACACTTCGCCGCTTCAACCGCAGGCCGGAGGTTTTCCAGCTTATCCAGAGGCGCTTATGCGTCGGTGTGGGAACCGAAATGTTGCACGCGATGGAGCTCGGTTGCGAGCTCCTCGTCTTGCATGATGTTCCGGAGCACCTCGGCCAGCCTGTCGCCCCATTCGGCTTGGCCCTCCGGTGCCATGATCAAATCTTGCCGCACCTCAAGCAGCACATGGGCGAGCCCTCGCGACGTCCCGTGACGAAAGAGCGTGTCGCCGTAGAGCTGGCCGGAATAAGGAACGTTGTTGCCGGCGACGATCCCTGGGATCGCCTGGAAGGCATGAAGCAGCGGCAGCGCCAATCTCGGGTCCTTGTCCCACAACACTCCCAAATGCCACGGGCGCTGCACGCCCCTCCAGGCCGAGGTGAAGCTGTGCACCGAGAACAGGATCGGCGGCTTGCCGGCGGCAAGCGCCGCATCGATCGCTCGCGAAATTGCCGCATGGTACGGCTCGTAATAGCGCGCGATGCGCGCAACTCGCTCGGCCTCGTCGATCGTGGCGTTGCCCGGCACCACGGCCCCGTCCGAAATCTGCATGATCAAAGTGGGATCGTCGGCGCCGCGATTGGGGTCGATCAGGAGGCGGGAATATCGCGCGAGCAGCGCCGGCGCGTGCAAGGCTTCGGCAATCCGCTCCGTTACCCCGGCAGCGCCGATATCGTAAGCAATGTGCCGGTGGAATTCGTGCGGCGGCAGCCCGAGGCTGCCATAGGCCGTGGGCAGAGCGTTGGCGGCATGGTCGCAGAGCAGAAGCAGCCCACACCCGGCATCGCCCTCGATATGCCGGTAGGGCCCCTCCTCGGCCAATTGCTGCGTCGAAGGGCCCCGCCCCTGGCCCCGGTCCTGAGATCTCGCGTCAAGCATGGTCTATCGTAGTGTTCCTGGCCCTAACCCTTCGCAAGAACTGGCCGGACAAGCTCCTGACGCAAATTACCCATAATTCTCGGCTGGTTTCTTGCCACTTGAATTGGACGGCTTGGTGAGACAAACCTAAGCCATTCGATGCTAAGTTTGTAAATTGTTAACTCTGATTCTTGAGCTGAACCGCATGCGGGACTGGATTTCGAATTGGCGCCAGGTGGCGATGAGCGCGATGCCCCGGCGCCATTTTTGCTGTCTGTATGGCCTCGCAGCCCTGTTCTGCATTGGCCTTGGCGCCGCACCGGCGCTTGCCGATCTTAAGCTCTGCAACACCACTGCGAGCCGAGTCGGCGTCGCCATCGGCTATAAGGATGCCGAAGGCTGGGCCACCGAAGGCTGGTGGAACGTCGCCTCTCATACCTGCGAAACGCTGCTTAAGGGCGTGTTGATTGGTCGCTTCTATTATATCCACGCTATCGACTATGACCGCGGCGGTGAATGGGCAGGCGCTCTTTATATGTGTACCGACGACAAATCTTTCACCATCCGCGACACTAAGGACTGCGTGAAGCGCGGTTTCAAGCGGACGGGCTTCTTCGAGGTCGACACTGGCGAGGAACGGGACTGGACCGTTCGCCTCACCGATCCCGAGGGCGAAGCGAAGCCGCAATGAGACGCAATCGTCGCGTCAAGATCGTCGCCACACTCGGTCCTGCCTCCAGTAACGAAGCGACAATGCGGGCCCTGTTCGAGGCAGGCGCCGACGTGTTCCGCATCAACATGAGTCATACCTCGCCCGAGGGCTTCCGCCAGGCGCATGCCTTCGTGCGCAAGCTCGAGAAAGAGTTCTCCCGGCCGATCGGCATTCTCGTCGATCTGCAAGGGCCGAAGCTCCGCATCGGTTCCTTCGAGTCCGGCGCCATTCGCTTAAACGAAGGCGACGTCTTGAGCTTCGTCAAGCGCGAGTCGGTGGGCGGCTTGGCGCGCGTGCACCTGCCGCACCCCGAAATCTTCAAGGCGGTCGAGGCCGGCCACACGCTGCTGCTCGACGACGGCAAGTTCAAATTGAAAGTCATCGAGGCGAGCGATGTGCGTATCGACGCCGAAGTGCTCACCAGCGGCATGCTGGCAAGCAAGAAGGGCATCAGCCTGCCCGACACCGTGATCCCGCTTGCCGCCATGACCGACAAGGACCATGCCGACATCGAGCAGGCGCTGCAACTCGGCGTCGCCTGGATCGCGCTCTCCTTCGTGCAGCGCGCCGACGACGTCGCCGAAGCGCAGACAATCTCCAAGGGCCGTTCGGCCATCATGGCCAAGATCGAGAAGCCGGCGGCCATCAAGCAATTGAAGGGGATCGTCGAACTCGCCGACGGCATCATGGTCGCCCGCGGCGATCTCGGCGTCGAAATGCCGGTGGAGAAGGTGCCCGGCTTGCAGAAGCAGATCACCCGCGCGGCGCGAAACGCCGGCAAGCCCGTGGTGGTCGCAACCCAGATGCTGGAATCGATGATCTTTGCGCCGGTGCCGACCCGGGCCGAGGTCTCCGACGTCGCCACCGCCGTGTTCGAGGGCGTCGACGCGGTGATGCTTTCAGCCGAATCCGCCGTCGGCAAATATCCGGTCGAAGCCGTCGCCACCATGGACCGCGTCGCCATGGAGGTGGAGCGCGACCCGCTCTACGAGGCGATCATCCACGCCCAACGCATCGACCCTGAAGCAACCGGCGCCGACGCCATCTCGGCTGCCGCCCGCACCGTCGCCGAGACGCTGAACCTCGCTGCCATCATCTGCTACACGGCATCGGGCGCCACGAGTTTGCGCGCCGCGCGCGAGCGGCCGCAGCGGGCGATTCTGGCGCTCACCCCAATCCCGGCGACGGGACGTAAGCTTGCGCTGGTTTGGGGACTGCATTGCGTCTTGACCGACGACCCACGCGACCTCGACGACATGGTCTCCAAGGCCTGCCACATCGCCTATAAAGAGGGCCTCGCCAATCCAGGCGAGCGCGTCATCATCTCTGCCGGTGTTCCGCTCGGCACGCCGGGCGCCACTAACATGCTGCGCATCGCCTATGTCGGTGATGACGGCTATGAGGGGCTTTAGCTAGAGTCTCAGATGTCTTGACCGTTGTCGTCCTTGGGTGGCTCGACCGGCTTCTTCTGCAATTCATCGAGGAAGGGATTAATCTTGGTGGCCTTGCTGAAAGCCTCGTCGGCACCCTGTTTGTCGCCGATCGAATTCAACACCTCGCCGAGCTCGCGCCACGCCTTGTAGTGCTTGTCGTCGAGCGATAGCGCCTTGCGAAGATCGGTTGCGGCACGCTCGTAGTCCTTCCGCGCCGCATAGAGCCGCCCGCGCTGATGCCATCCCTCGGCATCCTCCGGCGCGAGATCGATGACGGCGTCGAGGATCTGCATGGAGAGATCCGGATCGACGCCATCGGCGAAAATCTCGGCACGCGCGATCAGAAGGTCGACCGTGGCGCTTCCGGACACATGCCAGAGATGCTCGATCGACTCCGCGATCGGCTCGGCGGACTTGGCATCCTTGGCTTTGCCGAGCTGCAGATAGAGCTCATCCAGCATCTTCCGCCGAAGCTCAGGGTCCGGCGGCACACCCATCGCGAATTCGGAACCGTCATCCTTGTCGTCGGAGGCCGAGGGCGGTGGACCGCTATCCGGTAACGGCTGCCCCGGCATCGGCTCGACGTCATCGGGATCGGCGGGGGGCTCGTTGGTCTCGTCTTTCGGGTCGTCATTATCCAATTGGTCGGGCTGCTCGATGATCGTTGGGGGCAGCGTGTCGTCGGAGTCGGCGGCATAGACGCCGGCCGCCCACGCGGAACCCGAGCCCACGAGCAACATGATGCCGATGATGCGGGAGAAATCGATCATGGCCTGAGGCTAAGGGCGCCTGCCCGGGCCGTCAAAGCATAAATCCCAAGGAAACCCTAGCCTTGGCGGGCCTTGAAGCGGCGGTTCGTCTTATTGATGACGTAAAGCCGTCCCCGCCGGCGCACGACGCGGTTGTTGCGGTGCCGGACGCGCAAAGCTCGAAGTGAATTCTTGATCTTCATGACAAAAACTTCCGTGCGGGGACTGATAAACGGCGCGAGAAACCCCGCGCCACATTTGCGCCGGACCATAGGCAATCGGCCGCTTGCCTGTCAATCTCGGGCTGTGCGGCTTTTGCGGCTCTGCTGGAGGGAATTATGACCGATCTGCGCATGGCTCTTTTCGCCGCAATCGCCCTCTTGGCCCCGTTGGCAGCCTGCGGCGCTGAAGCCACCGCCGAGGCGGAGATCAAGGCCGCGTTGACCCAGTGGATGGCGGATTTCAACCAAGGCAAGGCGGACAAGGTCTGCGACCTTTTCGCGCCCGATTTAAAATCTGATTTCGAGGGCCAGCCGGAACGCGATTTCGAGCAACTCTGCGCCCTTCTGCAGAAGTCACTCAGAGATGAAGCCCGCTCCTTTACCTATGCGCTCGACATCAAAGAGATCATCGTCTCCGGCGATATGGCGGCGGTGCGCCTGGTTTGGACTCTGACAATCGAGCCTAAGGGTGGCGGCGCCGCGATCGTGACGCGCGAGCCAGGCCTCGACATTTTCCGAAGACAACTCGACGGTAGCTGGAAGATTGCCCGCTTCCTCGCCTTCGAGGACGACTAGCGCACTGCAATCGTTTCTACGTCGGGCTAATTTGCTTGCCGCCGCTTGGCAACCTCACCTGGCGTCAAGTTCGATGCGCCGGCGCCGAACTCCCCGGTCACGTAATTGACCAAGGCGGCGATCTCCGCATCGGAATAGCCGTTGCCGAAATCGGGCATGAACATCTTGCCGAGCTTGGTGTGAACATGCGTGCCCTGCAGAATAGCCTGGGTGGCATTGAGGCCTTCCGGGTCATTGACGCTCCTTGAGCCGACCAGCGTCGCATAGCTCGAAACCGCCCCAGTGCCTTCAATACTATGACAGCCCACGCAGGCGCCCTCGAACATGCGCAAGCCCAGAGGTTCGCCGCCGGTATTCGCAGCGACTTTGTCCTTGGCGGGGGCGCGAACTGCCGCAGCTCCGGCGGCGCCTACGGCGGGAACGCTCGCCAAATAGGTGCCCATGGCTTGGATGTCGGCGTCGCTCAAGAAACGCAGGCTGTTGTCGATCACTTCCGCCATCGGCCCACTTGCCGATCCGCGCCCGTCGGCGTGCCCGTGGGACAGATAATCTTGCAACTGCGACTCCGACCAGGCGCCGATGCCCCAATCCTGGTCTGGCGTGATGTTGTACGCTTTCCAGCCTTGCACGATGGCGCCGGCGAATTTCTCATGCGCCTTTAAGCCGAACAGGAGATTTCGCGGTGTATGGCAATCGCCGCAATGGCCGAGCGCCTCGACGAGATAGGCGCCGCGATTCCAGTCCGGGGGCTGATCGACATTGGGACGGAAGCGATGATTTGGACTGAACAGCGCGTTCCAGAATGCCATCAGGTAGCGTTGATTGAACGGAAATGAGATGTCGTTAGGGGGCGGCGTGTATTTCACTGGCTTCAGGTTGAACAGATAGGCCTTGATGGCAAGTGTGTCGTCACGCGTCATCAAAGTGTACGAAGTGTAGGGAAAGGCGGGGTAGAGATACTCGCCATCCTTGCCAATTCCCTTGTGCATGACTCTGACAAACTCGTCGTCGCTCCAGGCGCCGATCCCAGTCTCGGCGTCGGGCGTAATGTTCGTGGAATAGAGCGTGCCGATCATCGGCAGCTTGAAGGCTAGACCCCCAGTGAAGGGCTTTCCGCCCGGCGCGGTATGGCAAGCGGCACAGTCGGCGGCGCGCGTCAGATATTCGCCGCGGGCAATGACATCGGCTCCGGCGAGGGAAGCGGGCACGCCGGTGGGGTTCGCCCCCTTAAACGCCGCAAGCTCGACGCGAGTGCCGCTCGCGAACGAAGTGGGGTCGCCCGTGCGCAACCAACACCACCCCACAGCCACGCACGCCAACAGCACGACTGCGAGGGCAAAGACTATTCTGGATCGACTCATCGTCAACCTATGTGGGTTGCAATTGATCCTTGATCGGCAGTTTGCGGATGCGCTTGCCGGTGAGCGCGAAGATTGCATTGGCGACGGCTGGCGCGATGCCGACCGTGCCGGGTTCGCCGATGCCGCCCGGGGCTTCCGTGCTGTTCATAAGATGCACCTCGATCACCGGGGTCTCATTGATGCGGAGCACCCGATAGTCGTTGAAATTGTGTTGCTCGATGCGACCGTCCTTGAGCGTCGCCTCGCCCCAGAGCGCCGCGCTGATGCCGAAGATGATGCCGCCCTCGATCTGCGCCTTGATAGTGTCGGGGTTGACGATGTATCCGCAATCCACCGCGCAAACCACACGCCGAACCATGACGTCGCCATCCTTTGAGACTTCGACATCGGCGATTTGCGCGAGATAGCTGCCCATGGCGAAGAACGCCGAGACGCCGCGGCCGACGCCAGGCTCCGGGGCTTGCCCCCAGCCGGCCTTCTCCGCTGCGAGATTGAGGGCGCCAAGCACGCGCGGCTGTTTCCCGAGTAAGGCCCGGCGATATTCCACCGGATCCTTCTTCGCGGCCGCCGCCAGTTCGTCGATGAAGCTCTCGACGACGAAAATATTGTGCGTGGGTCCGACGCCGCGCCACCATCCGGTGGTGAGACCGGCAGGAGGCTCGCTGCGGACCCAGTCGACAAGAATGTTGGGAATTGCATAGGGCATTTCTTTCGCCGCACCCTCCACCGCGTCGAAATCAAGACCATCCTTGAAAGCCGGAGGAAGCCAGCGCGCCACGATCGAGGAGCCGGTGACCCGATGGCTCCAAGCGACCGGCATGCCTTGCGCATCCAAGCCCGCAGCGAGCCGGTCATAGTAATAGGGACGATAGACATCGTGCTGGATGTCCTCTTCGCGACTCCACACGATCTTCACCGGGCCATCGACCTGCTTGGCGATTGCCACCGCCTGGGTAATGCCGTCGACATCCAACCTTCGGCCGAACCCTCCACCGATCAGATGATTATGCACCTGGACCTTCTCCGGCGGCAGGCCGCTGACCTCTGCCGCCGTCGCCTGGGCGCGGCTCACCACTTGAATTCCAACCCAGATGTCGCAGCCGTCTTCGCGCACATGCACGGTGCAGTTCATCGGCTCCATCGCTGCATGCGCCAGGAACGGCAGTTCGTACACCGCCTCGATCTTCTTGGCGGCACTCTCCAGACCCTTGGCGAAATCGCCGTCCTTGCGACCGACCACGCCTTGCTTCTGCGAGTCGGTTGCCATCTGCTGCACGATGTCTGCGCTTGAGACCTTGGCGTTCGCGCCGTCATCCCAATCGATGTCGAGCGCATCGAGGCCTTGCATCGCGGCCCACATAGTATCGCCAACCACGGCCACGGCATTCTCGATACGCACCACCTGACTTACGCCCGGCACCTTCATCGTCTTGCTGTCGTCAACGCTGGCAAGTTTGCCGCCAAAAACCGGGCACGCCGCCACTGTCGCGAACTTCATGCCCGGAATCATTACATCGATGCCGAATACGGCTTTGCCGTTCACCTTCTCCGGCGTGTCGATGCGCTTGGCCGGGGTTCCGATCAGCGTGAAGTTCTTGGGGTCCTTGAGCGCGACATTCTCCGGCGTCGGCAGTTTCGCCGCCGCATCGGCGAGTTCCCCATATTTCCGCCTCGCGCCGGTGGCGGGATTGATCACTTCTCCCTTTTCGGCATGGCAGGATGCTGGGTCGACGCCCCAATCATTGGCTGCCGCTGTTACCAGCATGGTACGCGCCACGGCACCCGCGCGCCGCAGCGGCTCCCACCAGCCCGGTACAGATGTGGAACCGCCGGTGACCTGGAATCCAAGCAGCGGATTGGCGTAGAGCTTGTCGTTCGGAGGGGCGGCTTCAGCGGTCACTTGCGCGAGCTCGACCTCTAGCTCTTCCGCAATCAACATCGACATCGAAGTATAGGTGCCCTGCCCCATCTCGACCTGCGGCATGACCAGAGTGACGCTGTCGTCAGCGCCGATGCGTATGAAGGCATTCGGCGCGAAGTTATCGCCAGCGGGGGTAGCAGCCTTGACGTCAATGAACCGTGGCAGAGCGAAGCCGACGAGGAGGCCACCACCGGCAGCGGCGCTCGTCACCAGGAAGGTCCTGCGCGAAACGCCTCCCGCCTTGGCGTCGAGGGCTTGATCCAACCGTCGTTGCAAACTCATTGCGATACGGCTCCTTGAGAGGCGTCAGGCCGACTTCGATGCCTGCTTGATGGCGGCGCGGATGCGCGGATACGTGCCGCAGCGGCAAATATTGCCCGACATGGCGGCGTCGATTTCGGCATCACTAGGATTGGGATTGTTTTCGATCAGGGCCGCAGCCGACATGATCTGGCCCGACTGGCAATAGCCGCATTGCACCACTTCGATATTGAGCCAGGCTTGCTGAATCTTGTTGCCGCTGGAAGTCTCGCCAATCGCTTCGATGGTCGTAATCGGCTTACCCGCGACGCTTCCCACCGGCGTGATGCACGACCGTATCGCACGACCATCGAGATGCACGGTGCAGGCGCCGCAAAGCGCAACACCGCAACCGAACTTCGTGCCAGTGAGGCCCACGACATCACGTAAGGCCCACAGCAGCGGCATGTCGTCCGGAACGTCGAGCTCGTGCTCTTTGCCGTTGACCTGCAATGTCACCATTTGGCTCTCCGAGTGGGTCCGC
>DATBSU010000190.1:0-2715 GCA_036559585.1 Methyloceanibacter sp.
GTTTTCGACAAAACCGGTGTGCATAACCGCGCCGCGTTGGTGGCGCTCATTCGCGGCTTTGCCGAACCCTGGTGCTGAGCAGCATTCGGTCGCGAATTGCTGCAGCGCACATAAATTTCTGTCTCATCTTCGTCAAAGTCACGTGCTAACTTGATCTGTGGCTGACGTGGGGTTTGCCGACACTGCGGTCATTGCCGGGGACGGGCAGGACCGAGGAGGTGGGATATGGCACACCCAAAGGTTATCCTGCGTGGCAGGAAGATCATTCTCCTCAGCGGTTACAACGATCGTGCCAGAGGAAACGCCGAAGAGGGCAGCGATGCCCGGCGCGGTTTCGTTGTCGATGCTGAGGATAAACTGAGCCAAGCAGCCTTGCGCGATCCGGATGCGGTCGCCTTTGGCTATGTGCATGGCGAATGGATTGCCGCGGCCTGACTGGCCCCGGCGTAAATTGCGGCATTCTGTAATGCGTAGAGAGTAAGCGGACCCGTCACGAGGTCGCCGGTACAGGCACGTACTGCCTGCGCACCTTGGCGCGCGCCTTCGCCGGAAGGGCGCCATAGACCTGCTTCGACGCTTCCACGATGATCACCCCGGAAAACGCCGGCCATAGCACGAGGCCAAGCCGCTCGAAAAACACCGGCCATCTCAACAGCACGCGCCAACCGAACGGCGGCATATAGAGCGCATATTGCCAGTCCTCAGGCGAGAACATCGCCTCTTTGAGCAGCTTCGCGAGTTGTGACCGGCTATAGGGCTGACCGTGGCCGAACGGCGTGGTGTCGAGTTGCGCCCAGAGCCCTCGGCGGTTGGGGACGACAATGAGCAGCCGCCCATTCGGCGCCAGCACCCGCCAAAGTTCCCTGAGCAATTCGCCCGCGTTCCCCGACCATTCCAGCACATGCACGAGCAGGATGCGGTCGGCGCTGTCGTCGCGGAGCGGCAGCTCGGCCTCCTCGACCAGGACCGTCTCGTTGGCGTTGCCCTCGGGCCATCGGATCACGCCCTGATGTGCCGGCATCAGCGCACCGAGCACATCCGCATCGCTCCTGATCGCGCCGAGATAGGGCGTGGCGAAGCCGAGCCCGAACACGCGGGCATTCTTCAGATTGCCCAGCCGGGATTTCAGCCTCGCGCCGAGCAACCGCCGCACCACCTGGCCGAGCGGGCTGGCATAGAAAGCCTTGAGATCGATGACATCGAGATGCATGGCCCCTCATATCCGGCGGATTTGGGCAAGAAAGTCTTACCACTCTTCGACTAAGCCAGGCGCCAATGTTAGGGTTGTTGAGAACGAGGCAAAGGTGGCAATTAGCAATGGCAAGCTTGGAAGTCTTTCAATTTCCCACGCGGAGCGACAATTACGGCGTTTTGATTCACGATCCGGCAACCGAGGCCACAGCCTCGATCGATGCCCCCGACGCCGAGCAGATCCTGGCGGCGTTGCACCAGATGGGCTGGACGCTGACCCATATTCTGGTGACGCACCATCACCATGATCATACCGCGGGCAACGAGGTGCTAAGGCGCATGACTGGCTGCACCATCATCGGCCCCGAGGCCGAGGCCCGCTCCATCCCCGGCATCGATGTTCAAGTGAAGGAAGGCGACATTGTCGAGATCGGCGACGCACATGCGACCGTGATCGAAACCCCCGGGCATACGCGCGGCCATGTCAGCTATTATTTTCCCGACGACAAGCTGGTCTTTGTTGGCGACACGCTGTTTTCGATCGGTTGCGGCAAGCTGCTCGAAGGCGACGCCAAGACCATGTGGCATTCGCTGGTGAAGCTCGCACTTCTGCCGCCGGACACCGCGCTCTATTGCGGCCACGAATATACCGCGAACAATGCCCGCTTCGCGCTTACCATCGAGCCGGAGAATGCGGCGCTGCAAGCGCGCGCCAAGGAGGTTGCCCGCTTGACCGAGCAGGGCCAGCCCTCGCTACCAACATCGATCGAACAGGAGCTCGAGACCAATCCGTTCTTGCGCGCTTCCAGCCCCGCGATTCAGAAGCGGCTCGGCATGGAAGGCCGTGAGCTTTGGGAGATTTTCGGCGAGGTCCGCAAACGGAAAGATCGCTTCTAGCGATGACCAATCCGCTCACCGCCGACGAAGTCATCGCGCATTTAAAGCTGAAGCCGCATCCCGAAGGCGGCTGGTTCCGCGAGACCTTCCGCGACGAGCCGGGTCATAAGGGCCGGGCGCATTCCACCGCCATTCTGTTTCTGCTCAAGGCTGGCGAGGTCTCGCATTGGCATCGCGTCGATGCCGCGGAGCTCTGGCACTGGCATGGCGGCGCTCCACTTCTGCTAGAGGTGAGGCACGGCGATACGCGTCACGACTATCGCCTAGGGCCGGACCTTCTCGCCGGTGAGCACCCGCAAGGCGTCGTGCCTGCCGGCGCCTGGCAAGCCGCGCGAAGCCTTGGCGCATGGACATTGCTCGGCTGCACCGTGGCGCCCGGCTTCGACTTCGCCGGCTTCGAACTCGCGCCCGAAGACTTCATACCCTGACGCTCGCACTTGGCTATTGCGCCTCGACCAGGCCCGAATTGATCAGGCGCCGATGGAAGGCGAGGATATCGCTGCGGGGTTCGCAGCCGAAATAGCGGCCATGACAAGCCACCATCAGCCGCTTCCGCTCCCGCTGGGCGTCGGAGAGCGGTAAGCCGGCGACCTCCAGCATCACCGTCCCGAGATAGGCGATATCCAA
>DATBSU010000191.1:0-9615 GCA_036559585.1 Methyloceanibacter sp.
GTTGAAATTACAGCACACTTTCTGTTGAGGAGCCGCGAGCATTGCTAATCTCTCGCATCCTCCCCACATCAGCGTTGCCGAGGGGGGTGACTGACCAAGGGAGATTGAAATGACGAAGACCCAGATGAAAGTCGGCCTCGCTGTTCTGGCTGTCGGCTTGCTCGCCTCAGTAACCTCCGCAAGTGCCGGCTATCGCGGGCACGCTAACCTCTACGCTTACGAGTCAGATAGTTACGGTTATAATTCTGGCTCAGAATATAGCGGCCACTACATCACTCCTTATTATCGTCAGAGCGACGAGATCCGCGAATTGCGCCGTGCCTTCCCGTCGACCAATTGGCCGCCGAGCGACCGTTACTAATCCTACCCGGACGTTCAGCCCACCCCAGCCAAATCCCATCTGACTCATCTTGAGTGAGTCGGTGGGCCTTGGCGGGGATTGTTTGCGCGCATCATGGCGACCTCGCCGACTAGGCCCTTCCATCCCCTCCCCGGAGCCGCCATATTCGGGCCATGCCCTATCGCGTTCCCAAGACCTTCGGTTCGAGAGCCGAGCCTCGCGCCGTGACCGGCGAGTCGCTCGGGCTGCCGCAAGGCGAGGACCGGCGTCCGCCGGGCTTCGGCGAGGCGTCGCAGCCTCTGATGCAGGACCATCCGCTCGTCACCGGCGAGACCGGCCCCTTCACGCCGCACCGTCCGCCGCGCCCGGAGAAATCGGCAGGCGGCATCCCCTTAAAGATCGAGTCGGAGCTCGAGCCGAAAGGCGACCAGCCGACGGCCATCGCCGAGCTCGTCGCCCAAGCCAACGCTCAAGAGCGCGACCAGGTGCTGCTCGGCGTCACCGGCTCGGGCAAGACCTTCACCATGGCCAAGGTGATCGAGGCGACGCAGCGCCCTGCCCTGATCCTCGCGCCGAACAAGACTCTCGCCGCCCAGCTCTATGGCGAGTTCAAGAATTTCTTTCCGGGGAACGCGGTCGAGTATTTCGTCTCCTACTACGACTACTTCCAGCCCGAGGCCTATATCCCGCGCACTGACACCTATATCGAGAAGGATTCCTCGATCAACGAGCAGATCGATCGCATGCGCCACGCCGCCACGCGCGCTCTGATCGAGCACGACGACGTGATCATCGTGGCAAGTGTGTCCTGCATCTACGGTATCGGCTCGGTCGAGACCTATACCGCGATGACCTTCACTTTGAAGCGCGGCGACCAGATTGCGCAACGTCAGCTGATCGCCGATCTCGTCGCGCTGCAATACCGGCGGAACGATACCAATTTCGTCCGCGGGGCTTTTCGCGTGCGCGGCGACACCATCGAGTTGTGGCCCGCGCATTTGGAAGATCGCGCCTGGCGCATCTCGCTGTTCGGCGACACGGTCGAGACTCTCGTCGAGTTCGATCCCTTGACCGGCGCCAAGACCGACGAGTTCAGCCTGGTCAAGGTCTACGCCAATTCGCACTACGTGACGCCGAAGCCGACGCTGAAACAGGCGGTGCGGCTGATCAAAGAAGAGCTTAAGCAGCGGCTCACCGAGTTGCACGGCGCCGGACGCTTGATTGAGGCGCAGCGGCTCGAGCAGCGCACTCTGTTCGATCTGGAAATGATGGAGGCCACCGGCTCCTGCGCCGGCATCGAGAATTATTCACGCTATCTCACCGGCCGCAAAGCCGGCGAGCCGCCGCCGACTCTGTTCGAATATCTGCCCGACAATGCGCTGGTGTTCGTCGACGAGAGCCACGTGACCATTCCGCAGATCGGCGGCATGTTCCGCGGTGACTACAAGCGTAAATCCACTCTCGCCGAGTATGGCTTCCGCCTGCCCTCCTGCATGGACAACCGGCCGTTGCGTTTCGAGGAATGGGACGCGATGCGGCCGCAAACTGTCTATGTCTCCGCGACGCCAGGCAGTTGGGAACTGGAGCAGACCTCCGGCGCCTTCGCCGAGCAAGTGATCCGGCCGACCGGCCTGGTCGATCCGCCGGTCGAGATCCGACCGGCCTCGACCCAAGTCGACGATTTGATCGACGAGACGCGGAAGGTGGTGGCGCAAGGCTATCGCATCCTCGTCACCACGCTCACCAAGCGCATGGCCGAGGATCTGACCGAGTATATGCATGAGCAAGGCATTCGCGTGCGCTACATGCATTCCGACGTGGAGACTCTGGAGCGCATCGAGATCATCCGCGATCTCCGGCTCGGCGCCTTCGACGTGCTGATCGGCATCAATTTGTTGCGCGAAGGCCTCGACATTCCCGAATGCGCGCTGGTCGCCATTCTCGACGCCGACAAGGAAGGCTTCCTCCGTTCGGAGACCTCACTGATCCAGACCATCGGTCGCGCCGCGCGCAATATCGACGGCAAGGTGATCCTCTATGCCGATGGCATGACCGGATCGATGGAGCGCGCCATCGCTGAGACCAGCCGGCGCCGCGAGAAGCAGACCGCCTATAATTTGGAGAACGGCATCACGCCGGAAAGCATCAAGAAGCATATCGGCGACATCATGGCCTCCGTGTACGAGCGCGACCATGTGCTGGTCGATGTCGGCGCCGGCTTCGGCGAAGGCGATCAGGCCATGATCGGCCACAATATCGAAGGCGCCATCGAGGACATGGAGAAGCGCATGCGCGCCGCCGCGTCGGATCTCGAATTCGAGGAAGCCGCGCGGCTCAGGGACGAGGTGAAGCGCTTGCGCCAGATGGAACTCGCCCTCGCCAACGATCCGCTGGCGCGGCAATATGAATTGGACAGTTCACGCTCAAGTAGCGCGAAGCGCGGTAGCGCCAATGAAGACTCTTCAGCGCTCAATCGCCCGCACAAGCCGTCGCTCGAGGAGATGGGCCCGCATAACCGCGAGATCCCGCTTCGGCGATCCCGCCCCCGCTCCACCGGCGGCAAGCCCGGCACCCACGCCTTCAAGGGCAAGAGTCGCTAGGCCGCAGGAGGCAATCCCATGCGCCTCTTCTGGACAATCAGTAGATTGGCCTCCATCGGACTCGTGATCCTCTTGGCCACTATGATCGCCACCAAACTCTTCTTGCCTGGCCTCACGACAGGCCTGAGGTCGGTTGCTATTGGGACGTGTCCCTTGTTTGGACAGTCGCATGCAAAGGTTTTATCGGCAGCAAGCTCGTCGGCTTTCTCCTCACCCTTCCACTAATAGTCTTTTTCTTGGGGCCAATCTTTCTTTGGGGCGAAGTGGCGACCGGACGCCTTTTCGAATTCGCAGCAAAGGCACCATTTTTTCTGTTAGTGGAAATTGTCTCCCTTTGCTGGCTCGGTTTCGGCTTGCTCTACCCTTTCCGCTGGCTCTTCCTCAAAGTGAGCAAGCAGTGAGCGGCACTCTGAGCGGACACTGTGGGAGTGCGGTCAGGCCTTCGGCAGCTCGCGCACGACCTCGCTCGCCTTCTTGTCCGTGCGGAGGCCGAGAAATACGGGATGGCGCATCTCGCCGCCTGTCGTCCATTCGGTGAATTTCACTTCGGCGACCAGCTTCGGCTTGATCCAGGTCGTACTGCGCTCATTCGGCACTTTCGCCACGACCGGCTTCTTGTCGGTAAACAGCGGCGCCATGAGCGCATGGATGTCACGCAGCCTCGCCGCATCGAAGCCAGTACCGGCGCGGCCCACATAGGCCCAGGCTCCATCCTCGCGCACCGCCAGCACCAGCGCCCCGAAATATTTGCGGGAGCGGCGAGGCGCGGTGAAGCCGACGATCACCACTTCTTGTTCTTGATGCGCCTTGACCTTCAACCAATCGCGGGTGCGTACGCCTGAGTGGTAACGGCTCGAGGCGAGCTTCGCCATCACGCCCTCTTCCCCGGCACGCTTCGCCCTCTCGAATGCCGCGATGCCTTTGCGCGCGACATGCGCGCTGTAGAGCAGCAGCTTGCTCTTGGGCAGAATCGCTTTCAGCGCCGCCTTGCGCTCAATCAGCTTCAGCTTCCGCGTGTCCATGCCGTCGAGATAGAGCAGATCGAACACACAATAGAGAAGCCGCACCTTCTCACGCTCGGCATTCTGCAACAGCTGGAAGCGCGAGCGGCCTCGGGCGTCGAGCGCCACCAGCTCACCATCGAGCACGGCGCTCTCCTTGATCTTGGCAAGCGCGTCCACGATCGAGGGATATTTCCGCGAAATATCCAGGCCGTTGCGCGAATAAAGCTTGGCCTTGCCCGGGGCGACCACGGCGACCGCCCGGAAGCCGTCCCACTTCGTTTCGAAGATCCAGTCAGGATTGTCGAACGGCTTGTCGGTCAGCGTGGCGAGCATAGGACGGATGTCGGGCCGCATCGCCAATCTCTATCACGACGCAGCCCGCGTCTCATCCGCTCTTGAAGTGCCGCAGACCTTCTACTTCTTCATCATTGCATTACGGATGGCGCCGATCAGGGCGAGCACCACCGCGCCGCCAATACCGCTACCGAAAATATCGCGCACCAGCGATCCGACATCCATGCCGCCGACATCGCCTCCGGCAGCGGCACCACCCGCCGCGCCCAGCACCATCGGCAGGATTTGCCCGATCAGCCCGCCGCCGATAGCGCCGGTAATGGCGTCGCCCGGCTTGCCTAAGCTCAAATCTTTCAGCGCCGCGCCAGCGGCGGTCCCTCCGGCCGCGCCAGCAATGAGCTGCACGATCAGGTCCACTAACGAGCCTTCCATGGTCCTATCCCCCCTATTGTTCCGATGCCTAGGTATCGTCCGCCTGAGCCGAGCCGATTTCCCAGGGGACCCAGACCCCCGAAGGGCCCCTAGGCCTAAAACCGGCAAGCGGGCCATTCTACCACGTCCCTAAGCGGGCGTTGCAGCGAATCGCGCCCGCTCGAGCCGTGACGTCTTTCCTGTGCAAAAATATTCGCCGCGACTCGTATTCTGGCGCGAGAATAAAGATTGCGCGGGTAAGAAACCCTGGCAGATCTTATTGAATCGGAAGTGAGAGCTTCTACCCGCCGCCAAGCTTTGCCAGCAACTCGGCCGTCGGATAGCCGTCCGCCGGCAGGCCGAATTTCACCTGCATCTCGCGGATCGCATTGCGGCTCGCGGCGCCGACCACGCCGTCGATCTTGCCGACGTCATAGCCGCGCTTGGCGAGCAATTGCTGCAGCTGTTTGGTCTGCGCCTGGCTCAGCGGCTCGAGCGGACCGTTGCCGCGCGACATTGCCGGCGCGCCGGCGAGGCGCGTGGCGTAATAGCCGGCACTGGTGGAATAGACCAGGCTCTGGTTCCACTGCAGATACACATCGAAATTCGGATAGGCGAGGAAAGCCGGGCCATTGCGCCCCATCGGCAGCAGCAGTGACGTCGGCGTGTTGTCCGCAGGCACCGCCTTGCCGCTCGGATAAGTCACGCCCTGCTTCGCCCAGAACGCACGCGGCTTCTTGATGGTGACATCGGCCGAGGCCCAATCCATCTCGGCTGGCACGCGCACTTCTTCCAGCCAAGGCTGACCTGCTTGCCAACCGAGGCCCTTCAGATAATTCGCGGCCGACGCCAGCGCGTCAGGCGTGTCGTGAATTAGGTCGCGCTTACCGTTGCCTTCGAAGTCGACAGCATATTGCCAGTAGACGCTCGGCACGAATTGAAACTGGCCGACCTCTCCCGCCCAGGGCCCCCGCATCTCAGGCGGGCTGAGGTCGCCCCGCTGAATCACCCGAAGCGCGTCCATCAATTGCGTGCGGAACTCATCGGGGCGCCGGCAGTCGAAGGCGAGCGTGGCGAGCGAACGGAGCGTCTCCATATTGCCCATCACCTTGCCGAAATCCGTCTCCAATCCCCAGAAGCCGACCAGCACCGGACCCGGCACGCCGAATTGCTGCTGGATCTTGGCGAACACGGGAGCGTTCTTTTTCAGAAGTGAGGACCCGATCTGCAGGCGGTTATTGTTCACCATGCGGTCGGAGAATTGCAGGAACGTCTGCGCGAACACCGACTGTCCGCGATCCTTGGCGATGACCGAAGGATCGTAACTCAGTCCGTCGAGCGCCATGCTCACGACGTTCGGCGAGATGCCCTGCCCCACCGCTTCCTTCTTGAAGCCTTGCAGCCATTGGCCGAAGGCGGCAGGCGGCTGACAAGCTGCAAAGCTCGCGCTCGAAATTCCGAGCAGCATCGTTGCGGTCAAGGCAGCAAGTCGGAATGGCCCCGTCATGCCCGCCACTAGGGCCGAAGCCATCTCACCCGTCAAGAGGCGAGCTTTGCAAATTGTGGAGCGTCGCCTCTGCATGTCACATGGCCTTGTCGGAGATGTTGAGTCTATAGGGAAGGAAGGAAAGCGAGCACCAGCAGCGGGATCAGGCCAAAAAACGCGGTGGCCCACATCCAGCCGACGCGGGATCGGCCCTTCTTCATCGCCAGGGAGCGCGCGATGGCGACGAGGACGACCATCAGCGCCAGCGAGACGATCAGTTCCAACGGCTCCAACTACCTGTCGCCCTTTTGATAGGTGCCGACAAGTTCCGCGCTGGCGAGAACATGGCCTTGCATCGCGGCCTCGAGCTCTGGCTTGGTCGGACTCTTCGCAGACACCATCGTGTCCAGCGCATAGAGCTTATGAAAATAGCGATGCCGCCCGATCGGCGGACAAGGACCGCCGTAGCTGTTGTGTTTGAAATTGTTGATGCCGGTCGCGGCACCGCGCGGCAGGCCGGACGTCGCCGCGCCTTGGGCAAGCTCTCGCGCGTCAGCGGGCAAATTGTAGAGGAGCCAATGCACCCAGACGATTTTCGGCGCTTTCGGATCCGGCGCGTCCGGATCGTCCATGATCAGGGCGAAGCTCTTGGTTCCGTCCGGAACGCCATCCCAAGCGAGTGGTGGCGAAACGTCGTCGCCCTCGCAAGTGTATTGCGATGGCATCGCTTCGCCGTTCTTGAATGCAGATGATGTGAGCGTGAGAGCCACGGCTGCGGTTCCCGCATCGGCAATCAGCGCGAGCCCTAACACGGTCGCGGCAAGCCACGATTTGAATGTCGTGGCGACGCCTTCAGGCAATCGTTTCGCGCGCTTAGTCGGTATGCGGCGGCAAAACGCCGAGCCGTAATCTGTCGATGAGCGCATCGATCCGTCGCATAGCCTCTTGCTTGCTCAAACGATGATGGAAAGCGCGCGGCTCGTGCACTTCCTCGCTGAGCTTCTTGAGATGGGAGGCCTGGTCGCCCGTCATCGGCTCGTAAGCCGAGACCGGTTCGGCAATTCGGAACTTTGTGGAGCTTTGGCTGAGTTCTTGGCTCGCTTGCGGCTCTCGCGTCTTCTTCTTGGAAGTCATTTTTGTCGTCGCACCCTTCCTTGATTTCCTAGACTTGATATCCCCATATGATTCGATACCCATATTCGTCGAAAAGGGCAACGATTAGGCGAAATTTGCACGTAATATCAGCAGACCTCGGCAAGGATTACACCCTAGGCACCTTAAACAGCCCCTAAAATTAGGACACGAAATCCACCTTCGAACCTTGCGCCCGATCAAGAGGAGACCGAAAGATGCGACGCCTAACCCCATTCTGCTTCGCCGTGAGCGCACTGGCGTTGCTGGCCGCTACGCAACCCGCGGCCGCGAGGATCCAATGCAACGGCAATTTCCAGATGAACCCGTCCGGGCCGATTGCCACCCCCTATTGTGAGGAGGAGCAGATCGCCAGGGTGGCCCAGACCTATGGTTGGAAGGTCACCGCAGATGAGGTGCATAACAATCCCCTGACCAAGGTCTATGTCTGCCAGAACCTCGGCGGTGACGTCCGCATGAAGGGCTCTTGTGGCGCCTACTCGCCGGATAATTTCGGACCGCACTAAACTGATCCAGTCTAAGAAGTGTTGAACGCGGCGCTGGCTCCCTCGCGGGGCTGGCGCCAAATTTTTTTGACAAGTCTAATTGTCGCACGCGCTGATGTTCGCGGATTTACTAATAATATTCCCTGGCATAAATCCCCAATATTCATAGGTTTACGAGGTCATTCATAGTGAAACGTTGGTATCACGTGCCACTAAATGGCCCAATCATGACCTAATGCGGGCCGATTTTTCGCCCCGTTACCCGGTAATCTGCGGGCTCGCACCAACGAGTGCGGACTGACTTGATTCGTCGTCAGTCACTTCCTTCCCAAAACAATCGAATAGGAGCACAACGCATGTCGAGATTGCGCACGAACATTGTGACCGTGGGGCTGTTTAGTGCCGCGGCGCTGTTGCCCCTCTCTGCCGCAAAGGCTGAACAAGTTGGATCTGCATCCTGGTACGCCCTGACCTCGCGTACCGCGAGCGGCGAAATGATGGATCCAAGCGCCATGACGGCCGCCCATCCTTCGCTGCCGTTCGGAACCAAGGTTCTGGTCGAAAATCTGACCAACGGCAAATTCGTCGAAGTTCGCATCAACGACCGCGGACCCTTCGTCGGGGGCAGAATCATTGACGTCTCCAAGGCCGCGGCCTCCAGCCTCGGCATGATCGGCGCGGGTGTGGCCAAGGTAAGGGTCGCAGCCATCGGCGGCGTTGAGGTGGCTAGCGCCAAGAAGGCGCCCATCCAGGTCGCTTCGGCCGAGAAGCCCCGCGGCGCCATGGCCGTTGCCGTGAAAACCGCTTCCGCCAAGGCCGGCAAGAAGATCGTCGTCGCCAAAGCCGAACTCCGGCGGGAGCCTAGCGTCCGCAAGCAGGTCGTCGCCTCCTATGAGAAGGCCCGCGCCAAGCGCCAGGGACGCGAGATCGCCTGGGCTCAGTCGAGCCGTGGCGGCCGCAAGCCGGTCCAGCTCGCATCTGCCTCGAACAGCTACGCAATTCTTGGCAGCACGCCGGGTTTCATGGAGAAGCAGGACCAGGCGAAGTCTCGCCGGGCCCGTGGCTAGCAGAAACCCCTAGCTTCCATCGCTAGAAACACAAACGCCGGGCCTTGCGCCCGGCGCTTGATTTCTCGGAGGGCCTTGAGGCCCCCGATGAGGTCGCTAATAGTTGTAGCGATAATAACGACGGGCGTAGGGGCGATAGTAGACTCTCTTGCAGTAGCGGTGCCCATAGGAATACCAGCAGCGATTGCGGTAGCCGACCTGCTCCACCATCGAAGTGTCGCTTTTGGCGATCGAGCCGAGCGGGCTGATGGGGGCGGCAGAAGCCGAAAGGGCGCCGAACATGGCGCCGGCAGCGATAATACCAACAGTTGCCAATTTAACAGGCGTCATCATTATCCTCCATTTGCATAGGTCGCCGCCCTCGGCTCCCGGCGAGCTAAGGGCAGAAAATCCCGTTTGGACGACAATTCAAGGGCAAACTTCCCCGAAATCTCGCCGTACACGAAAACGTGAAAATGTCACAAGCCTCTCGCATTCTGCGGAAGGCCCTAGGCAGTGACGGTTAAAGATAGCATATTTGGTGAGGCGGGGTAACACGCCAGACAAGAACCAGGGACGAGATCATGTTGGGCAAGCTTCTGATCGCCGCTGCGGCGCTCGTCACCGCCTTCGCCCTCATCTCGGTGCCGGCAGACGCCGGATGCACTGACTCCAGTGCCACCGCGCGCGGACTGCATCAGGACGACGTGATGGCGCGTTCGGCCAAGCATCTGGAGCGTAAGATTAGCCATTGGGCGCACAAGAACGGGTTGACCTCGGTTCACGTTGGCTCGACC
>DATBSU010000192.1:0-4146 GCA_036559585.1 Methyloceanibacter sp.
GCCGGATGCACTGACTCCAGTGCCACCGCGCGCGGACTGCATCAGGACGACGTGATGGCGCGTTCGGCCAAGCATCTGGAGCGTAAGATTAGCCATTGGGCGCACAAGAACGGGTTGACCTCGGTTCACGTTGGCTCGACCTCGACGACGTGCGTGACCAAGGCCGGCGCCCTGAGTGTCTGCACCAGCGGGGCGAAGGCCTGCTCATAGATGAAACGATCGAGGGGCGAACCTTGTTATGGTGATATTCTCGTAACCTGCAAAACTTAGACTTGGAAAAACGAATCAGAACTCGCGCTACACGCAAAGAAAGAATGCGGATCATGTCAGGAACTTCCCTCCTCCGCCGCTCGGTAATGCTGCTGTCGCTGCTCGCCTTCGCGGGCGCAGCGTGGCCGCTCCATGACGCGGGAGCCCAGGAGCCTGGCAAGGCGAATTCGGCTAAGCAGCCTGCGCGCCCCGGCGGCGTGGGGGGAACATCGCTCACCTTGAGAGACGTCTGGGGACCGGCAGAGATGCCCCCTGCTCCGAAGGATTTCGGACCACATTTCGATTTCCCGCCCGAGCCGTTGGGCGGCGGCCTGACACACGACCCCTATCCCAACTAAGTCGATCGCTCAGACCGGTCTTTCCGCGGTCCAGAATGGGCCTTGCACATATCCCCGTCACAATCTTACAGTGGGCCGCTTTGCGGGCAGAGTGCGAATGGTGGAGGCCGGCTGCGCGACTTTAAGCGGCCGCGATTTCTTTCCCCGTTTTAGGCTTGCCTGAGTTCAGTTCGCGGGAGTTTCAAATTCCGCGGATCATTTGGGGAAGGGAGGAGTTTCCCATGCGTCAGACCGGGACGGTAAAGTTCTTCAATCATTCGCGGGGGTTCGGCTTCATCACGCCGGACGATGGCGGCAAAGACGTTTTCTTGCATATCTCCGCCCTGCAGAAGTCGGGTCTTGCGGCTCCAGACGAAGGCGCGCGTGTCTCTTTCGAGACCGAGCCGGATCGTCGCGGCAAGGGCCCACAAGCCATCAACGTTCAGATGGGCGAATAGTCTCTTCCTACATTCAGACGCTGATGAGCTCGGTGCTAAACTCCGGGCCAGCAATCGCTTGTCGGCCGTGCTCGACGAGGGAGCGGCCGCTCCTGCTCGCGCTTGTCTTCATGGTCGCTTGTACGGCCTGCGATGCCGGCGAGCGCAATCGCCCCGGCGACTTCGATTATTACGTGCTCGTGCTTGGCTGGTCGCCGGCTTATTGCAACATCGAGGGACGCGAGCGGCGCGACGATCAATGCGAAGACGGCCGCGAGCACGCTTTCACCTTACATGGGCTATGGCCGCAGTATGAGCGAGGCTGGCCGAAGGATTGCCACATCTCGCATCGACCGTTCGTGCCGCAATCCGTAATCGATCAGATGAACGACATCATGCCGGGAGGCGGGCTCGTCATTCATGAGTATCGCGCCCACGGCACATGCTCAGGCCTCGACCCCGAGCGCTATTTCGCCACCGCGCGAGAACTCTACCAACACGTCGCCGTACCCCCGCCTTTCAAGCAGGGAGATAAACCTCTCGAACTGAGCCCCGCTGAAATCGAGACCGACTTCCTCACCGCCAATCCCTGGCTCAAGCCGGACATGATCGCGATCAGCTGCCGCAAGGGGCAGCTGCTCGACATTCGCGTCTGTTTCGATCGGGATCTCGCGCCGCGTGCTTGCGGCGTCAACGAAGATCAGCGCCTTCTGTGCAGACTGAATCGCGTGAGCGTGCCGCCTGCAATTAGAAGTGATAGATGAACGAGCCCCGATAGGTGTTCATGTCGGGATCGAATTTCAGCTTGCCGCCCGGATAGGCCACCGACTCTGTATCGAAATCGGTGAACTGATAATCGAAGCGCGCGCTCCAATTCTGATTGATCGCGACCTCGGCGCCGCCGCCGACGCTCCAGCCGAAGAACGTGCCATCGCGTGACGCGCCTCCGGGACCCGAGACCGGGAGATCGGCATTGGCCCAAGCGCCGCCTGCCGTTGCGAAGAGCAGCACTTGCGGCGTCACCGCAACGCCGGCGCGCAAGCGAAGATCCGCCATGGTGTTGATATCGGCGCTAGCTTTGTTGAACCCGGCATTGAATTTCCGGCTGCCGCTGACATCGCCGCCGAGAATGTCGCCTTCGAGGCCGATTACGATCGGGCCGTTCTGCCAGTTCCAGCCGCCGATGCCGCCGCCGACAAATCCGTTCGTCTCGATGTCGCTATTATTGCCGC
This sequence comes from Methyloceanibacter sp., assembly GCA_036559585.1. GTDB lineage: Bacteria > Pseudomonadota > Alphaproteobacteria > Rhizobiales > Methyloligellaceae > Methyloceanibacter. The sequence goes on from DATBSU010000192.1 coordinate 2,257, forward strand.
TGAAGTCGTAATTGGCGGTGGCGCCGCCGATGGTTCCACCGACCCACCAGCCTGCAAACAGCGTATCGGGCGTTGGAGGTGGCGCATAGGCAAGCGGTGGTAGAGGCGGATTATTGAGGTCGGCACTGAGACCCGGGCTTGAGGCCGTGGCGCCTGCCGTCAACACGGCGATTAGAGCCATAGCCTGGTGCAATCGCGTACGCAAAACAGACTCCCTCGATTGAAGGCCTAGGTCCGTCGCCGCGCCAGCAAGGGAGCTTGCTGAACCAGGCGCTCACGGCCCCAGGGTAGTGCCCTACCCTTAATGATAATTAACAATGATCGGGGCGAAACTTCGCATGGTAAGCGGCCAGTTAATGACCATCCCGAGGCAGCGCTCCGGGACTAATTGCTAAGCCCAGTCAGGCAGTCACTAATTTTGTGGCGCGGAATAACGCGACCAAACCATGGCGAGTGATTTGGACCTCGCCGAAGCGCCTTCTCAGCCCGGCCTCGAGCGCGGCCTGGTCGTCGGCAAGATTATTGAAGACGCCCTTCTCGTTGTAGAGCGCGAATAGCTTCCGCGCGGCAAAGTTCGGCGCGACGCCGCGGCCGAGGATCGTCGCGCCGAACAGCACAGCGCGCTGCGCCATCACCGGCAACAGATGATCCAAAACCGTGAGCTTCTCGGTCATCGTCCCCGGCAGACAATGCAGCACGTAAGTGAGCCCGAGCGAGTCGAAGGGGGCGCCCATTGCTGGCAACAGATCGAACAGGCTCGCCCGCACCAACTCGGGCTTGAAGCGTGCGAGCCTGCGCGCCGCCAGCTCCAGGCAATGACGATTGATGTCCAACAGGACCAGGCGATCGAATCTTGTTCTCCCTGATCGGTCGATGAAGAAGCCGGTGCCGGTCCCGGCTTCGAGATGATTGCTGGAGAGATTGTCGCGATAGAGATTGAGCAGGCTTCTCGTCGGACAGTGCCATGCCAACCTATTCGAGAGCCCATGCACCAAAACATCGTAGAAGGACAGCATGACAGGTGTGTAGATCGCATGCGCCTTGGCGACCGCATCAGCGTCACGCCGACCTCCGTCTCGACTTGCCTCTTGCTCGCGCATGGACCTTGTGTATGCACCGCGCGCACAAAAAGAAAGGGCGCCTCGAACATGAGGCGCCCCAAGGTGGGAAGTGCTTAGTTGGGGAAGATGTCTAGAACGTCGCCTTGAGGGTGCCGACCGCGCGCGCGTCGCAATTGTTGCGGCCGCCGCTCTGTGCCAAACACTCTGCATCGTCATAGGTCGTATCGTAGTAGCGGATGTCGGCCGACCAATGGTCGAGGAAGCCGAGCGTCAGGCCGGCGTTCCAATAGGTGTAGTCCGCGGCGTTCTTGTCATAGGACTGGAAGCCGACCGTGCCGCTGAGGCTGGGCGAGAAGAAGTTCCACCACTTATGCCCCAGCGCATATCCGACCGTTCCCTCAATCGCATTGGAGTCGCCAAAGAACTGGAAATTATCCGGCGACCAATAATTGTTGACGGCAACGGTCCAGGCGCCACCGGTCCATGATGCGCCGGTCTTCAGTTCGAAATAGCCGATGTTCTCGTTATCGCCCGGATAGGTGTAGTAGAGGCCGGCGATGTTGAAGGTGATGTTCTTCCATTTCGGCGTGATGCCGATGCCGTAATCGAGCTCGATGCCATCCCCGAAGGCGGTATTCGATCCCCAGATATAGGCGTAGAACATGCCATAGGTCAGATCGAACTCGGGCTGCGCCGCCGGTTCCTGATTGGTGTTGGAAATGCTGCGGAACATATAGTCCGTCGTGATCGTGGCAGACCCCGTCAGCGTCAGCTTGGTGTCATCAGCTTTGGCGGGCAAGGCCAACCCAGCAACGAGCGCCGCGCTCAG
>DATBSU010000193.1:0-14015 GCA_036559585.1 Methyloceanibacter sp.
ACCGCATTGGGGCGGGTGGCAAGATGGAATGGGGATCACCGCCGAGGCCCTCGAAGCGTTTGGCGAGACGGTCCGGCTTATCGAACGGCGTCTTGAGCGGTTCGGCAAGACGCCCGACCGGTTCAATCTCATCCACGGTGACATGCGTCTCGCCAACCTGCTCGCGGATCGCAGCACCATCAAGGTCATCGACTTCGACGACTGCGGCTTTTCCTGGTTCCTTTATGACTGCGCAACGACGGTGTCGTTTTTCGAGGACAATCCCGAAGTGCCGGAGCTTCTCAAGGCGTGGGTGCGGGGCTATCGCCGGTTCGGCGCACTGTCCGCCGAGGAAGAGGCTGAAATCGATAGCTTCGTGATGTTGCGCCGTCTTTTGCTCGTGGCTTGGATCGGCTCGCATGCAGAAACTGAGCTCGCTCAGTCCATGGGCGTCGCGTATACGCAAGGGACCGTTCCCCTGTGCGAGCGCTATCTATCGCGTTTCGGCGAGGCGCGCCGGCTTCGGTAGGAGGCAACTAAGCCTGGGTGAGTGCGTCCAGGCTTTCAGGGAGAATTTGGCCGCCGTCGATGATGATGGTTTGGCCGGTGATGTAGGCGGCCTCTTTAGAGGCGAGGAACAGGGCGGCATGGCCGATGTCCTCAACCGACCCGAGCTTCTTCAGCGGTATGGAGGCCGCCATCGAGCGCTCATATTCTGGCCCAAGCGCGATCAAGCCTTCGGTCAGGATATTGCCAGGCAGCACCGCATTGACGGTAATGCCGTACTTCGCAAGCTCGATGCAGGCCGTGCGCATGAAGCCAAGCTGACCCGCTTTGGTCGCGCCATAATGGGCCCATCCCGGAAAGCCCGTGACCGGACCCGTTATCGACGACGTGATCACGACGCGGCCCTGGTCGGATTTCTTCAAATGCGGCAGGCAGGCCTTGATCGGCAGAAAGGTCCCCTTGAGGTTGGTCGCCATGACGTGGTCCCAATCATCCGAGGAGAGGTCCTCGATCTTGGTCTGCGGGAAAATGCCGGCATTGGCGCACAATATGTCGATGCCTCCGTGTGCCGCGGCGGCCGCGTCCGCCATCCCTTGCATGTCTTCGAACTTCGTCACGTCGGCTGCGTAGCCCCTCGCCGTCCCGCCGGCGTTACGCAGCTCCTCCGCGCAGGCCTCCGCCTCATCGAGATGGCGGGACACGATGAATATCTTGCCGCCGCTGCGGGCAAAAACTTTCGCGATTCCCTTGCCGATACCCTTGCTCGCCCCAGTTACGATGACGGACCTGCCTGCGATCGGTGTCAACATGACGTCTCTCCAAAATTCGCGTCGATAAGAAGCGCCACTTGAAATAAGGGCAGGCGCCGCCTCCGCGACGCCCGCCCGAATTTACATCCTTCGCGGAAATCGTGCCGCGAACATCAGACGTTCCAGCCGTTACTCGTTGAACACAAGGCGGCCGATCCTGGCGTGAACCTCAGGTGCCGCGACCCTCAGCACCACGCCCCAGATGAAGCCCCAGATGACGATGGCGAGGGCAATATAGGGAATGTTGCTGCCGAAGCTGCCACTGCCACCGAACGTCCCCAGATTAACCACCAGCAGGTATACAAGGTAGACTTGGGCGATAAATGCGATCGCTGGAGCAATCAGGCCGGGAATGATTCCGACTTCGCCCGGATGGTTTTGGCGGAAGTAGACGATGATCGCGATCGACACGATAGCCTGCAGAATGAGCAGCAGCATGGTGCCGAGGATGGCGAGCATCGTGTAGATGGCGACGTAAGCCTGAGCGTTAGGATCGTCAGTTCCCAGGAAGTAGGCGAAGAGTCCAACCCAGATAAGCGCCAGCACGGACTGCACGGTGGACGCAATGTACGGGCTTTTGAACGTGGGGTGCGTCTTGCCTAGGACACGCAGGAACACGCCTTCGCGACCGAGCGAGTACGCATAACGAGCTGCCGTGTTGTGGAAGGCCATGCCGCAGGCAAAGGAGCTCGTTAGGATGAGAATGCTCATCAGCTGCTCCGCCCAATTGCCGACGTTTTGCCCAATCGGCGTCAGGAAGAAATTCCCCGAATCCTTCACGGCCTTGACGAGCATGTCGCCTTCGGTCGGGTAGGAGGAGATCGCGCACCAACTCGTGAAGATGTAAAATAACCCCAGCCCGATGACCGAGTAATAGAGTGAGCGCGGAATGATGCGCTTGGGATCGCGAGATTCCTCGGCGTAGTTGGGCGCCATCTCGAAACCGACCCAAGACCAGAAGGCCATGAAGATGCCGACCGCTGCCGCGCCGGCCGCGATATCCACATCTCCCACCTTCTGCCCGGCAACCGGCGTGTTGACGTTGAGGACGTTGAGAGCTTCGATATTAAAATGCGACGTACCCGACAAGATGGCGCCGACATCGAAAATCGCCAGGATGATCACCTCGAGAATAAGCGCAACACCAAGGATCTTGACCGAAAGCTGCACGTCCCGGTAGCTCAGGATCGAGATCAGCGCGATCATGAATACTGCAAGCCAGATCCAGGAAACATTGATGCCAAGATTGGTCTGAATCCATGCGTTGCCAAAGAAGGCAAAGAGACCACAGAGCGATGCCTCGAAGACGCTGTAGGAGATGAACGACGCCATGCCCGCCGCCATGCCCATGTCGCGTCCGAGCCCGAGGCTGATGTAGGAGTAGAAGCCGCCGACGCTCGACACCTTTTGCGCCATAGCCGCAAAGCCCACGGAGAAGATCGTGAGCACGATCGTGGCGAGCAGGAAGGCGGCTGGAACGTAGATCCCGTTGCCAAAACCGGCGGCGAAGGGAACGTTGCCGAGCATCGCCGACATCGGCGCTGCGCCCGTCACGGTCAGGAATAGAACGCCCACGAGCCCGACAGCTTTGCTGTGGAGCAGGTCGATGTTCTTTTCTTTGTGGACTTCGAAACTTTCCTGCGCCTCAAGCGCAGCTGCTGCTGAGCGTTGTGTCATGTTGGTTTGTCCCCCAATGAAGCGATCAGAACTTAGCTCGCGGCGCCGGCGGCCCCTCATTGCCGGCCCTACATCAATGATGATCTGGTTCTGGCGCCGAAACAAGCTTGATTGAAACGTGACCATTTTCTAGGCAAGGCAGTGAGCCGATCTCTTCTGCCTTGGTGGAAGATTTGCCTATTTCAATCCAAACCAAGCGGTCTCGTTTATTTGCCCGTCAAGCCCATGATCGCCTTCAGTTCCGCGCTCGACATGACGTGGCAGTAGATCATGTTGAGGATTTCGAGCTCCTTGTGATGCAGCTCCTCCGTTCCCGCAGCACAGCAATCCTCAACTACGACGACGCCAAAGCTCTCGTCGGCCAGGCTGCGGACCGTCGAGGACACGCACTGGTCGGTGAAAATACCGCAGCACACAACGGTCTTGATACCGAGATTGGTGAGGATCAGCCGCAGATTGGTCCCGGTCAGGGCGCTGTCGGTCGTTTTCGTCACCACGATCTCGTCGCCTCGCGGCTGGAACTCGTCGATGAGTTGGGACGGCGCCTCGTCCTTGGGCAGAAGCAGATTGTTCCAGCCCGGCATCTTCTGCGACAGGGATCGGTCGCGGCCATCCTTGGTATGGCATGCGATGCGCGCGAAGAGGCATTCGTATCCGTTTTTCCGAAACAGCCCCAGGAGTTCCCGGGTGCGGGGGATGACGATTTCGCGCATGCGTTCGTGGAAGGGACTCCAGGCATCATAGCTGCGCTGTTCGTCGGCAGTCAGGGATGCTCGCTCCGGCCGTGTTAAATAGGTGTTCTGCACGTCGATGACGAGGAGCGCCGTATTCTCCTTGGTGAGGTTCGGATCGGCGGGCTCGGGCGCTCCGTCGTAGTAAATCGATCGATAGGCGGTCTTCCAGGTCATTCGCTCGTGCTCAGAACCGCTTTTTGAACAAGCCGCGCCGCTGGTAAACCGATGCGGCTTCCTCCACGAACGCCGCCATGCGCTCGGCGCCATATTGGTCGCGCAGCTCCCGGGCCGCCGCGAGAAGCTCATCCCGCGATTGAGCGCGGCCGGGACGCAACAGCTCGTAAATGCGCATGATGGTGTCTTGCGGCACGTCCACGAGCTCGGCGCCACGCTCGAAATTCGCGGCCAACGTGGCTCGCCCGGCGGCGCGGGCGATCTCCGCCTGCTGGCGCAACGCAGCGGCCGTGATGCGCAGGTCCTCGATAGTGACGCGGTCCTCAAGCAGGGCCTCGAGCGTGATCTCATCGAGGTCCTTGCCGCGCTTTCCGCGCACGATGTCGCGGCGCTTCTCGGCCAACGGATAGTCCGCGATCGACAGCCGTTCCTCGCTCATGCGGCGCTCCCCAGGAAGGCGACCTCTACGTCCTCGGGCACCGCACCCTCCGAGGTCAATTCAGTCTCGATGGCATAGATCAGCGCTACGCGCGCATGATAGCGCGAACCCATAGCCTCACCCCGCGTCGACACCACGACCGGCTCCGGCATTTCGCCCAGCGCGTAGGCGGCAGCGTTGGCCCCCATGCGCCGATAGTGCTCGAGCCTGGTGATCGGGGAGTTGGAGAAGAGCTCGAGATTGTTGTGCGGTAGGCGGTCCTTCTGGTGAATGACCGCGGTGCCCTTGGCCTGGATGCCAATTCCGACGCCAGACCCCGCGAGGTGGGCGGCGCTGAGGCCGAGAAACGACGTGTCGGCCGTATGCTTCATCCGCACGACACGAGCTTTTCCGCCCCCTTCGGTGATGCCACCGATCAACTCGTGCAGGGTTGCGGACAAGGGATGACCCGCGACGGTCTGGAAGAGCTTGATGCCGAACGCGGGGCTCACCCCGATCACGACCTCACGGCGATCGTTGCCCGCGGTGGCAGGGCCCATGGTCCGGTAGCTGACGCGTTTGCTCTCGGCGGCCTTGTGCACGGCCTCGGCTCTCAGCACCTCCTCGCGCGTGAGGACGTCGCGGATCGCCACGATCTCCTCACGGCGCGCCGCGCTTACGCGGTATCCAGTGCCGGGCCCGAGGTAGTCATTGGGATCGTTGATCGCGCTGAGGATACGGCCGTCACGGACGAGCGCAGACGTCTGCAGATAATCGCCGGAAACGCGCAATCTCAAGAGCTTTAGAAGATTTTCCGCCTCCTCCGTGAAGCCGCGCGCGGCTAAGGCCTTGATCACGTCGACGACGGTGATCGCGCGCTCCTTGATGCTCTCGCTGATCGGCACCACGTCGCGGGGCAGATAGCTTCGCGTCTCATCCGATCCCGACGCGGCAACGACGCTGCTTTTCATGTCCTCTGTCGGTTGCCCGAGGCCAAGCTCCACAAGCACGGCGCTGATGGCTTCGACGGCACGCGTTCGCAGCGCAAAGACACGGGTCTCGCCTACGGGGGTGAGACCGCCGTCGGCCTCGAAATCGCGCTGGAGCACGAGATAGTCCTCGAGCTCCTCGCCGTTAAGAAGGGAGGCGTTGAAAGAATTGTCGTATTTCAGGATCGACCCGAACCCCGAGCATATCAGGTCGGAGCCGGCGATGAGAAAGGGCAGGATCTTGGCCCCGACGCGGATCTCGGATTCGGTCGCACGCGCGTCATTGCCGGAGGCGCATTCCAGATCGAGCCAGACGGCGATCAGATTCTCCGCCATCAACTCGCGCATTCCACCCGGTATGGTGCAGGTGATGGGCGCTCCGTCGATGCCGCCATTCTGCGTGCCCTGCACCCCCATGGCGCGCTGAAGACAGAGGCAACGCGCCTCGAGATAGAGCAGCGACTTCTTCTCGTGGAACCCCATGAGCAGCTCCGACCCGGCGCCCGAGGTGCAGCGCATCTTGATGCCGCGCGAGGCATAGGCCGCCGCGAGAAAGGCCTTCGACCAAGGCGTGTCGTCGCCATCGATGAAGCTCTTCTCGGTACCGTAGACCGAGACCGTCTCGGCATAAGACGTAAAGCCGGCCATGCCGATCTTGAGCTCCTCCGCCTCCTCGCTCGAGCACTGAAATAGCGTCCCCCAACGTCCGACCGAGGCCCCGACCGCGCATGCGACGGCATTCGACCAAGCATTTCGCGCGACTCGCATCGTCGTCTCGACCTCGTCGAATCCGAATGCGACCGCGGTCGCGGCATCTGCAGCCATCTGCAGCGGGTCGTCCTTGGCGTTGGTCACGTGCGCCTGATTACCGGGCGTCTTGCGGGCGCGCATCTTGCTGTATGCAAAGGCGATCTCGAGAGATGAGAGTTGCGCCACGACCTCGGCGAGCTTGGCCGGCGTCATGCCGTGGGCAAGTCGCACCAGCTCGCTGCGCGGCACGTTCATGTCGACCAGCATCCGCGCGACCTCGTGCGATGGCATGGCCATGGCTTCCGGCGCGATTTCCGGATCGATGTGATAGCGGGCGATAAACGTGTCGATCATGTCGAAGTCGCCAACGCCGACGCCGTCCATTACGTCGATGCTGCCAGACCCCAATGTCAGTCCCGACTTTGGATCGTGACGGCTGGTAAAAGCCGCAAATCCATTCTCCGCGTCCTCGATCGCGAATTTATCGAGCCGAAGCGGGCGCTCATCCCAGTCGGAGAAGCGCTTCCAGCGATTAGCGAACGTGCTCGGCTCCCCTGCCATGGTGACTCTTCCTCGCGGAGATCGACATCACTGGAACCAGACTATAGAGAATGCTGGCGGCGCCGAAGCGCATTTTACAGAAAAGCCGCACAACTTGCCCCTGGGCAGCGGGGCGACGGGCCGCGGCACCAAGGTAAGTCGGAAAAAATTGAACGATGGAGACGGACTGATCTAGGCTAGAGGCGAGCGGAGCCCAGTCAGGGCTTCCAGCGATGCGCGTGTGACTCGAAGGATGTCATGACGGCGACACGAAAAATTCTCGAACTCAACGCGTTCGACATGGATGCGTCATCCGGTCTCGATCCTGAGACGGCGGATCTCGTCGCCCGCCGCAGGCGCGTGTTCGGTCCAACATCGATGCTATTCTACGCACGTCCCCTCAATCTCGTCCGAGGCGAAGGCGTCTGGCTCATTGGCGCGGACGGCACGCGCTATCTCGACGCCTACAACAACGTGGCGTCCGTGGGCCACTGCCATCCACGCGTCGTCGCTGCCGTGTCGCGGCAAATGGCGACCCTCAACACACACAGCCGCTACCTGAGTGAGATCGTCTACACCTATGCGGAAAGGCTGTTGGCGACGCTGCCGCGCGAACTCTCCAATATCGTCCTGACATGCACGGGGAGCGAAAGCGTCGACTTGGCGCTGCGTATCGCACGCGCGGTCACCGGCGGCACCGGCCTCATCGTGACGGCGAACGCTTATCACGGCAATACGCGGTCCGCGACCGAGATCTCCCCTTCGTCTGCGAGCGCCGAGCCGCCCAATCCGCACGTGTTTCTGGTCCCCGCCCCAGACACGTATCGAACAATGTCCAAGGATGTGGGGCCGCGCTTCGCGGCTAACGTCAGGAAAGCGATTGCGGCCATGAAGCGAAAGAAGATCCGCTTCGCCGGGCTTATTGCCGACAGCATCTTCTCGAGCGACGGCATCTACTCGGGCGAGCCGGGATTCATGGCCGAAGCCATCGCGAGTGTACGCAAAGAAGGTGGCATGTTCATTGCCGATGAGGTGCAGCCAGGCTTCGCCCGCACGGGCGAAACGATGTGGGGTTTTGAGCGGCACGGCCTCGTCCCCGACATGGTCGTGATGGGTAAGCCCATGGGCAACGGCTATCCGATCGGCGGAGTCGCGGTGAAGCCGAATCTGCTCGAGGCCTTCGGGGCGACTTCTGGTTACTTCAACACGTTCGGAGGAAACCCGGTTGCCGCCGCAGCCGGACTTGCCGTGTTGGAGACGATCGAAGCCGAGACTCTGCAGCAGAATGCGCTCGAGATCGGCGCCTATCTGTTGGCGGAGCTAGATGGCGTCGCACAGCGCTTCAGCCAAGTCGGCGATTTGCGGGGAAAGGGACTCTACATCGGCGTCGAACTCGTGCGCGACCGCAAGTCGAAAAAGCCGGATAGAGAGGCTGCAACCCGCATCGTAGATATGCTCCGCGACCGCAATGTTCTGGTCGGCATTGCCGGCCCCCACGGCAATGTCCTCAAAATCCGCCCGCCGCTCTGCTTTGAGCGGGACCATGCCGACCTTCTCGTCAAGGCGCTTTCTGACTCCCTCGCGGCCCTTTCCTAATCGGGGTACGGGTTTGGACGCCGCAAGCTGTCACGAGGTTGGCACGGCGTCCTTTCGAGTCATGAGCGCCGCGCCGATCTCGTCTAGTATGGCCGGATCGTCGATGGTGGCCGGCATGTTGAAGCTCGCGCCGTCGACGATCTTCTTGATGGTGCCGCGCAGGATTTTCCCCGAGCGGGTCTTGGGCAGGCGCGCCACCGTCACTGCGGCTTTGAAGGCGGCCACAGGACCGATCCTCTCGCGTACGAGGTCGACCACCTCTTGCTCGATCACGGCCCCGTCGCGGTTGACGCCAGCCTTGAGCACGAGGAAGCCGATGGGCACTTCGCCTTTCACCGCGTCGGCGGCACCGATCACGGCGCACTCGGCCACATCTTTGTGAGACGCCAGCACCTCCTCCATCGCGCCCGTCGATAAGCGATGACCGGCGACATTGATGATGTCGTCGGTGCGGCCCATGATGAAAAGGTAGCCGTCCGCGTCACGATAGCCGGCATCGGCGGTCTTGTAGTAACCCGGGAAATCCGCGAGATAGCTCGGACCGAAGCGGGCGTCGGCATTCCAGAGACTCGGCGAACAACCCGGCGGAAGCGGTAGCTTAATTACGATATTGCCGAGCTGACCTTCGGCGACGGTATGACCCCCATCGTCGAGGACGCTCACCTCATAGCCGGGCATTGGCAGGGTCGGCGAGCCGCGCTTGACCGGAAGCCGGCCGAGACCGATCGGATTGCCGGCGATGGCCCAGCCTGTCTCCGTCTGCCACCAGTGGTCTATCACGGGCACCTTCAGGTGCTCCTCGGCCCAGAGCACGGTATCGGGATCGGCGCGCTCTCCTGCTAGGAACAGCGTGCGCAGGCTCGAAAGGTCGTAGTTGCGGATGTTGAGGCCGTGCGGATCCTCCTTCTTGATCGCGCGTAGTGCAGTCGGGGCTGTAAAGAGGGCAGTAACTTTGTGCTCGCTTGCGACGCGCCAAAACGCGCCTGAGTCGGGCGTTCCGACGGGCTTGCCTTCGTAGAGGACGGTCGTATTGCCGGCCAAGAGCGGCCCATAGACGATATAGGAATGTCCGACGACCCAGCCGATGTCGGATGCAGCCCAGAACACCTCGCCCGGCTCGACCCCGTAAAGATTCTGCATCGACCACAGCAGAGCCACCATGTGACCGCCATTGTCGCGCACGACGCCCTTGGGCGTGCCTGTGCTACCGGACGTGTAGAGGATATAGAGCGGGTCGGTCGCCCCTACGGCGACACACTCTGCACTGAGACCCTGCGATTTAGCCTCAGCGACGAGCCGTGCCCAATCGTGGTCGCGACCCGCGTGCAATTGCGCAGGAGCCATCGGGCGCTGCAGGATTACGCAGCTGTCGGGCTTGTGGACCGCAATCTCGATGGCTCTGTCGAGAAGCGGCTTGTAGGCGACGATGCGGCCCGGCTCGACACCGCACGAACTCGACACGACCACTTTGGGCTTGGCATCGTCGAGGCGTTTGGCAAGCTCGTTGCTGGCGAAGCCGCCGAACACCACCGAATGGATCGCACCAAGGCGAGCCGTGGCCAGCATCGCGATTACTGCCTCCGGAACCATCGGCATGTAAATGACGACGCGGTCGCCCTTCTCGATGCCGAGCTCCGCCAGAACGGCCGCGAACGCCGCCACCTCGTCGCGAAGCTCACGATAGGTGAGTGTCCGCTTGGTGCTCGTTACCGGGCTATCGTAAATCAGCGCGTTTACGGCGCCGCGTCCAGCATCCACGTGCCGGTCGAGGCAGTTGTAAGCCGTGTTGCAAAGCGCGCCAGGAAACCAGCGTCCGTGGTGTCCGGCGGTCGCGTCGAACACTTTGTCGTAAAGCTTTGCCCAATGGACGGCGGCGGCGGCATTGGCCCAGAACGCTTCGGGATCGGCCTTCCAGCTGTTGTAGACTTCCCAGTATCGGCTCATCGGTGATCCCGCCTGATTGCCCGGAGACGAGAACGCTCCGCTTGCCACTATCGGTCGCGCCTCGTGCCGTTCTAGAATAGCCGACCGTCTCTTGAAAAGAAGGATGAACGCATTATGTCGGGCAGACTAGCAGGCAAGATCGCATTGATCTCAGGCGGCGCAACCGGCATGGGAGGGGCCTCGTCGAAGCTTTTCGCGGCCGAGGGCGCCAAGGTCGGCATTGTCGACCACAACGAGGAGGCGGGACGTGCCGTCGTCGCCGAGATCGAAGCGGCGGGCGGTGCGGCTTCGTTCGCGCACGCGGATGTCGCGAACGAAGCCGAGGTGAACGTGGCGGTTGCTGCCATCACCGCGGCGCTCGGTGCGCCCAATGTGCTCTTCAATCACGCCGGCTCCATCATCATCAAGCCCTTCCTCGAGACCACGCTCGCGGACTGGGAATGGCTGATGGCGGTCAACGTCACGAGCATGTTCCTTGTGACCAAGGCCGTGCTGCCCGGGATGATCGCGGCCGGCGGAGGGTCGATCGTCTGCACATCGTCGATCTCGGCCATCGCCGCCACGCCGCGGGAGGTCGTCTACAATACGTCGAAGGGCGCCTGCCACATGTTCGCGCGCTCGATCGCTGTGGAGTATCGCGACCAGAACATCCGCTGCAACGCCGTCTGCCCAGGATTCGTGCGCACGCCGCACGGCTTGCGCGAGGTTGCCGAGCTCAACAAGCTCGGCGTCGATATGTCGGATGCGGCTCTTGCCGTTCAGCAGGGGCGCATTTGCGAGCCGGAGGAGGTGGCACGCGCCGCCCTGTTTCTCGCGAGCGACGAGGCGAGTTTCGTCAACGGTGCGCATCTCTTCGTCGACAACTGCTTTACCGCGGTGTGAGCCCGCCGCGGCGTAAAGTGCAGAAAGCAATTGATGCCACCACGCGTCGATCCCGTTCTCACCACATCAGAGCTTCCGGCTGAAGTAGACGTCGTCGTCATCGGCGGCGGCATCATCGGTGCCTCAACCGCGCTCTGTCTCGCGGAGAGAGGCGTGTCGGTCGCGCTCTGCGAGAAAGGCACGATCGCCGGCGAGCAGTCGAGCCGCAATTGGGGCTGGTGCCGCAAGATGGGGCGCGATCTCGCCGAGGTTCCGCTCGCCGTCGAGTCCTTGCGGCTATGGGGGGGCATGAACGCGCGCACCCAAGCCGAGACGGGATTTCGCCAGACCGGAATCGTCTATCTCTGCGAGACGGCGAAGGAGGCGGCAAAGCACGAGGCGTGGCTCGCGCAGGCTGAGTCGTTCCAGATCGACGCCCGCCTGATCGGATCAGACGAGATCGACCGGCTCCTGCCCGGATCGTCGCGTCGTTGGCCCGCGGCGCTCTATACGCCAAGCGATGGCTGCGCCGAGCCGGAGAAAGCCACCTCGGCGATTGCCAATGCGGCCTTCCGGCAGGGCGCCGCGATCCTCGAGCGCTGCGCCGTGCGCGGGCTGGAGACGTCCGCAGGAGCGGTGAGCGGCGTCGTTACGGAAAAAGGGCCGATCCGATGCGGTAAGGCCGTGCTCGCGGGCGGCGCCTGGTCGCGGCTCTTCTGCGGCAATCTCGGGGTGGAGCTGCCGCAGCTCAAGCTGCTGGCCTCGGTGATGCGCACCGGTGCCGTCGAGGGCGCGCCTGATGGCGCCGCGGGCGCCGACAATTTCGCGTTCCGCAAACGGCTCGACGGCGGCTACACCATCGCACGGCGGAACGCCAATGTCGCCGAACTCGCGCCGGACAGCTTCAGGCTGCTCTTCGACTTCCTCCCTGCCCTCGTCACCCAGTGGCACGAATTGCGCCTCCGCGTCGGCCGGAGCTTCCTCGAGGAGTGGCGGATCCCGAGGGTGTGGGCGCTCGATGCCGAGACCCCGTTCGAGACGATGCGCACGCTCGACCCCGCTCCCTCCCACACCATTCTCGATGAAGGGGCAAGGAATCTCGTGCACGGCTTTCCAGCATTCGGCCGCATGAAAGTCGCCGAGCGCTGGGCCGGGGTCATCGATGCGACGCCGGATGGCGTTCCCGTCATCTCCGAAGTCCCGAAGCTTCCCGGCCTCTTCATCGCGAGCGGCTTCTCCGGACACGGCTTTGGCATCGGACCTGGCGCGGGCCATCTCATGGCTGACTTGGTGATGGGCGAGAGTCCGATCGTCGATCCTGCGCCCTATCGCTACCAGCGCTTGGTGAGGCGGTCAGAATCGCCGTAGATCGAACGCGGAGATGTCGTGTCTGGGCTGACGGTTGGCCACCAGGTCGGACATCAGCTCCCCGGTCACGGGCGCCAGTGTCAGACCAATGTGTTGGTGCCCTACCGCATAGAAAATCGAAGTGCGTTCGAGACGGCCGATGCCCGGAAGATAGTCAGGAAGCACCGGTCGTGGCCCAACCCAACTCGGACCATCGGCGGGGCAATCGTAGCCCAGCTCCCTAAGGAGGTTACGCAATCGCGCGAATTTTCGCGGGTCGGGCGCGGCGTTCAGTCCAGCAAACTCCATAAAGCTGGTAGCGCGCAATCGTCCTTCCATCGGCGTGAGCAAGATGCGCTGGTCGGCATAAAGGATCGGGGTGTCGGTGAGCGCCGGGTGACGTGGCATCTCCACATGGTAACCGCGTGCGCTTTCCATCGGCACGCGCAAGCCGAGCGGCTCCAGCAAGCTCGCGGTCCAGGCGCCCGCACACACCACGACCGCGCCGACAGCCAGGGTCTCGGAGCTCGTATGCAGGGCGATCCGCCCCTCGAGCGGCTGGATGGTGCGGATTTCGGCGCACTTGAAAGACGCGCCCCGCTCCGTTGCGGCACCGACGAAACGCTGCACGACTTTCAGAGGGTCGAGCACATGCCCGGTGCTGGGAAACCAAAGGCCCGCGATGTGGGCGTTGCTATCGCGCGGACTGGTCTCAGGTTCGAGGCTCCTTGCCGATTGGTGCGCAATGACTTGCAGGACCTCATTCGGCGCTGCCTCCGTCGGAATTCCCAAGCGCTCCATGGCGAGCCCCTGCTCGGCCGCACGTTCGCTTGAGCGGGGTCCGAACCAGACTTGGAAATGCCCATTTATCCGCAGCAATTCCGGCCGGCCGATTTCGGCAAGCCAGCGCGCCATCTGGTCCACGGCCGGCCTAACCAGCGGCGCCAGGTGACGCGTATTCTCCGCGCGATGTCTGGCGGCCGCCGCGAAGCGAAGCGCCCAGGGCAGAAACTGAGGTGCACGGCGCAGCGGAATATCGAGCGGGCCGCCGAACGCAAACAATTCGCGCCAGACTCCAAACAAGAGTGCCCAGGAGGGCAAAGGCTCCACCAACTCCGCGGCAATGTGGCCTGCGTTTCCGAAGCTCGCTCCTGCCATTCCAGGCTCAGCCCGGTCGAGGAGCAATACGGATCTGCCGTCGCGGGCGAGCGCATAGGCCACGGCCGCACCGATTACGCCGGCCCCCACCACTGCTACGGTGTCATCGCGTACCATCGGTCGAGCGTATACGATCTACGTTCCACGAATGGAATTCGCTCAGCGCATCGCTGCTCGATCTGGCAGCCCGTATGACGAGTTCGGAGTGAAAAATGGTGCCGCAAGAGGGATTCGAACCCCCGACCTACGCATTACGAATGCGCCGCTCTACCGACTGAGCTATTGCGGCCTTTGAAGACAGGACTTGCAGCCCGCTTGCAGCCGAAGGCGCCGAAGATGACGCTTAACACCGGCTTTTTCAACTGTCTCGTTTGAGGCGGACGATTAACTACTTACGAATGCGCCGCTCTACCGACTGAGCTATTGCGGCCTTGGCTAAATATGGCGTCGCCAGGGTAAAGATTCGCGACCCACTATAGGCGCGGCAATTGGCTTAGCGGCAAGGCCCGATGGATGCAAGTAACCGGGCTAT
>DATBSU010000194.1:0-8776 GCA_036559585.1 Methyloceanibacter sp.
ACGGAACGCGAATCTTTTCGCGACATCGGAAAGGATCGTTAACAGCATGTTTACCTCTCGCGACGTTTACTGGGCGCCTGTAGTTTTGCGTGGGGCAAAAGGGATGAAACATGCGGCGGTCGGCCGTGGCATCGCGCTTATGGCGGCGGCCGCGGCAGTTTTAATCCTTGGCGGGTGTAGCGCGAGCAGTTCCCGCTTTGATTTCCCAGCCTTCAATCTGACATCTTCGGGCGAGACCGCGTCCACGGTCGGCACGCCTCCGCAGCAGCAAGCCGATCTCACCACGACATCGTCGCTGCCGGTTCCGGAGGAATCCGTCTATGCCCACGGTCAGGCGCCTGGCCCGCAAGGAGCCGTTGCGCGTGCGGATCTGCCGCCCGTCCAATCTTCGCCGCTGCCGCGCCCGATGCCGGCTTCTTACACGCCGCAACCCGGCTCTTCGCCGCGCGTGCAGAACATCTCCTATGGTGGTGGCTGGCAAGGAAGCCCGCGTCCGCAGCCTGCGGTTGTGCGTGTCGCCGGCGAGCCGACTGCTGGCCGCAAGGTGAAGGTGGGTAGGGGCGATACGCTCTCGGTTTTGGCAAAGCGCTATAGCGTCAGCGTCGATGCGATCAAGAGCGCCAACAATCTCACCGATACGCGTCTCACCGCCGGCCAAGAGCTGATCATTCCAGGTCCGGGCTGGTCTGCCGAAGCTCCTGCGGCACCTTCGACGACCGCTGCCGAAGTCACAGCACAGGGCGAAACCTATAAGGTGCAGAGAGGCGACACGCCGCGCGGCATCGCCAACAAATTCAAGATCACCGAGAAAGAGCTGATCGCGGCGAACAAGCTTACCCGCGCCGACCGGCTCCAAATCAACCAGACCCTGATCATTCCGAGCGCGAAGCAGGAAACGCCAGCGCCTGAAGTCGCCGAGGCCAGCAAGCCGTCCGAGCTCGAAGCTCCCGCCGCCGTGTCTCCCGACATACGCACGGTCAAGACCACGACCATCAAAGCGCCGGACACTGTAAAGCCGTCCGAAACTTCTCCCGCGCCGACGCAATCGGTGTCTGACGACAAAGCCAATGCAGCGAAGCCGACTATCGCCGCGTCGGACGAAGTGATCGGCGGAGGCTCGCCCACCAAGACGGCGGAATCCAAGCCGGCCGACCCCAAGACGCCGGAGACCAAGACTGCAATCGCGACCGCGAATGCCTCAGGCACCAGCACGGAGCAACTACCGCAGCCGGATCCGATGTCTGGCAACAGCTTCCGCTGGCCGGTGCAGGGGCGCATCATTTCCGAATTCGGCTCTAAGGCCGATGGCGGCCACAATGACGGCATTGATCTCGCCGTGCCGCAAGGTACGTCCGTCAAGGCCGCCGAGAACGGCGTAGTGGCCTATGCCGGCGACGAGCTCAAGCCCTATGGCAATCTGATCCTGATCCGCCACTCGAACAATTGGGTGTCGGCCTACGCGCATAACGAAGAGCTGCTGGTGAAGCGCGGCGACAAGGTGCGCCGTGGCCAGGTCATCGCCAAGGCCGGCAAGACTGGAGCCGTGAGCCAGCCTCTGGTGCATTTCGAGCTGCGCAAAGGCTCGCGCCCGATCGACCCGACGAAATATATGGCGAACGCGCAAGCAAGCGCGGATTAGGCGTCGAGCTTCACACCCAGGCGGCCGGCCAAGTCTTGGATGAATTGCCAGGCGACGCGGCCTGAGCGCGAGCCGCGGGCCGCAGCCCAGGCTAACGCCTCCTGCTTCAGAGCAGAACCGTCGACCTTCAGCCCGTAGTGGCGCGCATAAGCCCCCACCATCTCCAAATAGTCGTCCTGGCTGCAACTGTGGAAGCCGATCCACAGCCCGAAGCGGTCCGAGAGCGACACCTTCTCTTCCACGGCCTCTGAGGGATTGATCGCGGTCGAGCGCTCGTTCTCGAGCATCTCCCGCGGCATCAAATGCCGCCGGTTCGATGTCGCGTAGAACAACACATTCTCGGGCCTGCCCTCGATGCCGCCTTCAAGCACGGCCTTCAGCGATTTGTAAGACGTATCGCGCGCCTCGAAGGAGAGGTCGTCGCAGAACACCAGGAAGCGGTGTTGAGCCGCCTCGCGTAACGGAGTCAAACATTGGGGGAGAGTGTCGATATCCTCCCGATGGATCTCGATCAGTTTAAGCGGCGTCTCGCTCCGGCAGATTTCCGCATGCACGGCCTTGACCAGCGAGCTCTTGCCCATGCCGCGCGCGCCCCACAGCAGCGCATTATTGGCCGGCAGCGTTTTCGCGAATTGCCGTGTATTGACCAGCAGCATGTCACGCTGCGCCTCGATGCCCTTGAGCAAGGAGAGGGGAACCCGGTTCACCTCGCGGACGGACACGAAGCCTTGTGGCTCTGCATGCCAGACGAAGGCCTCGGCCGCGCCGAAATCAGCAACCCGTTCGCGCGACGGACTCAAACGTTCCAGCGCCCGGGCGATCCGCTCCAAAAGGCCGGTCAAAGGTTCCTGGTAATTCATGGCCGCCCGGTTTACGCCGAAGCGCCAGCATAAGAAAGGCCCAGAAATGGCTCAAACCGCCCCGTTGCAAACACGGTTGAGGTGGCTATAGTCCCGCCAAATCAAAGCGCCCAAAGGCGTTCGAGAGGGGATCGGGCCCGCAAACGGCCCGGAACGTCTAAGCCAAAGGATCCGACAGCATGACAAGTTTTGTCTACGCCCAAGCCGCGTCGCCTGGCGCGATGGACTACCTCAATAGCCTCATCGTCCCGACCATCATGATCATCGGCATCATGTATTTCATGATGATCCGGCCGCAGCAGAAGCGTCTCAAAGAGCACCGCGACATGGTGGCCAACATCCGCCGCGGCGACACGGTGGTGACCTCCGGCGGCATCATCGGTAAGGTTGCCAAGGTGGAGGATAACGAGCTCCAGATCGAAATCGCCGATGGCGTGCGCATCAAAGTTCTGCGCGGGACCATTTCGGAGATCCGCGGCAAGACCGAGCCGGCGGCAAATGCGAAGCCGAAAGCGGCCTCAGAGTGATCAGAATCAAGCTAATCGATTAGCGCCATAGTTTAAGCGGAGCTTCAAGCAGCCATGCTGCATTTTCAAAGATGGAAGGTGATCCTCGTTTGGGGCATCGTGCTCGTGGGCTTCCTGCTTGCGCTCCCGAATCTGTTTTCTCCATCGACCCTGGCGGGACTGCCGTCTTGGCTTCCGCACAAGCAGGTTAATCTCGGCCTCGACCTGCAAGGCGGTGCGCATCTCCTCTACCAGCTCGAAGAAAAAGAAGTGGTCGAGGATTGGCTGAAGACGGTCAGAAGCGATGCGCGCGACGCGCTTCGTGGCGCGAAGCCCGCGATCGGCTACACCGATCTCGCGCAAAACTCTGCCACGCGCTCCGTCTCGGTGAAAATCCGCAACGCTGCCGATTTCGACAAGGCTCTGGCCGCCTTGAAGAAGCTTTCCGTTTCCGTTGGCGGCAATGTGTTCAGCAACTTTTCCGGCAGCGACCTCGACGTCGAGAAGAGTGGCGATAACGAGGTCACGCTGACCATCACCGATGTCGGCCTAAACCAGCGCATGGGCGCGGCGATCCAGGCATCGATCGAGACTATCAGGCGCCGCGTCGACCAGCTCGGCACCACCGAGCCGATCATCCAGCGCGAGGGCCGCAACCGCATTCTGGTGCAGGTGCCGGGCATCCAAGATGTCGAGCGCTTGAAGAATCTGATCGGCGAGACCGGCAAGCTCGAATTCAAGCTCGTCGATCCCTCGGCCGACGCGAGCCAAGTGGCAAGCAGCAAGCGTGTGCCGACCGGTGACGAGCTGGTCTATGGCGAAGAGACTCCGCCGGTTCCCTACGTGTTGAAGGACGAGGTGCTCTTGACCGGGCAGAATCTGGTCGATGCGCAAGCCTCGTTTGACCAACGCACCGGTGAGCCTGTCGTGACCTTCCGCTTCGATGCCGCCGGCGCCAAACGCTTCGGCAAGATCACCCAAGAGAATGTCGGTCTGCCCTTTGCTGTTCTACTTGATAACAAGGTGATCACGGCGCCGCGCATCAACGAGCCGATCCTCGGCGGCACTGGCCAGATCAGCGGCAATTTCACCGTCGAGCGCGCCAATGACCTCGCCGTGCTGCTTCGCTCCGGTGCGCTGCCGGCCAAGCTTACCCCCATCGAGGAACGCACCGTCGGCGCGAGCCTTGGCGCCGACTCCATCGCCTCTGGCAAGAAGGCTGCGCTGATGGGGCTCGCGCTCGTCGTCATCTTCATGTTCGCGGCCTATAGCCTCTTCGGGCTGTTTGCCAATCTCGCGCTTCTCATCAACATCGCGTTGATCTTCGGCGTCCTCTCGCTGATGGGCGCGACCCTGACACTGCCTGGCATCGCCGGCATTGTGCTCACCATCGGCATCGCGGTCGATGCCAACGTGCTGATCAACGAGCGCATCCGCGAGGAGATCAGATCGGGCAAGTCGCCGGTCGCTTCCATCGAGGCCGGCTACACCCGCGCCATGGCGACCATTATCGACTCCAACGTGACGACCCTGATCTCGACTCTGGTGCTGTTCTGGCTCGGCTCCGGCGCGGTGCGCGGCTTCGCCGTGACGCTCACCGTCGGCATCTTCGCCTCGCTTTTCACCGCCGTTACCGTGACCCGGATGATGGTCGCATACTGGCTGCGCAGGTGGCGGCCCACTCTCGTGCCGATTTAGGAAAGAACCGATATGTTCAGAGGCTTCAGCTTCGTCCCCGCCGATACCAAGATCGATTTCGTTCGCCTAAGGACGATCAGCTGGGTCGTGTCCGCGCTGCTCACCGTCGTGCCCTTGTTCCTGGTGTGGAGCGTCGGGCTCAATTTCGGCATCGACTTCCAGGGCGGCACCCTGATCGAGATCAAGACCAAGGAAAGCACGGCCGATCTTGCCTCCATTCGCTCCAGGATCAACGCGCTCAATATCGGCGAGGTGCAGATTCAGGAATTCGGCGCGCCCGACAATGTGCTGATCCGCATCGCGGCGCAGCCGACCGAGCAAGAGCAGCAGGCTTCCATCGGCAAGGTGAAGCAGGCGCTGGGCGAGGGTGTCGAATATCGGCGCGTCGAGGTCGTCGGTCCCACCATCTCGAACGAATTGATCGCCGGAGGCACCGTCGCCGTCGTCGTCGCCATGTTAGGCATCTTGATCTATGTCTGGTTCCGTTTCGAATGGCAGTTCGCCGTCGCCGCCATCGCCTCGCTGATTCACGACGTAACCGGAACCATCGGTGTATACGCGTTGCTCCAGCTCGAGTTCAATCTCTCGTCTATCGCCGCCATTCTCACCATCATAGGCTATTCGCTCAACGACAAGGTCGTGATCTTCGACCGAATCAGAGAGAATTTGCGCAAGTATCGCAGGATGCCGCTGGTTGAGCTGCTCAATCTCTCGATCAACGAGACGCTGTCCAGAACCACGCTCACCCACGTCACCACCTTCCTCGCCATGCTGCCGTTTCTCATTGTCGGCGGCGAGGCGATCTACGGCTTTGCGCTTGCCATGTGCTGGGGCATCGTCATCGGCGCCTATTCCTCGATCTTTGTCGCGGCGCCCTTGCAGTTGATCCTCGGCGTGAAGCGCGACGCCTTCACCAAGAGCGGGGAAAGCACGAGGGCAGGGGCCGCGGCGCGGGTCTGATCCTGCCTTTGGAGGAAGCGAGGCCTCGATTGGATGAGGCGGAGCGAGCTAGAACGATAGTCGCCATCGTCCGCGAGGGCGATCCCGACCGTTACCTCGCCACGCTATTCGCGTCTTCATCCGCCCGCGACGATCTGTTTGCCCTTTATGCCTTGAACGTCGAGCTCGCCCGCATCGGCGAGCGGGTGAGCGAGCCAGACCTCGGCAAGATCACATTGCAGTGGTGGCGCGACGCGCTAGCCCGCGCTGCGACCGGCGAGGCGACGGCAAGCCCCGTGGCCGACGCCATTGGTAGCCTCCTGCAGCACCATCTAGGCGCGGCAGAGCCCATCCGCAGAATGATCGATGCGAGAGAGTTCGATATCGCGGTGAAGATCATGCCGGACATGGCCGCGCTTGACGCCTATCTGGATGCTACTGCAGGCAGCCTGTTTGCGGCGGCCGTAACTATTGGCGGTGGAGATGCCGATCGGCTCCAATCACTCTATGCCGAAGCCGGTCACGCCTACGGCCTTACCGGTTTGATGCGGTCCTTGCCCGTTCACGCCGCGCTGGAACGTTGCGACCTCCCGGACGATCTGCTTCGCCGTCACGGCACCTCGGCGGAAGCCATCCTTGCAGGCAAGGCGAGTCCCGGCCTCGCATCCGTGCTCGCTGAGTTGCGTGGCAAGGCCCAAGTCTCCCTGGAGCAGGCCGAGCGGAAGCTTGCAGAACTCCCGGCGCGAGAACGAAAGTTCTTTCTGCCGCTTGCGCTGGTGCGGCCTTATTTGGCTTCGCTGGCCAAGGTCGCGTCGGATCCTTTTCGCTTCGTAAGCACCATCAATCCGCTTTATCGTCTGTGGCGCTTGGCGACCTGGCGGTAGCGCAAGAGGAAAAGCTCATGGCGAAGACGGCAAGGACATGGTCGTGGCGTGGCTGGCTTCCCGACATCAGCGCGGCGGTCGAGCGATTTCCGTTGGGCGTCGGCTTCGCGGTGCTCTTTACCCTCTACAAGCTCTATCACGGCTCGAATATGGGCGATGCCAAGCTCAGGACCCTTGGAGCCTTGGCGGCCTGTTTCCTTTGGGTCGTGGCCGTCGATTTCTTCGTGGAATCGACTAAGCGCACGCAAGCCGTGAGGTTTGTTCTCGCGGCCGCTGGCGTCCTGGTCATCGCTCTCCTCTTTTGGCTTGCCTGGTGCATTTGGCTTAGCCCCCATCTTCTCATCGGCGGGCTTGTGCTTCTCGTCGGCCTCGCCGGCTTCCTCGGCCGCAATGAAAGCAACTCATCGTTTTGGCTGTTCAATCAGCGGCTGGTGCTGGGCACCGGTGTCGCCCTTGTTGGCGCCGGCCTCTTCGGCGCCGGCCTCTCCAGCATCCTGGAAACATTGAACACGCTGTTCTCGCTCGATCTGCCGTTCCGCTGGCACGAGTATATCTGGACCGTTTGCCTTGGCCTGATCGCGCCGGTGAGCGCGCTTGCCTTCGCGCCGCGGAGTTTCAGCGACACCATCACCGAGCAGGATCGGAACGAGTTCATCATGCGGGCCGCTTCGACCCTGGTGAAATTCGTGCTGGTGCCGCTGCTGCTCGTCTACACCGCCATTCTCTACGCTTACGCCATCAAGATCGCACTCGAATGGACGCTGCCTAAGGGCACGCTAGGCAGCATGGTCGTTGGCTATCTCATGGTCGGCGCCGCCACGCTTCTTGTCGGCTATCCCATGCGCGAGACTGGGGGCACGCTGGTCCGCCTGTTCTGGCGCTATTGGGTCTGGCTCACCGCCCTGCCGGTGATCCTGCTGTTCCTCGCGGTCTATCGGCGCATCGCCGATTATGGCGTCACCGAGGATCGCTATTTGATGGTGCTGATCGGTGTCTGGGCGCTGGCGCTCGCGATCATTCGCGTGACCAGAGGGGAGAATTTCGATCTCAGACTGGTGCCGGGCGTGTTGGCGCTCCTGCTGCTTGCCGCTTCTTTCGGCCCCGGAGGCGCCAACGGCTTCTCCGTCATGAGCCAGCGTGCCGAGCTCGAAAAGCTCCTGATCAAGAGAGGCCTGCTTATCGACGGCAAGCTGGTTGCGCGCACGGACTCAAATCCGGACAGTAGCCGTCTCGGCACCGATGCGTCTCGCGTGCGTGGGCTCGAATGGTATCTCAACACCCACCACGCGCTTGGCACCTTGAAGCCATGGTTCGAGGGCACGGGCAACAATCCGTTCGCGCCGGACAAGACTCCCGAGGTGCAAACAAGGGAGGTCTTGGAAGGGCTCGGCCTCCGTTCCGACATCTCAAGTTCGGAAGTTTCCTATTTCAGCCACTACTCAACCGAGCCCGCGATCGTCGCCTTCAATGGACCGGGCACTGCGCTCGGCCCGTTCGTGTTCTCCGGCAACACGATGGAACCAACGCCAATTGCACCTCAGACCGTGACAGTAGAAGGGCTGGGATCGGTGCGGCTGCAACTCGATGACAACGTGCTTTACGTACACACGGAGCAGGGCGCCGAGCTTCGCTTTAATATTTTCGATGCGGCACGCGAGCTCACCAATCTGATGAGCGACGAGCATCGCCCGGCGCAGCTTCATGCGTCGGGTGGCGGGCTCACTGGTACGGTGCTGATCGACAATCTGAACGGCATGTTCCAGGAGCCAAAGCTCAGTATCTCGCTGCTGCGCTTCTGGCTGGTGCTCGCGAAGACGCCATAGATTTTATTCCGCGGCGATCGACGCGTTTCTCCCGAGCCAGGAGTCCAGGTCCGCCAGCGCGCGGGCGCTCAGGGCCTGACGCCTTGTTGCGGTCCTATCCACCTTGCGGCCCCAGCGGACGCCGTCTTCAATGGGCGGAAACAGCCCGAAATTCACGTTCATCGGCTGAAAGCTCTGCGCCGTTCCATCGCTCAAATGGCCGCCGGTGATGTGATGCAGCAGCGCGCCGAACGCCGTGGTCGGCGGCGGCGGCGCGAGCGCCTCACCAAGCCGCTCGGCGCCGGCGAAGCGCCCGGCCAGCAGCCCGATGGCTGCGGACTCGACATAGCCTTCGACGCCCGTGATCTGCCCCGCAAAACGAAGCCGCTGATCGGCCTTGAGACGGAGTTGATCGTCGAGCAGCTTCGGGCTGTTGAGGAAAGTGTTG
>DATBSU010000195.1:0-2740 GCA_036559585.1 Methyloceanibacter sp.
GGTCGCGTGAGCTTGCTCTCGGCTATTTCTCCAAGCCGCCGATGATCGCTTGGCTGGTCCGCGGCGCCACCGAAATCTGCGGCAATGGCGAGGCTTGCGTACGCGCGGCCTCGCCCGTGCTTTATACCCTCACCGCCATCCTCATCTATGCCGCCGCGAGGCAGCTCTATAGCGAACGCATCGCCTTCTGGTCGGCGATCGTCTTCGCCACGCTTCCCGGCGTGTCCTATTCCTCAATGCTGATCACCACCGACGTGCCGCTCGTGCTGTTCTGGTCACTCGCGCTTTACGCTTGGATCATGTTGGTGAAGGGCGGAGAGATGCGCTTCGCCGTTCTGCTCGGTGTCGCGGTGGGCCTTGGCCTCCTCTCCAAGCAAGCCATGATCTATTTCGTGCTCTGTGCAACATGCCACGCGATTTTTTCTCGCGACGCCCGCGAAGCGCTGCGGGGGGGACGCGGAATCGTGGCGGCGGCGATTGCACTCGCCTTCGCGGCGCCGATGCTCATCTGGAACGCGCAACACGACTTTGTCACCTTCCAGCACACCGCCACCAATATCGGCTGGAAATTCCCCTACGTGCATCCGCTTGCCTTGCTGGATTATGTCGTCGTGCAATTCGGTGTGTTCGGACCGATCCTCATGGCCGTCTATCTGCGCACCGCCTTTCGCGCTTTCCGCGAGAAACAGAGCGACGACAAGATTCTCTTGCTCACCTTCTCGCTTCCCGTTCTGGCGCTGCTTCTTATTCAGTCGCTGCTCTCCCGCGCCCATGGCAATTGGACCGCCGTTGCCTATCCGGCAGCCACAATCCTTGCGACCGCGGTGATGATCGAGCTCGGGCGCTTGCTTCTGTTCCGCATCTCGCTCGCGCTCCATCTCGCCGTCGCGGCCTTGATCGCGATCGCCCCGGCTCTCGCACCGCAACTTCCGAGCTTCGAGCGCTTACAATTTCTCTCCCGAGTCGTGGGCTGGCGCGGCGTCGCCGACACAGTACGGACGAAACTCGCCGAGGATCACTATGGCTCGATCTTGGTCGACAGTCGCGAGATGGCGGCCGAGCTCTTGTATTATCTCCGCGACAACCCGACACCGCTTTATGTCTGGCTGTACCAGCCTAAGCCGACGAACCAATACGAGCTGACGCGCGCCATGAACCGGGACGCCGCCGACCCCGTGCTTTTCGTCACGCAAAGGAAGTGCCCGTCTCAGGTGCTTTCGTCATTTGCCGAAGTCGAAAGGCTCGGCAGCGTGGACGTTCCCATGGTGAAGGATAAGTCGCGGGCGATCTTTTTCTGCCGGCTCGCCAAGTACCAAGCACCGCAGTAATTTGTGCTATCACTCTTTCGGCGCGGCAGCTCGAATCGGCACCCGCACGTCGATAGCGCCGGCGCGCTCGAACTCTAGCGTCATGGGCAACTCGCCACCTTCCTCGAGTGGCTGTTTCAGGCCAACCAGCATCAGATGCGTGCCCCCTGGCGCAAACGCAAGCGTGCCTTGCGCCGGAACCGGCAAGCCACCCTCCACTTTGCGCATTTGCATCACCCCATCCTCACTCATCGTGGTTTGATGCATCTCGATGGCTTCGACCAACTCAGAGCGCGCGGAATTGAGCCTGTCGGCTTCCCCATCATTGACAATGTTCATGTAAGCGGCGCTGACATCGGTCTTGCCGAGACTCGGCCGCGCCCAAGCGTTGGCGACATGGAGACCCGGCTCTGCAGCCCAGACCGTGAGCCCGATAAAGGCCAGTGCCGCCAGGGTCAAAAGAACCGCGACCCCGATCTCGACCATGCGGGTTCTGGTCAGTCTGCGCATTCTGCACTCCAAAACCGAACACCTCCTGGCGTCAAATCTCGATTCGAGTTTCGTCCAAATCTTTAAGCCGGGAGGATTGCAATTGTCTTGTGCCGCGGTGTCGCGTGCGGCGGTCCGCCGCTCCGCCTTCGCTCAAGCGAGCTCGCTCAAGCCTTTGAAAGGGTTCGCCGTAGGGGCTTTCCGGCTTGGGTTCGCGGGATGCTGTCGAGGATTAAGATGCGTCGCGGACCTCGAACCCCGAGCGACTGCCTGCAATAGTCCAACAAATGCACCGGGTCACGGCTCTGCGCATCGGCCGACAACACCACGGCCGCCGCCGGAATTTCGCCGTGGACACGCGACTTGATCGGATAGCCGACCGCTTCCCTGACATCGGCGTGACTTGCGAGCGTGTCCTCGATCAGGCTGGGCAAAGATCTTGAGACCATCCAGCACCATGACATCGTCCTCACGGCTGTGAAAGATCAGCGGGCAGCCTTCGCTCTGCGAGAACAGATCGCCTGGATAGAACCACCCGTCTCGGAACCTCGGAGACGGATCGGGATCGGATGTATAGCGGCTGACCATATTGGCTTTACGCACGCGAATGCGACCGATCTCGCCCCGGCGCAATCGCGGCGTCGTTCTCGTCCACGATCTCGACTGAGACCCCAGCGAGCGGAAACCCGACACGTTCCGGATACAAGGAATGCTGCTCTGGCGTCGCCAGAGAAATCCCGGCCACCTCGCTCGTCGCATAGGAAACCCAAAGATTATCCGTGAGCACGGTCCTGACTTTGTCCCGCAGCGGACCGGGCAGCCTGGTTCCGCCGGCGACGATCCGGGTGAAATCCGGCAGGCGTTGGGCCGCGCTGGTTTGGTTGCCGAGCAGAGACCCAAGGCGATAGGCGCCGATCTGAATCGAGGACACTTCCGCGCGCGCA
>DATBSU010000196.1:0-3308 GCA_036559585.1 Methyloceanibacter sp.
TATTTCGGCGACGAAATCTATTCGGTCGCCGGCGGTACCGTGGTTGGGGTCCAGGACGGACTGCCGGAACAAATCCCCGGCAAGCTTCCGGAAGACGCGACGATCCAGATGGCTGGCGGCAACTACGTCGTCGTCGATATCAGCAACGGGCGCTTTGCGTTCTACGCCCATATGCAGCCGGGAAGTTTGAAAGTTAAGAAGGGCGACACTGTCAAGCAAGGACAGGTCCTCGGGCTGCTCGGCAATAGCGGCAACACAGATACACCGCATCTGCATTTTCATGTGATGGATGGCCCCTCGCCGCTGCTTTCGAATGGACTGCCTTACGTGTTCACATCGTTCACCGGGCAGGGCCGGATTACCGACGAACAGCCGCTGTTCACCGGGGGGGTCTCCAATGTCGACCCCGCCGTATGGGCCGGCCCGCACAAGAATGAGCTGCCGCTCAACCTCGAAGTTGTGAGCTTCCCTTGAGGCCTCGAAGGCTTGCAGGGGCTTGGTCGGCACCCTAGATTCCGCCGAAATCGGGTTGAGGGAGGATCGTCAATGTCGAGCGTGAAACGCGCCAAATTCCTGGTGACGGCCTGTTTGATCCTCATTGCGGCGGCCGTTTCGGCCTCCCCAGCCCTCGCAGACGCCAAGCGCGTGGCGCTCGTCATCGGCAACAACGACTATGAGAACGTGCCCAAACTACAGAAGGCGGTGAACGACGCCGACGCGGTGGCGGCCGAACTTTCCAAGCTCGGCTTCGATGTGGTCAAGGCGGAAAATGTCGGGCAGAAGGCGATGAGCCGCGCCGTCAATGAACTCGAGACCAAGATCGGCTCCGGCGACACCGTGCTGTTCTATTTCGCCGGCCATGGGTTTGCCGTCGACGGCACCAATTATCTGTTGCCGGTCGATGTGCCGGAAGCTGGTCCGGGCGAAGAGGGCATCGTGCGCGATGCGTCGTTCGCGGCGACCGGCCTCTCGGATCGCTTACAGCAAAAAGGCGCCGGCACTGTCATTCTCATTCTCGATGCGTGCCGCGACAATCCGTTTGCAGTGAAGGGTGGCCGCAGCATCGGGCTCACGCGCGGGCTTTCACGCATGGACCCGACCGAAGGCATGTTCGTGCTGTTCTCGGCAGGGCAAGGACAATCGGCGCTCGATCGTTTGAGCGAGACCGACTCCAATCCGAATTCGGTGTTCACGCGCACGCTGCTCACCGAGATGGCGGCGCCCGGCCAATCCATGGTGCAGATCGCGAAGAAGACGCAGAGCAAAGTGCGCGAGCTTGCCGCCAAGGTCGACCATGTGCAGGTGCCAGCCTATTACGATCAAATCGTCGGCGATCTCTATCTCGTGCCGGGCGGTGCCGCGAACGGCGCGGCGGGAACTATCGCCTCGCTTGAAGAGGGCGGTGACGCCGGCGTGCTGCCGCCGGCAGAGCGGAAGATCGGGGTGGAGACGAGCGCGCCCTCGCCGCTCGCGAGCTTCATGCGCTCGAACAGCGGCTGGACGGTCAACGTCTCATTGCCGGAGGCGGCGACGCAATTCGGCTATCGCGTCGGCGAGCAAGGCGAGTTCACCGACGCCGGCCTGCTCGATGTGCTCGATCAGCGCACCGGGCAGCGCATGCCGAAGACTTATTTCGAGCTGCCGCCGGATCAGGGCAAGACCAAACTCTATGTCACCTGGCGCGACAAACGCGGCGAGCAGGCAGACGTGTTCCCGATCAATTTCGACCCGTCAGGCGCGCTTGCCAACGAGCAGAAGAAAATTCTGGAAGAGCTGTGGACGGCCTGGGTTTCGTTCCGCGATTTTAACGGGCGCCTGGTCTATTTCAGTCACCTCATCACCTATCGCTGCGCGATCAAGGAAGTGCGCTACGGGCTCGATCAGGCGCCGCCGGACAAGGTCTTCAAGCTGCCGCCCTGCGATGTGTTGGACCCGCATAGCGTGCCGGAAGACGCGACGATCCTGATCAAGGTGCCGCCGAAGACCGCCGGCATGAACGTGCAGCTCACTTATGTGGACGGCACCAAATCGCCGGTGCGCTCGTTCAGCGCCAAGACGAGCCGGGACTAGATTGGTTACCGGCTATTAACCATAAGTCGCTTCCGCTCCCCGCATTGACCATCGTTTAGCGCCTCGCCCGCATCCTGCTTCCCCATGGTGGGACGGGGTCCGTGCTTGGTGGTGGCTGCGGCGAGCGCACTTTCGCTCATCGTCGCAGCTTGCTCTGTCGGTCGATACGCCGAACCTCGCGCGAGCTGGCGCGCCGATGCCGAGGAGCAGTGCCTGGCGAGCGGCGCAGTAAGGGCCTCAGCCTACGTTCAATCGGCCGACAAGGTTGGTGGCATCTCCTGCGGGATGGACCATCCCCTCAAGGTCTCGGGCTTCGGCGACGGCGCGGTCGTCGTGGCGCCGCCGGCCACCATCAATTGCCCGATGACCGCGGCGCTCGACCGCTGGATGGACGGCCCGGTGCAGCAGGCCGGGCGGCGTTATTTCGGCCAGCGCGTGGTCGGCATCAAACAGATCGCGTCCTATGGTTGCCGGGGCCGGAACGGGAGCCATTTCGGCCCGCTCTCGGAACATGCCTTCGGTAACGCTCTGGACATTGCCGCATTCCGCCTCGCAGACGGCCGTGAAATCACCGTGCTTCAGGGATGGGGCCACGGAACCCCACAGGAAAAAGCTTTCTTGCGGGCCGCCTTCAGCTCGGCTTGCGCCGAGTTCTATACGGTGCTCGGCCCAGGGAGCGACCGCTACCATTCCAACCATTTCCATGTCGATCTGCTGCTGACCAACGCCAAAGGGGGCAGGCATTATTGCAGGCCGTTGCCCGGCGGCAACCCGGAGGACACACCGACCGCCTCCTTGAGCGACACGGAGCCGTCCGCCCCACGCCCAAAACCCCTGGCTTTTACTGGAGACCTTTATTAGCCGCGTGAAAGAAAGACCACACCTGTGGCTTTCGCGCACTTTCGCACCTGCGGCATTCGCCAGTATCATACTGAGTCGCGGGGGAGTGCCACAGCAGGAGTTGCGTAAAGCGTAAGCCACGAGCCGATGGCCTTGGCAGAATGGAGGGGGCGGTGGCGACGGAATCCTTAAGCGAAATGCTGGAAGAGATCGCGACTGGGCTGAAATCCGGCGATGAAGAGATTTTCGGCTGGCTCCGCGATCAGCTGAAAGAATGTGGGGCGACCGATATTTCGGTCGAGCTGGCGATGGGGGTCATCACCAGATTGCTGCCGGAAGAGGCGCAAGCCTGCATGCAGGTGGCGACCCAGCACGCCCGCCGCTGGGCGCATTAATCC
>DATBSU010000197.1:0-4685 GCA_036559585.1 Methyloceanibacter sp.
TCCGCGCCGTTACCGATCTCACCGTGCTCGGTGAGAAGCAGATCGTGGTCGATTGCGACGTGCTGCAAGCCGACGGCGGCACGCGCACCGCCTCGATCACCGGCGCGTGGATCGCGCTCTACGACGCGATCCAATGGATGAAAGCCCGCAACATGGTGAAGGGCAACGCGCTCCGCGATCGTGTGGCGGCGGTGTCGTGCGGACTCTATGGGGGCGTGGCGGTCCTCGATCTCGATTATGCGGAAGATTCGGAAGCGGACGCCGACGCCAATTTCGTGATGACGGGAAAAGGCGGCATCGTCGAGGTGCAAGGCACCGCAGAGACCGAGCCCTTCAGCCAGGAGCAATTCGATCAATTGATGTTGCTCGCCCGCCAGGGCATCGCCGAGCTGGTCGCGCTGCAGGCGCTGACGATCGCGTGAGATGACGCTGACGCTGAAAGCCGGCATGCGGCTCGTGATCGCGAGCCACAACAAGGGCAAGGTCCGCGAGATCGGCGAACTGCTGGCTCCATTCGGCATCGAGACGATCTCGGCGGGGGAGCTCGGGCTGCCCGAGCCTGACGAGACGGGAACGAGCTTCATCGAGAATGCGAAGCTCAAGGCGGTCGAGGCGGCAAGCGCCTCCGGCATGGTCGCGCTTGCCGACGATTCAGGCCTCGAGATCAAAGCGATCAGCGGCGCACCGGGGATTCATTCCGCGCTCTGGGGCGGACCGGAGAGAGATTTCAATCTGGCGATGGCCAAGGTCGAAGACGCGATGCGAAAGCGGGATGCCTCCGACATGACCGCCAATTTCACCTGCGCGCTCGTGCTGGCTGAGCCTGGTGGCGAGTGCCAGTCGTTTGAAGGCAAAGTGTTTGGCAAGCTCATCTTTCCGCCACGAGGCACGCGCGGTTTCGGCTATGATCCGATCTTCATCGCCGACGGCGAGACGCTGACCTTCGGCGAGATGGATCCTGACGAAAAACACGCGATCTCGCATCGCGCCAAGGCTTTCGAGAAATTGATGCTTGCGACCTTTGATGATGACTGAAACCGCACCATTCGGAGTTTATGTGCATTGGCCGTTCTGCCTGGCCAAATGCCCCTATTGCGATTTCAACTCACATGTCCGTCATGGCGGGATCGAGGAGGAGCGTTTCCTCGCTGCCTATCTCACGGAGCTCGATAGTTTCGCGGACCTCGCGCCGGGGCGCACCGTCTCCAGCATTTTCTTTGGCGGCGGCACGCCGTCACTGATGGGAGCGCAGACGGTCACAGCCATCCTCAATCACATCGCCGCGCTTTGGAGTGTCGATCCCAATGTCGAGATCACGCTCGAAGCCAATCCGACATCCGTCGAGGCGGAGCGCTTCGCCGGCTACGCGTTGGCCGGCGTCAATCGGCTTTCCCTTGGAGTGCAGGCGCTCGACGATCAAAGTCTCAAGGCCCTCGGGAGAATGCATACGGCCGATGAAGCGCTGGCTGCGCTCGATCTGGCCAAGCGAAATTTCGGCCACGTCTCGTTCGATCTGATCTATGCGCGCGAAACCCAAAGCGTCGCGCAATGGCGGAGCGAGCTGAAAGAGGCGTTGCGCCACGCCGCCGACCATCTCTCGCTCTATCAACTCACCATCGAGCCCGGCACGATGTTCGCGGCGCGGCATGAGGCAGGAACGCTTAAAGTTCCCGACGCGGCGTTGGCAAGCGAGTTCTATTTGCTGACGCAGGAGATGTGCGACGCTGCCGGGCTGCCTGCCTACGAGATCTCGAACCACGCGCGGCCTGGATCGGAGTCGCGTCACAATCTGATTTATTGGCGCGGGCACGATTATGCCGGAATCGGCGCTGGCGCGCATTCGCGCATCACGATCGACGGCAAGCGCCGCGCGCTCAGCGCCATCAAATCTCCGGAGGCATGGCGCGAAGCGGTCGAGACTTCGGGTCATGGGCTTGAGACCGAAGAGGATTTGAGCGAAGCGGAATCCGCCGACGAATATTTGCTGATGGGCTTGCGTCTTGCCGAAGGCATCGACCTCGAGAGACTTCAGGCGATCAGCGGCAGAGCACCAAGCAGCGAAACAGTTGATGCATTGAGCGCCCAAGGCCTGGTGCGCCGCCAAGGCGAAAGGTTAACCGCTACCCCATCAGGCCGGCTCGTGCTCGAACGCATCATTCTCGAGCTTGCCGCGTAGACCCTAATACTGCGCGTTGACGAAGGAGTTAGGCGCCGGCTGCAGTACCTGCGGTCCGCCTTCGCGCACTTCGAGGATGGCCAGGCCGCGTTCCGAGGTGCCGTTGGGCAGCAGGCGGAACAATCCATCGACACCCTGAAAGCCGCTGCCGCGCGTGAGCAGGGATTCGGTATAACGCTGGCCTTGCGGATTTTGCGACAGCGACACGGCGAGGCTGACGGCGTCGTAGGCGAGGCTTGCGAGGCGGGGCGGCGTGTCGCCGTAAGTCTTGGCGTAGCTCGCGGCAAATTTGCTCCAGCCTTTCGGGTCGGGCGCCGGATACCAGCCGCCTACAAGCGCCTTCTCGTTGTCGATGCCGGGATAATCCCATTGCCCGGTGCCGATGAATTGCACGCGCTGACTCGTTACGTCGGACGAGGCCAGTAGCGGCGCGAGCGCGGGAAGGTCCTCGCGCCCGGCAGGTAGGAACACCGCATCGATCTGCTGGCCGGACTTGATGGCATTGGCGATCTGCCGCACCGGCCCGATCATGGCGTTGGCATCGTTGGAGGCGTAGGTGGCCCGCACGGCAGCCTGGCCGCCGCCTTGGGTGACGGCCTTGGCGAAGGCGGCTTCGGCGATGCGGCCATAAGGCGATTGCGGCACCAGCACCGCGAAATTTTTCTTTCCTCGCGACAGCGCGAAGGAGACGATGCGCGGCACGTCGCGTCCGGCGAGGAAGCTCAGCAGATAGATGCCGTTGCCGGCGACGCTCTCGTCGCTGGAGAAGGCGATCATCGGGACATTGGCCTGACGCGCCACCGGAGCCGCACCGGTCACCTCCTGCGCGAAGAGCGGACCGATGATCAGCTCGGCGCCCTCAGACACGGCACTTTGCGCGGCGGCGCGCGCGCCATCGGGCGTGCCGTGGGTGTCTTTCGGCACCAGAGCGACGCCAGGATTGTCGAAATCGAACAGGGCAAGCTCGGCGGCCTGCTTCAGCGCCTTGGCAACCGCCGGCGTGTTACCGGAAGAGGTCAGCGGCAAGAGCAGCGCCACCTTCACAGTGCCGCCGCTCGGGCCGCCGCCTGCGCTGATCGTGGGCATGCCAGGGCCGCCGCCGCTGCCGCCGCCACAGGCCGCTACCAGAATGGCCACGAGCGTCGCTGCGAGCATGGAGCGCGCGGCACCCCATCCGCGACTATTCTGTTGTGGAAAATCCATCTGGCCCCTTCGTCCAAGGCCGGGTCGGCCTTGTTCAAGCGCTGCTTGGGCCGAATCTTGCCCGTAAACATGGCTCAAAATTGATTGGATGAGTTTATAACACGCTCGCCCGCCCCGCCTAGCAATTGCGGGGCTTACGTCTATAAAGAACGGCGTGCAAGATCGACAGCAACACGGCCGAAGGGCGCAACCAAATGAGCGCGTCGCCACGCGCGTGCATGAGGTGTTGAGCGATCTCATCGAGCGGCCGCTCGCGCCCGGCCTCTATCTCGTGGCGACTCCGATCGGCAATCTCGGCGACATTTCTCTGCGTGCCCTCTCTGTGCTTGCGCGCGCCGATCTGATTGCGGCCGAGGATACGCGGCATAGCCGGAAGCTGCTCACACATTTCGGCATCGCGGGCGAGCTCACGCCCTATCATGAGCATAACGCGGCGAAGGAACGGCCGCGGCTGGTCGCGCGCGTCAAGGCGAGGCAGACCGTGGCGCTGATCTCGGATGCCGGCACGCCGCTGATCTCCGATCCCGGGTATAAGCTGGTGCGCGAGGCGCTGGATCAGGGCCTGATGGTGACGAGCATTCCCGGCGCCTCGGCAACGCTCGCGGCGCTGACAATGTCCGGACTTCCCACTGATACGTTTCTGTTTGCGGGATTCCTGCCGTCGAAAGCTGGCCCGCGAAAAGCGCGACTGGAGGAGCTGAAAGAGGCGCCGGCGACACTTGTCTTCTTCGAAGCCTCATCTCGGCTCACCAAGGCCCTTGCCAATATGACGGAAATATTCGGCGCGCGCGAAGCCGCCGTGGCAAAGGAGCTCACCAAGCTGCACGAGACGCTCGCACGCGGCACCCTCGCCGAACTCGCGGGGGGATTTGAAACCGACGATGAGTTGAAAGGTGAGTTTGTCATTGTCGTGGCGCCTCCCTCGCCCAAAGAGACGGAGATCGACGATGCAGAAATCCTCGCCGAGCTGAAACTTGCCTTGAAACGAGGCAGCTTCCGCGATGCCGTGCGCGACGTGGCGGAGGCGCGCGGGCTGAAGCGCGCTCGGGTCTACGAGCTCGGGCTTAGCCTCCAGCGCGACGACGAATGAGTCAAACTCGGATCAGAGCCTATCGCAGCGGGATCTTCGCCGAGAGTTTCGTCGCGCTGCTGCTGCGGCTGAAGGGTAACCGCATTGTGGCGCGGCGCTACAAGACGCCGGTCGGCAAGATCGACCTCGTGGCGCTGAAGGGCAAGCGCCTGCTTCCTCGAGGTCAAGCGGCGGAGGAGTTTCGAGGATGCGGCTGAGGCATTGCCGAGCCGGCCG
>DATBSU010000198.1:0-4145 GCA_036559585.1 Methyloceanibacter sp.
CGGGGCCGGCTCCGACGAGTTGCTCAATCTCCTGGCGCAGGCCTATCTCGGGCCTGGCGACGAGGCGATCTACAGCGAACACGGCTTCCTGGTTTACAAGATCGCGATCATGGGCGCGGGCGCGAAGCCCGTCGTGGCGCCTGAGAAGAACCTCACCGCGGATGTCGATGCGATCCTGAAACGGGTGACGCCCGCCACGCGCATCGTGTTCATCGCCAATCCGAACAACCCAACCGGCACCTATCTCGCCATCGACGAGGTGAGGCGTTTGCGCGCCGGCTTGCCCGAAGACGTGCTGCTCGTGCTCGACGCGGCCTATGCCGAATATGTGCGGGCCAACGATTACGAGGCTGGCATCGAGCTCGTTGCTACGACGCAGAATACTGTGATGACGCGGACCTTTTCCAAGATCTATGGGCTCGCCTCGCTCCGGCTCGGCTGGGCCTATTGTCCGCCGGCGATCGCCGATGCGCTGAACCGCATTAGAGGTCCGTTCAACGTATCGGGGCCTGCGATCGCGTCCGGCATCGCCGCACTCTCCGATCTCGCCCATGTCGACGCCTCGGTCGCGCATAACGAAATCTGGCGCGAGCGGATGCGAGAGGCTCTGTCCGGCCTCGGACTCAACGTGACGCCGAGCGCTGCGAATTTTCTGCTGGTGCATTTCCCAGGCAAGAACGGTCATTCCGCCGCTGAGGCCGATCGCTTCCTGCACACCAAGCACATCATCGTGCGCAAGGTAGAGGAATACGGCTTCCCCGAGGCGCTCCGGTTCACCATCGGCACCGAGGCGGACAACCTCGCCGTGCTTGATGCGCTTGCCAGTTTCATGGGCGAAAGTTGATCGCTCATGGCTGAGCCCCTCTTCGACACGCTCGCCATCATTGGGCCCGGCCTGATTGGCTCGTCCATCATGCGGGCTGCCCGCGCGCAAGGCGTGGTGCGCTCGATCGTAGCGACCGCGCGGTCGTCGGAGACGCGAGCGCGCGTCGTCGAGCTTGGCATCGCCGATCGCGTGGTGGAGACATCCGCCGAGGCGGTGGAAGGCGCCGATCTCGTCATTGTCTGCGTGCCCGTAGGCGTTTGCGGGTCGGTCGCCAAGGAGATTGGTCCGCATCTGAAGCCTGGTGCCGTCGTCTCCGATGTCGGCTCGGTCAAAGGCTCGATCGTGCGCGACATGGGCCCGCATTTGCCGAGACGTGTCCAATTTGTGCCCGCCCACCCGGTCGCCGGCACCGAACATTCCGGTCCTGATGCCGGTTTCGCCGAGCTGTTCGAAGGCCGCTGGTGCATCCTGACGCCGCCGGAAGGCACTGACACGGCGGCCGTCGAGAGACTTGCCACTTTTTGGCGGAAGCTCGGCGCCAATGTCGAGACCATGACGCCCGACCATCACGACCTGGTGCTCGCGGTCACCAGCCATCTGCCGCATCTCATCGCCTACACCATCGTGGGCACGGCCGATGATCTCGAGACGGTGACGCGCTCGGAGGTGCTGAAATTCTCCGCCGGCGGTTTCCGCGACTTCACGCGGATCGCGGCCTCCGATCCAACCATGTGGCGCGATATCTTCCTTGCAAACAAGGAGGCAGTCCTGGAAATGCTCGGCCGCTTCAACGAGGATGTCGCGGCGTTGACCAAGGCCATCAGGCGCGGGGACGGGGACGCGCTGTTCGATAATTTCACCCGCACGCGCGCGATACGCCGCGGCATCGTCGAAGCCGGGCAAGATACGGCGACCGCGGATTTCGGCCGGCCGCATGGGCACGATGACTGATCTCTGGGTGTTCGGTTACGGCTCGCTGATGTGGAGCCCCGGTTTTGCCTTCGAGGAGCAGGCGGCGGCGCGGCTCCGGGGCGCGCATCGCGCGCTCTGCGTCTATTCGGTGGTGCATCGCGGCACCCAGGCCAAGCCTGGGCTGGTGCTCGGCCTCGACAAAGGCGGTGCGTGCAAAGGCGTCGCGTTCCGCGTCACGCCGGGGGCAGAGGACGAGACCATTGCCTATTTGCGCGCGCGCGAGCAGGTCACGGACGTCTATGTCGAGGCGATCCGGCCGGTGACGCTGCTCGACGGATCGGGGCGGACGTTCCGGGCTCTCTGCTACCTGGTCGATCGCAGTCACGAGCAATATGCCGGTAAGCTCTCGATTCCGGAGCAGCTCGCCATTATCCGCGCCGGCAAGGGCCAAGCGGGCGGCAATATCGAATATGTGCTCAGGACCTTCCAGCACCTCGAGGATGCGGGCGCGCACGACCCGTTACTGAGCGAACTGGTGATGGCGCTGAGGGATCAGACTGAAACTTAAGCCGCGGAGGCGAAACGCTTGGCGTGCGCCGCGGTCAGGTCCATCTCGACCTGGTCGCGCTCTTCGGGAGTGTCGGCGAGAAGGTGAATATGCACCTCGTTGGCACCGAGCTTGGCGCCCTCGTGACGGAGATGGGCGAGGTTCAGGGTGTGGGCATCGTCCTTGGTCTGGCCGAAATTCAGCGGCTCGCGGCTGCCGTCGTCATGGCAGCGGACCAGGATGTAATTGGCTCGGGGGAGCGCCGGACAATCGACCAGGCTATAGACCGTGTGCAGATGACGGTGACCTGAGGCGCCGCGCCAATAATGGAAGGCATGGTTGAACGGAGCCTCGGCGCACACTAGCGCCGGCTCGTTGGCAGGGCCCCAATGGTTCCTGTTGCTCACTTCGCCTTGGCTCATCCACATGGACGTCTGCCCCTCAACAACCCCGTTAACTGACTCGTCAGATGGGTTACCCGATGACGTTTTCAAGACGCTGCTCCGCCGAATCTTGGACGAATTCTGGAACAAAGCTAGAACACGAACTTGAGCCAAATCAGGTTAATAAAGGGTTAACGCCGTTTTTCTGTCCCTAGACCAACGCCCTAGCGGGCAAGGCGTTCCGTGCCGCCGGCCTCGGCGATGAGGCGATTCGAGGCGGTTTCGATGGTGGCTTGCAGGCGCGGCAGGAATTCCCGCTTCGATAGTCCGGGCGGGATGGGGTCGAGGAACTCGACGATGATGGTTCCGGGATAGCGCTTCAAGCTTCGCCGCGGCCAGAACAGCCCCGAATTGAGCGCCACCGGCACGCAAGGAATGCCCAGCGCCTCATAGAGCAGGAACACGCCGGTCTTGTAGTCGGGCGGGGCGCCGGGGGCTCTGCGCGTGCCCTCCGGGAAGATGATGATCTCGCGGCCAGCGGCGGCTCTCGTCTTGGCTTCGGCCAGCATGCGGCGAAGTGCTGCCGGGCCCTTGTCGCGATCGACCGGGATCATCTTGAACTTGTAGGAGAACCAGCCGTGGAACGGGATCCAGAACAGCTCGCGCTTCATCAGATAGGCAGGGTCGCGGAAGAGCGGGATGAGGGCGAAGGTCTCCCAGGCCGATTGATGTTTGGAGGCGATGAGGAAGGCACCCTTCGGCAATTTCTCCTTGCCTCGAACTTCAAGCTTGGTGCCGACGATGGTCTTCAGCAGCCAAAGCTCGGTTCGCGCGTGGAGCGCGAGCGCCCACATCGCCCAGGATCTCGGCCCGAACAGCAATGGACTGCCGAGCCCGAGAAACAGCACGGTGATCATATAGAACAACACGTTGAAGAGGAATGCGCGCAATTCTCTATGGCTCCGGCCGATCCTCGGCCGTCACGGTGCCTGCTCCTGTCAGCGCGCGGCGCATCAGATTGGTGGCGCCTTGGCGCGCGACCGCGGGCAGATATTTCAGATACTCGGAGATCAGCAATTTCGCCGTACCCGGGTAAACCCACCAATGTTCGAGGTGCACGTTGTTGTCGACGACAGAATAGGGGATCAGAGCCACGCCAGGCATGGCGCGGCCGAGCTCGGCCAGCGCGCGCGGCATGTGATAATTCGAGGTGACGACAATCACGGAATTATATTTGTGCTTCGCCACCCATTCGGCGGTTTCGGTCGCATTGTCGATGGTGTTGCGCGCCTCGTAATCGAGATCGACGCAACAGGTGAAGAGCTGGTCGCCTTGACTCGCCAAGCTCTTCAACATCTCTTTCGTTGTCTTCTTGTAGACGCCGGTGATCAGCACGCGACTTGCTTTGTGATTAGCGAGGAGCTTCATCGCCTCGTCGATGCGGTCGCTGCCGCCGGTCAGCACCGTGATGCCGTCG
>DATBSU010000199.1:0-6918 GCA_036559585.1 Methyloceanibacter sp.
GCGGGCATTGAGCAGGCGCTCGGCGAGCGCCATGCCGACGGCATTGCCTATCCCCTGCCCCAGCGGCCCGGTCGTGGTTTCGATGCCGGGCGCATGGCCATATTCCGGGTGGCCCGGGGTTTTCGAGCCGAGCTGGCGGAAGTGCTTGAGCTGCTCGACATCCATTTCCGGATAGCCGGTGAGATAGAGCAGCGAATAGAGCAGCATTGAGCCGTGGCCGGCCGACAGCACGAAGCGGTCGCGGTCGGGCCAATTGGGATGGCTCGCGTCGAATTTCAGGAAGCGCGTGAACAGCACGGTAGCGACGTCGGCCATGCCCATGGGCATGCCAGGATGGCCGGAATCGGCCTTCTGCACCGAGTCCATGGCAAGCGCGCGGATCGCATTGGCCATGTCGTTATGGGTTGCGTCCGGCAATAGGCGATCCTCGGTCAAACTCTCAGACATCGTCCCTCCGATGTGAAGATAGGTATTAATAGGCGCGAATGCCCATGGCTGCCTTCACGGCATGATAGCCGACAAGGAGCTGGGTCAGAGCCAAGGGATGGCTCTTTTTGGCGCCATTGGCCACGTCGATGCGGCCGACTTGGTCGCGCAAATGGCCGGCTTCGGGAATAAGGTTCCATAGCAAATCTTCGATGCGTTCGGCCCTCTTGTCGGAGATATTGCCGCTGATCTCAAGCACATCGACGGGTTTTCCATCGCGATCTCGCGCCAGCTCCAGATGCAGGCCGGCATTGGAAGAGCCGTCGACAAGCGGCGAAAAATCGGGGTGCGGCAGGGTCGGCCGCAAGATATGCCGGGCATCGAGCTGGGTATCGGAGCCGTTGGCGCCGGCCGGCCGCTGGAAGCGGATGACAATGTCGGCGAAGGTTCGCTGCGGGTGGATATGTTTGACACTCACGTCCTTCCGCTTGTCCAGCGTGGCTTGGACCTCTTCCAGCGTGTAGCTGCGTTTGGTCGTATCGCGATGGATCTTCCATTTCACCCGAAGCTCCTCCTCGGGGTCGAGATAGATTTTGACGTCGTAGCAATCTCGCATGGCGCGGGTGGTATAGCCGAGCAGACCTTCGGCGATGACAAACTGCTTGGGTTTGACATATTCGGCCATGCCGAGCGTGCCGTTGCGGTGATCGTAGATGGGCTTCAGCACCGGCTCGCCTTCGCGCAACAGCCGTAGATGCTGCTCGATGATGTCAATGTAGTTGGCGCGGGGATCGAGGGCCGACAGGCCGTGCTTCGCGCGATAGCTCCGCTCATAGCGGTGATAGTCGTCGGTGCAGAACACGGTGCAATGGTCGGCGCCCAGAATCTGGGCGACGCCGGCTGAGAGCGTCGTCTTGCCGGACGCAGAATCCCCAACGATTCCGAGGATGATCGGATGTTCAGTCCGCTTGACCATTTCCTACCCTAGAGCTCGTCTTTTCTTGTCACTTTACGCTACGTCAAGCATTCCGCCTACAAATTCAGGCCACTTCTCGCGCTGCAGCATTTGCCGGCCGCTGCAGCGGAATATGCGACGTGAGGATCTGGCGTTCCGCCGTGGCGCCCGCGATCATCATGGTCTGCACTTTATAGTGGGTCTTGGTTCGCTCCACGCCTTCGAGCATGAGGCCCGTGGTAATGCCGGTGGCGCAGAAAAACACGTTATCAGAGCCGATTATCTCGTCGCGCTCATACCAGCGCGCAGTGCTCAATCCCGCCTCCCTCACGGCTTTGGTCTCGGTATGGAGTTGAGGATCGAAGCGGGCGAGGAACTCGCCGCCAAGGCCGCGGATGGCGCAGGCCGACATCACGCCTTCGGGCGTGCCGCCGGTCCCCATCAAGGCGTCGATGCCTGAGCCCGGAATAGCGGCGAGAAGCGCGCCGGCGACATCGCCTGCCGGATAGAGGGCGACGCGGGCGCCAGCGGCGAGAATATCGTCGATCAGCTCGCGATGGCGCGGCTTCTCCAGCACGTAAATGGTGAGGTCGGTCACGTCCTTGCGCAGCGCTTCGGCGAGGACCTTCAATTTCCTATTGGTGCGCCAGCGCGGATCGATCTTGCCGCGGGCCGCCGCCGGCGCCACGAACTTCTCCATATAGAAGGCTGGTCCCGGATCCATCATGGTGCCGCGCGGGGCCACCGCGAGCACGGCAAGCGCGTTGGTCTGACCGCGCGCCAGATAGGACGTGCCTTCGACGGGATCGACGGCGATGTCGGCCTTGAAGGCGGCGCTTGGCCGCCCAAGCCGCTCGCCACACTCCGGCTGCGGCGCCTCGCCCTTGGTTGCGGAACCGATCACCACGGTCGCATCGATCTCGACATCGGCGAGCGCGGTGCGCATGGCATCGAGCGCGGCCTGACCGCCGTCCATGCCATCGCCACGGCCGATCCAATCGAAGGCCGCAAGTGCTGCGCTCTCGGTCACGCGGCGAAGCGCGTAGACCAGTTCAGGGTTCACAGGACCCGATTGCTCCATGAAAGCCACTCCAGACTTTTCACACGAGGGCTACATTACTCTATTTTTCTGGATGAAAAGCCTGAAGGACACGGAAAGGCGCTTTGCTGCGGCGCAAAACGCCGCATCGCAGGGTTTGAGGCTTAGTGGCGGGTAGAACGTGGATCGGTCCAGTCGCGGAGTTCATCTCCGAGGAGATTGATGCAGACGAGAACGGCGATAAGCATCAGCCCCGGGATCACCGTCACCCACCAGGCCCCGGCAAAGATCAGATCGTAGCCTGAGCGGATCAAGGTTCCGAGCGAAGGTTTGGTTACCGGCATCCCGAGCCCGAGAAACGACAACGCCGCCTCTGCCATGATGGCGCCCGCGACTTGCGTGGTCCCCATCACGATCAACGGCGAGAGAATGTTCGGCAGGATGTGACGGAAGAGGATCATGCGGTCACTCGCACCGAGCGCACGCGCGGCCAGCACGTAATCCTTGGCGGCCTCGACATGGGTCGCGGCGCGCGCAGTGCGGGCGAAATAGGGCCATTCGGCGAAGCCGATGATGAGAACGAGTAGCGGCACGGCGTAGGTGCCCAGCCCCTCCCCGCCGAGCCAAGCGCGCACCAGGGCCATAGCGATGATGGCGAGCATCAGCGTGGAGAGCGAGAGTTGGATATCGGCGGCACGGACTACGAAACTGTCAGCAACCCCGCCGCGATAGCCGGCAAGAAGGCCGAGCGGCACGCCGATCGCGGCTTGGATGAGAACGGCAAGAACTCCAACGATCAGCGAGATGCGGGTGCCGTAAAGGATTGCGCTTAACAGATCGCGGCCTTGCGAGTCGGTGCCGAGCAGAAAGCGTGGATCGCCGCCTTGCAGCCAAGAGGGCGGAATCTCGGCGTCGAGCACATCGAGGCTGGCAAGGTCGAAGGGATTTTGCGGCGCGATGAGGGGTGCCAGAAGCGCCGCCAACACGATGCCGCCCAGGATGATGGCGGCAAGCGCCGTGCCGGGCCGCATCCTGAGAAGGGTGCCGGCTGAGAGAGTCCTATAGGGGACAAATAGTGTCATCGCCGTCCCTGGAGCTCGATCCGCGGATCAAGACGGAGGCTGATTAGGTCGACCAGCGTATTGGTGACAACGAACAAGAAGCCGACGGCGATCAGATAGGTGGTGATGAGAGGAATATCGGCGCGGGAGACGGCCTCGAGAAAGAGAAAGCCCATGCCCGGCCACTGAAACACGGTCTCGGTGAGAAGCGTGAAGGCGATCAGATTGCCGATCTGCAGACCCCCGATAGCGACGAGCGGGATGAGCGCGTTGCGGAGCGCATGGCGGAGCCAGACGCGGAGAT
The DNA here is from genome assembly GCA_036559585.1 of Methyloceanibacter sp. Lineage (GTDB taxonomy): Bacteria > Pseudomonadota > Alphaproteobacteria > Rhizobiales > Methyloligellaceae > Methyloceanibacter. Next base: position 3,786 of record DATBSU010000199.1, read on the forward strand.
GCGTGGCGCCCTTGGCGCGCGCGGTGCGGATATAGTCGCGGCCCAACTCCTCCAGCATGGCGGAGCGCACCAGCCTGATGAAGAGGGGCAGCAGGATCGATGACAGCGTGAGTGCGGGAAGAATGAGATGCGCGAGCCCGTCGCGCGTCAGCAGTCCAGTCTCCCAAAAGCCGAGCTTCACCGTCTCGCCGCGGCCGAAAGCCGGCAGCCAGCCCAGCCAGACGGAAAAGATGGTGATGAGAAAAATGCCGGTGAGAAACACGGGGATGGAAATTCCCAGGACACTGAAGCCGAGGATTAATCTCGCGCCGAGCGAATTCTGGCGCACGGCGCAGTAAATCCCGGCGGGCAGCGAGATGACGAGCACGATGAGGCTTGCGGCGAGTACCAGCTCGAAACTTGCGGGGAATTTGGCGAGGACAATCCGAAGCGTCGAGCGCTTGTAGATGTACGAATTACCAAGATCGCCACGCGCGGCGTTGCCGAGATAGCGGCCGAGTTGGACGGGCCAGGGTGCATCGAGCCCAAGTTCGTGACGAAGCGCTGCGCGCTCGGCTTCCGGAACGGACTCGCCCACCATTTCGCGCAGCGGATCGCCGAGGGCCGCCCTCACCGCGAACGCAATGATGGCGATGACGAGCATCACCAAAAGCGCCTGACCGGCACGCCGCAGAAAAAAACCAAGCGCCTTCATCTCGCCCCAACGATGGTCCGACGGCAACGAGGCAATTGAGGCGCTCTTCTCACGTTTTTGGCAAGGTCAGGGCGTAGGCGATTGCCGCGGCAACCAGGGTCTGCCACGGCACCAGGAGGAGCGGCAGGACGTCCAGATCGGCGGCCGGATAGAGCAACAGCCCGAGCACGGTGCCGGTGGCGACGATCGGCAGCGCCGACTGCATGCGGCGGATCTGTGGAGTGGCAAAGCCCAAGCCGAAGGTCACGAGGCCCGAGCCGGCCGCCCCTCCCGCAAGGCCGCCAACAAGCAGGCCCAGAATCTCACGATTGTCTTTCGCGCCAGGCTTGGTGCCGAACAACTCGGAGGCCACGATATTGGAAAACACCTCGCTCGCGGTGTTGACCGCAACCAGCCAAGCGGCCAGCCCGAAGGCGAAGACGAGCAGGCATTTGAGCCGGTCCCGCGTCAGCCAGAGCCAGGTCACGCCGGCGAGCATGGCGCCAAAGGCAATTCCGGCATGAAGCGGGATGGTTCGCGCGTTGATGAGAATTTCGGGCTCGTCCCAGCGGATATCGGGGAGCGGCGAGGGCACGCAGGAGATCAGGCCTGTGAGGAGGCCAAGCCCCGCCATGGTCACAATGGCGCGGGCCCGCGCAGGAATATGCGGGTGAGCATCGATCCGCAAGAAAGCCGCAGTCATGGCCCGTCCCCCCCTGCTCTGGCACAAAAAGCCTTAGATTTCCGAGGGATCCTCCCGAGCAGCAACCTGAAGTCTACATCGGACCGGCTTACGGCGCCAGCTAGTCGATGACCAGGTCGCCGAGATAGGGCATGTCGATCACATTGAGAACCGGCGCAATCCGCAAATTGTTCCGCGCGGCCCAGGACAGATGCTGCCAATGCAGCGGCACGATCGCCGCGTCGTCATAGAGAATGCGCTCGATCTTCTTCAGGACCTCGCTCCGGGCTTCCACGTCGAGCATGGACTGAGTCTGCACTGTGAGCTTGTCGACCTTGGGGTTGGAATAATTGCCGGCATTGTACTGGCCGTAGCCGGTCGCCTTGTCCGGGGTCATGACCAGGAATTCGTAGAAATTCGCAGAGTCTTGCGTGTCGGATTGCCAGCCGATCATCATGATATCGGCTGCACGCTCATCGAAGCGCTGCCAATATTGCGCCTTCGGCATGGTTTGCAGATCGACCTTGATGTTGATCTTGGCGAGCATGGCGGCGACGGCCTCGGCGATGCGCGCATCCTCGATATAACGATTGTTCGGCGCCATCATGGTGACGGAGAAACCGCTCTCGTAGCCGGCCTCCTTCATCAAGGCCTTGGCCTTGTCGAGATCGTAGCGAGGTGCAAGGGCCGGATCGTAACCGGCATAACCAGGCGGGCTCAGTTCTCCGGCGGGCGTGCCGAAACCACGCATGATCTTCGACACGATGCCGTCGCGATTGATGGCGAGATTGACCGCCAACCTGACGCGCGGATCTTTGAAGGCTGGTTGCCGATCCTCATTGAGCTCGAAGGTGAGGATGCGGGTCGATTGCATGGTGATCAGCTGGCAGCACGAATCGGACTTCACGCGGGCGAAATCGGTCGGCGGCACCGGCGCGATGAAATCGACATCGCCGGCAAGAAGTGCCGAAACACGCGTGGCCGGTTCCTTGATCGGGGTGAAGATGATCTGATCGACATTGCCGGGCGAGGCCTTGTCCCAATATTTGGCGAAGCGCTTGAAATTGAGCTTCACCCCCTGCTCGCGCTCGGTGACGATGAATGGCCCGGTGCCGCTTGCATTGTTAGAGGCGAAAGAGGCGCCCTGCTTGACGATGTCGTCCTTCGGCTTCCCGCGCTCGTCCTTGCCGGAATAAAATTCGCGGTCCATCGGAAAGATATAGGTCGCGAGATTGAGCACCAAAGGATAGGGGCGCTTGGTGATCAGATCGACGGTGACCGGATCGACCGCCCTCGCCTCGCCGAACGGCTCGAACAGGCCCTTGAAGTCGGGACTTCGTTTCAGCCGGTTGAAGGTCCACACCACATCGTCCGCGGTAAATTTGCGGCCGGAGTGGAAGTGGACGCTCTCGCGTAAATGAAAGCGCGTGGTGTTGGCGTCGATCTGCTCCCAGCTCTTGGCGAGGCGCGGCTCCAGGCTCATGTCCTGACGGAACCTCACCAGAGGATCGAAGACAAGATGCGAGAGCTGCAAGGTGGCGCTTGCCAATTGCTCGTGCGGATCGAGCGAGGTGGGGTCGGCGTCATAGGCCATGCGCAAGGTCTTGGCCGTCGCCGGCACTGCGAGGCAGGTGAGCAGCGCGAGAGCGGCGCAGAGGCGAAGCAAGGGCGGCACGCGGCGAAGCCTTGGTGGAAGGTTACGCGATAACTCTATTTGCCTTGCCATAACAGGACTGTACAGTCCCGGCGTCGTCTTTTGCCAGCTCCCTGGATGGCTT
>DATBSU010000200.1:0-3852 GCA_036559585.1 Methyloceanibacter sp.
CGGGTGGCAACGCCCGGCGGTTTTTTCTTGGTCGGCTCGCATCCCCGTTTGCTTAACCGACGATTCAGATTCCGGGGCCAATCTCGCTCCCTGGGGATGCCTAATTCCGTTTTCCCGATCGACCTAGATCGGCGCCGGCGAAACTTCGCCCACGCCAGACGAGGGACTGCATGTCATGACCAAGACCGTTCTGAAATCCATCGCTGTCGCTGCCGCACTCGGCACCGCAGCACTCTCGCTTCCGGCACCGGCCGAAGCCGGCAATGCCCTGGGCGCCGGGCTGATCGGCTTTGGCGTCGGCGCTATTGTCGGCAGCGCGCTGACCCCGCAAACCGTCTATGTCGCGCCGCCGCCGCCGCCCGTCTATTACGGTGTCGGCTACGGCCCGCCCGCATGGTCGCCCGCCTGGTACTCCTATTGCGCTGGGCGCCATCCGAGCTTCAACGCCCAGACCGGCTATTTCTACACTTATAGCGGCCAGCCGGTGTTCTGCTACTGAGCCCCGTCTTTCGATCATCCGGACCGGCCAAAGGCCGGTCCGGCCCTTGAGTCCGCCTCGTTAGCGCCAGTCCGGGATGGGCTTTGACGCCCCATTTACCCCTGCGTCAACTGAGCTGCTTTGGCGACCAAAAGGTGTCTTGAACAGGGTACGTCCTAAGCGCAAAATTCATGGGTTCCGAGGTTGAGTCCATCTCTGCGCGGGCAATTGCCGGCGGAGGCGGAACATGAATTGGGGGACGTAGAGGACTCGAAGACATGAACATTGCAGCAGGCACGATTGCATCCTCGCCGCGCGATGAGCCGAATGCGAACGCCGACCGCGAGGCGCTCAAATTAGTGAAGCCCTATCAAGGCATGGTGGCCTGGCGGACCGTTTGGGTTGCCGTGGCTATCGTCTCTGCGTTTGCCCTTGTTACCACGCTCGGCACCATTCGGATCATCCCACTCTGGCTTGGGATGATCTTCAACTCCTTTATCCTCTATCTCGACCAGACGCCGCTGCATGAGGCCTGCCACGGCAATATCGCCGGCAAGGACTCCCGCTTCCTCTGGCTGAACCACCTCGTCGGCTTCGTCTGCGGCGCGATCCTGCTGCATGAGTACAAGGCGTTCCGCTACATGCATCTCGCTCATCACCGCGACACCAACGATACAGAGATCGATCCCGATCACTGGGTGGCCGTGCAGGGCCCTCTCAACGTGTTGTTCCGCTGCTTCACCATCGTGTTTTGGTATCACCAGTATTTCTGGAAGCACATCGCCTTCCATGCGCACATCCCGGGCATGCGCCCGCTCACCATTCACATCGCGGCGATGTATGCGCTGCTCTACTCTGTCGCCCTCGGTCTATCGGTGTACGGCTATTGGCGCGAAGCGCTGATGCTGTGGATCGTGCCGCACATCGTCGCGTCTGCGATGATCATCTATTTCTTCGCCTATCTCACTCACAAACCGCACGAGGTGCATGAGCGCTATCGCGACACCAACGTGTTTTGGGTGAAGGGCAAGGTCGCCGAGCCGGTCGCCAACTGGCTCTATATGTTCCAGAACTTCCACCTCATCCATCACCTGTTCCCGCGCATTCCCTTCTATCTCTATCCGAAGGCGTTCCGCGATCTGAAGCCAGTTCTGACGCGCGAGAAGGCGCATATCTACGAATACGATCTCGGGCATTAGTGCCAGACGCGGCACGGCGCGTTGCATCCAAGAAATGTTAGGAACAGATTTGGCAATGCCCAGACCATTTTTGCGTCGCCTGCTGGCAATCAGCTGCTTTGTCCTTGTCTTTAGCGCCGCAAATATTCTTGCCGAGGCGGCGGAGGAGGACGACAGCAAGCCTCTGATCGACTGGAACTTCGACGAAGCGCTCAAGTCAAACGATTCAGAGACTGGCGTCCTGGCGCTCGGCAATGACGGACAATGGTCGGCCAAGATCGAGGACGGAGAATACGTGGTAGCCAATCACGACGACAAGGACGCCGTGCGCTACGTTCAACTTGGCCTGAGTGAAGGCGATAAGCCTCTCGATCTCTCGGTGTCTTCTGTAGATGTCGACGTGGACGGCACGTTCGAGGATAAAGATTCGGGCGCGGGCGTGCTGTACCGCTTCGACCCCGAGGGCAAAACCTACCTCGCCTTCGTGCTGACCAAGGATGGCTATCAAATCCTGAAGCGCGACGAGAGCGGCCTGCAAACCGTTTCGCAAGGCGCCCACTCTTATCACGACGGCGCGACGCTGGAGGTCAACACACTCGATTCCGGCAAGGTCGAATTCCGCATCAATGACAAGGTGGTAGGCTCGATCGACGGCACGGGCTTCGAAGGCAACCACGCCGGAATGATCGCGATCGGACGCGGGGAATTCTATTTCGACAACTTCCAGGTCTATTCACCCGACGCCGAGTAATTCAAGCGAATGGGGGAACTCATGGTCGTCTCGAAGGGGCGAACCATCCGCGCCGGCATCGGCGGCTGGGTTTATCCCCCCTGGCGCGGCGTCTTCTATCCGAAGGGCTTGAAGCAGGCCGACGAGCTTGCGTTTGCTACGCAACATCTCACCACGATCGAAATCAACGCCACGCATTATCGGCTGCAAAGCCCCGCAAGCTTCCGCAAATGGGCCGACACTGCACCGCAAAGCTTCGTCTTTTCGGTGAAAGGCCCGCGCCTTGTCACACAACAAAAAGTGCTGGCCGAAACCGGCAAATTCATCGAGCGTTTCATCGGCTCTGGCTTGAGCGAGCTCGGCGACAAGCTCGGTCCCATCCTCTGGCAGTTCGCACCGTTCAAGCAATTCGACGAAGAGGACTTCGCCAAGTTCCTCGCGCTGCTCCCCAAAGAGCTCGGCGGGCTGAAGCTCAACCACGTCATTGAAGCACGTCATCGCAGCTTCGAGATCCCGCGCTTCATCGAATTGCTTCGCGAGTCGGGCGCCGCCCCCGTTTATACCGACGCCGAGGCTTGGCCGAACATTGCCGATCTCAGCGGCGATGTGGTATATGCGCGGCTGCAGCAGGGCGACGACAAACTCGCTGCCGCCTATCCGCCGAAGGCGCTCGATGCCTGGGCGTCACGCGGCAAGATTTGGGCGAAAGGCGAAGCGCCGCAAGATCTGAAGCTGCTCGCCGCGCCGGAATCGAAGCCGCACCCCCGCGATGTATTCGTTTATTTCATCCACGAAGGAAAGTTGAAGGCGCCGGCCGCGGCCATGGCCTTGATCGAGCGGCTCTAACTTTACGCACGGCTAAGCGTCGCCGCTCTTTCAAGGAGCCGCTCGCGCGTCTCGGCGAAGCCGCCTTCGATCCACTCTTGCTCAAGTTGCCGCAACGTTATGCCAACCTCCGGCCCCGCGATCCCGAGCGCCATGACGTCTTGCCCGCGCAATGGAAACGCCGGCGCCTGCCAGCGATCGGGCAGCTTGAGCGCTTCGATCCATCGTGGATCGTCCACCGCATCGCCTGACCGCGCCCACGCGATTAGAGCAGCGGCGCGGTACGCATCGGGACCAAGCCGATAGAGCGCGGCCTTCGCGAAACTCTCTCGTGGCAGACCGATGAGAACATCGGCAGCCAGCGCGAGGATACCTTGCTCGACGTTCGACAACCTTAAACGTTCCGCCGTGCGCGCGACGTCCCAACCACAAAGATGGCAAGCACGGCGAGGCGCAAGGCTGCGCTGGCCGCCACGCCATTGGCAGCCTCGATCGCGACCAGCCGCTCGAAGTCGAGGAGACGCGGTACCCCGCCGAGAATCTCCGTGAGCAAGCCGTAATCGAACAAAGCCTCGATGGCGTCCGTCGCGCGCGGCGCCATCAAGATGCGCTTCAGCTCGATCCAGATGCGCTCCGCCGAA